>JAUWUU010000053.1 GCA_030617765.1 Flavobacteriia bacterium | reverse complement strand
GCTATTGGTGCAGCTTCGGTTGATGCTGATAAAAATGAAATTGAAAAAATGCGTGAATTTGGTGAGCTTATCGGAATTGCATTTCAAATTAAAGATGATCTTTTTGATTATGGCGATGATAAAATTGGCAAACCAATAGGTATTGATATCAAGGAACAAAAAATGACGCTTCCTTTGATCTATACATTAAACAATTGTAGCAAGAAAGAAAAAAAGTGGTTGATCAATTCAGTTAAAAACCATAATAAAGAAAAGAAAAGAGTAAAAGAAGTAATTGCTTTTGTCAACCAAAATGGAGGTATTGAATACACTATTAAAAAAATGGAAGAATACCAAACTAAAGCTTTTCATATATTGAATACATATCCTGATTCTCCCTATAAAAAATCATTAGCAACTCTAGTAAATTATGTGATTGAAAGAGAAAAATAAATTTTATTTTTGTTGCTAATATTGTAAAATATCAAATTTTAACAACTCTTCTAAAAAATCTCTATTATTAGATAATCTAGGTACTTTATGCTGTCCGCCAAGCTTATTTTTTTGCTTCATCCATTGGTAAAATAAACCTGTTTTTGCTTGATGAATTTTTGGTAAGGCCAATGTCATATCCATATAGCGTTTAGCTTCATAATCCGAATTAATATCTTTTAAAGCCTGATCTAAAATTTTAATAAAATTCTTTAGATCTTTTGGAGGTGTTTTAAATTCAATTATCCATTCATGACCTCCATTTTTATTACTCATAAATACAGGAGCTACAGTATAATCTGTTAATTCAGAATTCGTTTTAGTACAAGCTATTTGCAAAGCATTCTCAGCATTTTCAACTACTAATTCTTCACCAAATACATTGATGAAATGTTTTGTGCGTCCGGTAATTTTAATTCGATGAGGCTCAAGACTTGTAAACCTTATCGTATCACCTATCAAATACCGCCACAATCCTGAATTTGTAGTAATAACAATTGCATAATTCTTATTTAATTCAACATCCTCTAAATGAATTGCTTTTGAACTTTCATCGTCAAACTTGTCCATTGGAATGAATTCATAAAAAATTGCATAATCCAACATCAATAATAATTCATCCGAATTATTTCTATCCTGAATTGCAAAAAAACCTTCTGAAGCATTATAAGTCTCATAATACTTGAATTTAGAGCTTGGTATCAATTTTTTATATTGCTCTCGATAAGGGTTAAAATTTACACCACCATGAAAGAAGACTTCAAGATTTGGCCATACCTGCAAAATATTATCTTTGCCTGTTTTTTCTAAAACCCTATTTAAAAGAACCAACATCCAGGAAGGTACACCGGCCAAACTGGTAATATCCTCATGAATTGTTTCTTCTATTATTGCCTCCATTTTAGTTTCCCACTCCCCCATTAAGGAAGTTTTTAAGCTTGGCGCACTACTAAGATCAGCCCAAAACGGCATATTTTCAATAAGAATTGCCGATAAATCACCAAAATAAGTTTCGTTATCTTCGTATACTGCACTACTTCCACCTAAACGTAATGCCTTTCCTTTAAACATTTCGGTTTCTTCATTGTTATTGATATACAAACACAACATATCTTTACCTGCCTTGATATGACAATTTTCTAAAGATTCATCACTCACCGGAGCAAATTTACTTTTTGAATTTGTTGTCCCACTAGATTTTGCAAACCATTTAATTTTTGAAGACCAAAAAATATTATGCTCTCCTTTTCTAGCTCTTTCTATCATTGGCTCTATAGATTCATACTTTTGAATTGGCACTTTCTCAACAAAAGAATCATAATTTTTTATCGATTCAAAATCATATTTTCCGCCTACTTCAGTATATCTTGCAGCTGACAATAAATCGTATAAAACTTCATTCTGAACATCGATAGGGTTATCGATAAATAAATCTATTTGATATTTACGTTTTTTTAATATCCAGGAAATTACAGTATGAAATAATGGAATTTGCATTAAGGTTTGAACTGTTTTTGTTTTATCTTTAGCCCATAAATATACATTTTTTTATCTTTATTGTTAAATTCAATTTAAACAAATTATAATTTACTAAACGTTATGGCCAAAGTAGGAATTATCATGGGAAGTGACTCTGATCTGCCAATTATGAAAGAAGCAATAGATATTTTAAAAAGCTTTTCTATTCAAACTGAAGTAGATATTGTTTCAGCTCATCGCACACCTGAAAAGCTATTTAACTATGCTAAAAATGCACATTTAAATGGAATAAATGTAATTATTGCTGGTGCCGGTGGCGCAGCACATTTACCTGGTATGGTTGCATCTATGAGTCCGTTACCTGTTATAGGAGTACCTGTTAAATCAAGAAATTCTATCGATGGCTGGGATTCTATTTTATCAATTTTACAAATGCCCGGTGGAGTTCCAGTTGCTACAGTAGCATTGGATGGTGCTAAAAATGCTGGAATTTTAGCTGCTCAGATCATTGGTCAGGCCGATGAAAAAATTCTTCAAAAAGTTATTGATTATAAGAATAACCTCAAAGACAAAGTAATAAAAGCTTCCGAAAATTTAAAAAAATAATTTAAACCAATAATACTTATTACTTTCCCTTTTAACTTTTAACTTAATTAAATGAATAACCCTTTATTACAAAAATTCAATACTAAATATTCAACAGCTCCTTTTTCAAAAATTAAAAATCCTCATTTTAAAGCTGCTTTTATTGAATCTATCAAATTGGCTAAGACAGAAATTGATCTGATCGTAAATAATCAAGAAGAGCCTACTTTTGAAAACACATTGGAGGCATTAGAATTTTCAGGACAAAAACTAGATAAGATCTCAAGTATATTTTTTAATATCAATTCAGCAGAGACCAATGATGAAATACAAAAAATTGCACAAAATGTCTCACCACTTTTAACAGCATTTTCAAATGATATTTTATTAAATGAAAAACTTTTTTATAAAGTAAAATTTGTTTTCGACAATAAAAAATCTATTCCCCTAAACCCGGAACAGCAAATGCTTTTAGAAAAAAAATATAAAAGTTTTGTTAGAAATGGCGCTAATTTATGTGATAAAGATAAAAAAACTTTAAGAGAAATTGATAAAGATCTTGCTAAATTAAGTCTACAATTTGGTGAGAATATTTTGGCAGAAACCAATACATTTGAACTTTTAATTACAGATAAAAAGCAACTAAAAGGTTTACCTGAAGGCACAGTTGAAGCAGCTAAAATGTTAGCAAAAGAAAAAGATAAAAAGGGCTGGATATTTACATTAGATTATCCGAGTTATATTCCTTTTATGACCTATGCAGACAACAGAAAAATAAGAGAGAAAATGCTAAAGGCCTTTGGTGCTAAAGGTTTTCAGGAAAACAAGAACAACAATCAAAAAATTGTACTTGAAATAGTAAAACTTCGTTATCAACGTGCAAATTTACTGGGCTATAAAAATCATGCCTATTTTGTTTTAGAAGAGAGAATGGCTGAAACTCCTGAAAAAGTAAATTCCTTTTTAAATGAATTACTGGAAAAAGCGAAACCTGCTGCAAACAGTGATTTTAAAAAAGTTAAAAAGATTGCTAAAAAAGATTGTATAGCAAAAATACAAAAATGGGATAGTGCTTATTATTCAGAAAAATTAAAAAAAGAACTCTTTGATCTGGATAATGAAAAATTGAAACCTTATTTTAAATTGGAGAATGTGATCAATGGTGTTTTTACCATAGCTAATAAATTGTACGATCTTAATTTTGAAGAGATCTTTGATATAGATAAGTACCACAAAGATGTTAAAACCTACAAAGTAACCGATACTAATAATAATCTTATCGCTGTTTTTTATGCAGATTTCTTTCCCCGAAAGGGAAAAAGAAATGGTGCATGGATGACATCTTATAAAGATCAATGGGTACAAGATAAGATCAATTCCAGGCCCCATATTTCTATAGTTTGTAATTTTACAAGACCAACCCAAACTAAGCCTTCTCTACTAACTTTTAATGAAGTAACAACCTTGTTTCATGAGTTTGGGCATGCATTGCACGGTATGCTGGCAAATACAACTTACCCTAGTTTATCTGGCACACATGTTTATTGGGATTTTGTTGAATTGCCAAGTCAGGTTTTCGAGAATTGGTGTTATGAAAAAGAAGCTTTAGAATTATTTGCCAAACACTATGAAACCGGCGAAATAATTCCAACAAAAATGATTCAAAAAATTAAAGATTCATCTAACTTTCTAGAAGGAATGACAACTTTGCGCCAATTGAGTTTTGGGTTGTTAGATATGGGCTGGCATGCTGGCGAATCGCCAGAGACAATAAAAAATGTAAAAGAATTTGAAATTAAAGCTTTTGCCGATACACAATTATACCCTGATATTACTGAAAATTGTATGAGCACTGCATTTTCACATATTTTTCAAGGAGGCTATTCTTCAGGATATTACAGTTATAAATGGGCTGAGGTTTTAGATGCTGATGCATTTGAGACTTTTAAAAAAAATGGTGTTTTTGACAAAGAAACCGCAACAAAATTTAAAGAAAATATACTTAGTAAAGGTGGTACAGAAAAACCCATGGAACTCTATAAAAAATTTAGAGGAAAAGAACCCAATGTTGATGCTCTGTTAAAAAGAGCCGGACTTTTAAAATAAAATTCACAGTAAAAATAAATCTTATGAAAAATCTCTTTACATTTTTAACAATCTTTTTATTTATCATTTCCTCTCTGCAAGCTCAAAATAAAGAAAATCCCTACAGCAATTATAGATCCTCAAAAAAGGAAATAACAAACATGATGCTTCAACAGGCAAAAGATTGGAGCAATGGCGATATTGAAAATTTTATGGAGGGATATATTAAATCTGATGATCTAAAATTTGTTGGAAGTAAAGGCATAACCTACGGATGGCAACAAACACTTGAAAATTACAAAAAAGGTTACCCTAGCAAAGAACATATGGGAATTCTAACTTTTAATTTATTAGAATTTGATCAATTGGCTAAAGATGTGTTTTTGGTGATTGGTGAGTTTCATTTAAAAAGAACCGTTGGTGATGCCAATGGAATGTTTTCCATTATTTTAAAACAGTTAGAAGGCAAATGGAAAATTATTGCCGATCATTCATCATAGAAGATGTGAAAAGATATTCAAAAAAAATACATTTACAGGATCCTGAAAAATTTAAAACCTTATTGTTAAATTGGGTGCAACAATTTGATATTTTTATTTGGCTGGATAATAATGATTATCAACAAAAATACAGTTCCTATGATGCGATTTTAGCTGTTGATGAAAATAAGAAAATCTCCTGTGATTGCAAAGACGCTTTTAACAAATTAAAAACTTTTCGCAATGATATCAACGATTACACTTTTGGATATTTTGGATATGACTTGAAAAATGATATTGAAAATTTACAATCACGTAATTTTGATGGGTTGGAGTTTTCTGATATGTATTTTTTTCAACCCAAAAAAATATTTTTCCTAAAAGGTAACACTCTAAATATAAAATACTTATCTAATTATAAATCAGAGATAGAAATTGATTTAGAAAATATCCTCAATACTATTTCTCACTTCAAAACAAATTCACCTAAAATTAATATCAAACAACGAATTTCTAAAAAGGAGTACACTAAAAAATTAGAAAATATATTAAATCATATCCATAGAGGTAATATTTATGAAGTAAATTTTTGTCAGGAGTTTTATGCAGAGAAAACCTCAATAAATCCTCTGGAAGTTTATACTAATTTAAATAAAATATCGAGTCCGCCATTTGCTACTTTTTTAAAAATAAAAGATAAATACTTACTTTCAGCATCACCGGAAAGATTTGTAAAAAAACAAGGCAATAAAATTATTTCACAACCCATAAAAGGAACCGCCAGAAGATTACAGAATAAAAAGGACGATAAAAAACTAGCTGATCAACTATTCCATGATCCAAAAGAAAGAGTTGAAAATATTATGATCGTTGATCTGGTTAGAAACGATCTTTCAAAAACTGCTACCAAAGACAGTGTTAAAGTAGAGGAACTTTGCAAGGTTTATACTTTTAAACAAGTGCATCAATTAGTTTCAACTGTGGTTTCAAAAGTATCTGATTCAATAGATCCGGTAGAGATTATAAAAAGCTTATTTCCAATGGGAAGTATGACAGGAGCACCAAAAATATCTGCAATGGAAATAATTGAAGTACAAGAAGAAACCAAACGAGGGTTATACTCAGGTACTGTAGGATATTTTGATCCTAATGAAGATTTTGATTTTAATGTTGTAATTCGCAGCATTTTATACAATAAAACCAAACAATATATCTCATTTTCAGTTGGAGGAGCAATTACATCACAATCGGTTATTGAAAATGAATATAACGAATGTTTACTTAAAGCTAATGCGATGAAAAATGCTTTAAAAACTATTTAAATGCATTATCCATTTTTTTCTGAATTTCTTTCAATGCCAGATTACCAACACTTCCTAAATGAGTATGGTCTACATTTTTATTAGGCTTAAAATCACCTTTTGCAATATTTTCTCCTACAATTTTATATGCATCTCTAAAAGGTGTTCCTTTTTGAACCAATTCATTAACTTCTTCTACACTAAATAGATAGTCATATTTATTATCGTCCAAAATATTTTTATTCACTTTAATATTTTGTAATGAATAAGTAAACATTTCCAAACATGATTTCAAGGTTTGAATTGCCGGTAATAAGCCTTCTTTTAACAATTGTAGATCTCTGTGATATCCACTTGGTAAATTATTGGAGATCATAGTAAGTTCAAAAGGTAATGCCTGAATTTTATTGCATTTTCCTCTAATTAACTCAAAAACATCAGGATTTTTTTTATGAGGCATGATACTTGAACCAGTTGTCAACTCATCCGGAAAGGAAACAAAACCAAAATTTTGACTCATGTACAAACAGATATCATAAGCAAATTTTGAGAGAGTTCCTGCAACAGAACTCATTGCAAAGGCAACAGATTTTTCAGTTTTTCCACGACTCATTTGCGCAGCAACCGAATTATACTTTAAAGTTTCAAAACCCATTGAATTCGTTGTGTCTTGCCTATCAATAGGAAATGAACTACCGTAACCTGCAGCTGAACCTAAGGGATTTTGATCTACAACTTTATAAGCAGCATTAAGAAAATAAACATCATCAACCAAACTCTCGGCATAGGCTGAAAACCACATACCAAAGGAGGAAGGCATTGCAATTTGCAGGTGTGTATAACCAGGTAAAAGTACTTTTTTATACTTTTTAGATAAATCAATCAAGAGATTAAAGAGTTCTTTTACTTGGCTTTTTATTTCTTGTAATTCATCTTTTAAATATAAATGTACATCCACCAAAACCTGATCATTTCTCGACCTTGCAGTATGAATTTTTTTACCGGTATCTCCTAATTTTTCAGTAAGTAAATATTCTACTTTTGAGTGTACATCTTCAAAAGAATCTTCAATAGTAAATTTACCTTTATTTATACTTTCTAGAATATTATTCAGTTCATTTTCAACAGAATTAATTTCTTCTTTGCTTAACAAACCTATTTTGTGTAACATTTTTACATGTGCCAACGAACCAATAACATCGTATTTTGCTAAAACCAGATCTAATTCTCTATCATTTCCAACAGTGAAAATATCAATCTTTTTATCGGTGTTATATCCTTTATCCCAGAGTTTCATTTTTATCTATTTGTCGAAAGTTTTCAAGTCTAAAGTCTTAATGTCAAGTTCATTTTTAGACTTTAGACATTCGACTTTGGACATTTAACTTTATTATATTATTAATTCATTTTTACATTAGTTCATTGAGCATATCAATATACAATTCAATTCCTTCTTCTACCTCATTTACATAAATAAATTCATCCGCCATATGTGATCTTAACGATTCTCCCGGTCCTAATTTTAATGAAGGACAAGTTAAAGCAGTTTGATCAGACATTGTAGGAGAACCATATATTTTTCTTCCTGATTTTTGTCCTGATATTACAATTGGGTGATCTAATGGAATCGATGATGAATTGTGTCGTAAGGATCTTTCTTCTACTTCAACTTCTACATTTTCTTTAATGATCTCCAACACTTCTATATTAGAATATTGATCGGTTGTTCGCACATCTACTACAAAATGACATTCTGCAGGAACCACATTATGTTGTTTGCCAGCCTCAATTTGTGTTACGGTCATTTTAATTTCGCCTAACATTTTGGATACTTTTAGAAATTTAAAATCTTTAAACCAACTTATTGCATCCACTGCCTTGTAAAGAGCATTATCACCAGTTTCATGAGCAGCATGACCTGATTCTCCATGGGCATAACAATCCAGAACCAACAATCCTTTTTCGGCTATGGCCAAATTCATTGAAGTAGGTTCTCCAACAATAGCAAAATCTATCTCAGGCAATAATGGTAAAATACTTCTGATTCCTTTCGGACCAGAATTTTCTTCCTCGGCAGAAGCGAGCATTATTAAATTATATTTTAAACCTTTAATATTATAAAAATATGTAAAAGTTGACAGCAATGATACTAAACTACCACCCGCGTCATTACTCCCTAAACCATATAGTTTACCATCCTCAATTTCAGCTTTTAGCGGGTCTTTTGTATAAGCATTGTTGATTTTTACCGTATCGTGATGTGAGTTTAATAAAATGGTGGGCTTAGTTTTGTCAAAATATTTATTCTTTGCCCAAATATTATTATGATCGCGTTTAAACGGAATTGAATTTTGTTTAAACCATGCTTCTATCAACAATGCAGTTTGTTCTTCTTCACCAGAAAAAGATCTTGTTTCAATTAATTTTTTTAGCAATTCTATTGCCTCTTTTATAAGTTTTGACATCATAAAACCAAAGTTGTGTGCTTTATATTTTTATCAATAATTACTTCAGGTTTCCCGATAATTACTTTTTTAACACCGTTTTGTAAAGCATCAAAACAATTGTCAATTTTTGGTAACATCCCTTCAGAAATTAAATTTTCTTTTTTTAGGAATTGCAACATCAAAAAATCAATTTTTTCAATCAAAGTAGTATC
Source organism: Flavobacteriia bacterium (assembly GCA_030617765.1). Taxonomy (GTDB): domain Bacteria; phylum Bacteroidota; class Bacteroidia; order Flavobacteriales; family Flavobacteriaceae; genus Namhaeicola. Next base: position 6,502 of record JAUWUU010000053.1, on the reverse strand, counting down.
GTTATTAACATCGGCTAAAACGCCCAACTTTTCAAAACAATAGATCAATTCTACTTCAAAATATTTACTCATTCCTTTAGCCAGTTCAGCAGCAATTGTATCGGCATTTGTATTTAATAATTGTCCTTTTTTATCATGTGTAATTGCACAAAAAACAGGTGTTAGATCATTTGTCAGAAATACTTTAATAATATCTGAATTCACATTATCCACATCCCCAGCAAAACCATAATCTACATCTTTTACAACACGCTTATGTGCTAAAATAGTGTTGGCATCAACACCCGACAGTCCGATAGCATTGCAATTATTCTTTTGCAATTCTGCTGTAATATTTTTATTTAGCAATCCGGCATAAACCATGGTAACAATTTCTATTGTTGATTGATCTGTTACACGTCTTCCATTTACCATTTTAGGTTTTAAACCCAATTCAGAGATCATTTCACTAGCTCGTTTTCCTCCACCATGAACCAATATTTTTGCCTCATTAATTTTAGAAAAGTCTGCTAAAAAAGATGATAATGAATCCTTATCATTGATTACATTTCCTCCTATTTTTATTATTTTTAGTTTTTGTTTCATTCCTATCTGTCATTCCCGTTAATGCGAAAATATTTAGCTTATTTCTTTAATATTCATGAGATTCCCATTTACATGGAAATGACATTTGTTAATCTTCTAATATTTTTTTTAAAACGATTTGTGCAGCGTAAGTTCTGTTATTCGCTTGCTCAATTACAATTGAATTCTCGCTATCTAAAACCTCATCAGCAACCACCACATTTCTTCTTACGGGCAGACAATGCATAAATTTAGCATTATTTGTCTTTTCCATTTTATCTGCAGTGATCATCCAGTTTTTATCTTGTGAGATTACTTTTCCATAATCTTTAAATGAGCTCCAGTTTTTTGTGTAAATAAAATCTGCATTCGCGAAAGCTTTATCTTGATCGTATTCTACTTTTGATTTTTTTACTACTTCAGGATTTAATTCATAACCTTTTGGATGCGTAATCACAAATTCTACATCTTGTTTTTGCATCATTTCAATAAATGAATTTGCAACTGCATGCGGTAAGGCCTTTGGATGTGGCGCCCAACTTAAAACAACCTTTGGCTTATGAACAGTTTTGTTTTCTTCCAAAGTTATTGCATCGGCCAAAGCCTGTAACGGATGACCAACCGAACTTTCCATATTTACAACAGGAACGGTAGCATATTTTGCAAAGGCTGTTAAAACCTCTTCGGCAAGATCTTCCTCTTTATCGATTAATGAAGCAAAAGCTCTGATAGCGATCACATCACAAAATTGCGAAATTACTTGCGCTGCTTCTTTTACATGTTCTGATTTTCCCTGATCCATCACCGTACCATCCTCAAACTCTAAAGCCCAACCTTCACTTCCAAAATTCATTACAATTGGCTCCATACCCAAATTCATTGCTGCTTTTTGAGTGCTTAATCGAGTACGTAAACTGTTATTGAAAAATAGTAAACCAATAGTTTTATTTTTTCCAATATCCTGATATTTCAATGGATTGTTTTTTATTTCGATTGCCTCATTTACCCATTCGGATAAATTGTCTATGTTGTTTATTGATAAGTAATTCATAATTATTGATATTTCTGTAAGGCACAAGAGATTCCCATTTTCATGGAAATGACACTCATATCTTACTAATTTTTGTGAAATCAGATTTGTTATTCATTGTATTCAAAATAAAATTATCTTCCAGTCCGTTTACCAGCCAGGTCTCAATATTATTATTTTGTAAAATTGTTGCAGCATCAATTTTCGACTGCATTCCACCTGAACCATGAGAAGATTTTATATCCGATATTTCCTCTTGTAATTTAGAAATATCTTTCACATCTTTAATGGTTTCATTTTTACTATTTTCAATAGAATTTTTGGTATAAATCCCATTTGTATTTGAAGCAAAAATTACCAAATCAACATCAAGTATACTTGCTGTTAATGCTGCTAATTTATCGTTGTCTCCAAACTGAATTTCATCCGTGGCAATGGTATCATTTTCATTAATAATGGGAATATAATTATTTGCCAACAGAATATTTATTGTGCTAATGATATTTTGTTTTGATTTCTCTCTTTTAAAATCTGAATAGGTTAACAAACACTGCGAAGTTAATAAACCCAACTCTCTAAAATTTTCCTGAAAAATTCGCATTAAATGTGGTTGACCAATAGCTGCCAAAGCCTGTTTTACATTGATATCTTTTCTGTTACTTTCTAAATTCACAAATTGTTTGGCAACGGCAATTGCTCCTGAACTAACGATAATAAATTCATATCTATCACTTAACTCTGAGATCTGCCTACCAATATCTTCAATCTTACCTCTCGAAATAAAATTACTTTCTTTGGTTAAGGTATTGGTGCCAACCTTTAATAATACTCTTTTTCTACCTGATTTGTCCATCTCCAAAAATATACCATTTATTGGTTACTAGATGTTGCATTCCCATTGGTCCTCTATGATGTAATTTATCGGTACTTATTGCTAATTCACCACCCAAACCAAACTGAAAACCATCTGTAAATCTTGTTGAAACATTATGATAGACAGCTGCTGAATCTATCGATTCTAAAAATTCATTTGCAACTTCATTATTTCTAGTAATAATTGCTGCAGAATGTCCACCGCTATATTTATTGATCTTTGCAATTGCCACATCTATGGAAGAAACCATAGCAATTACAATTTTATAATCTAAAAATTCTTCGTTCCAGATATTTTCATTTTGAATTGGTTTTACACCATCAAATTCAGCCACAATATTATCTCCAAATATCAGAACTTTATCTTCTTTTAATTTTGCTAATAATTTGTGCATAAAAGCATCAAAACCTTCCAAATTTGAATCTATAAAAACCTTATCCAAAGCATTACATGCAGAAATCTTTGAAGTTTTTGCATTGATAATTATATCAATTGCTTTTTCTAAATCAGCCTCAGGATGTACATATAAAAAATTATTACCCCTACCACTAACAATTACCGGACAAATTGCATTTTCTTTTACAAAAGCTATGAGTTTTTCACCCCCTCTCGGAATTATCAAATCGATTTTTTGTGTTGGATTTATTAAAAATTCTTGTGTTTCTTGCCGGTTATAATTTAAATATTTTACCCAGTCTGTACTAATAGTATTTTCCTCTAAAGCTTTATGCCAAAGATCCACAATTGCCAGATTAGAGTTGATAGCTTCTTTACCTCCTTTTAGCAGAATTTTATTACCTGATTTAAAGGCAATTCCACCAGCCTCAACTGTCACATCCGGACGCGATTCATAAATAATCATTATCGTTCCAAATGCAGCCGTTATATTTGTAACCTTTATGCCATTTTCATGTGTAAAATGAAAGATTTCTTTACCAACCGGATCTTCCTGTGATACCAATTGTTCCAATGACTCTACCATTCCATCAATTTTTGCATCATTTACGATTAACCGATCATACATTGCCTTATCATTATCAGCAAATTTTTTTACATCAATTTTATTTGCTGATAAAATAGTGGCTCTTTCCTCAGAAATCAATTTTGCCATGCTCTTTAAAACAGCATTTCGTTGATCTGTATTAAGTGTTTTGTTCATTTTTTATCATTCAATACTTCTTTCAATGCATCCACAAATTCATCTATTTGAGATTTTGCTACACTCAATGGTGGAAGAATTCTCAATAGTTTTTTATTACTTGCTCCACCCGTAAAAATATGCTTATCAAATATTAGTTTTTTACGAATTTCGGCTACTTCAAAATCAAATTCAACACCCAGTATCAAGCCTTTTCCTTTCACTTTTGTTATTTGTGGAATCTCTTTAATTCTTTTTAAAAAATATTCTGAGACTTCATTAGTGTTATCTATTAGATTCTCCTTTTCCATCACATCCAAAACAGAAATCGCAGCTGCACATGCCAAATGATTTCCTCCAAATGTAGTGCCCAACATACCAAATTTAGCTTTTATTTTATCTGAAATTAAAACTCCTCCTATAGGAAAACCATTACCCATTCCTTTAGCGATTGTAATGATATCAGGATGAATATTATGATGCTGAAAAGCAAAGAATTTTCCACTTCTGCCATAACCTGACTGGATTTCATCAAGAATTAGAATAACCTCATTTTTTGTACAAACTTTTTCAAGTTGTTGAAAAAAAGCTGTTGTTCCTTCATCCAAACCTCCAACGCCCTGAATTCCTTCAATAATTACCGCACAAACATCTCCCTTTTCAATCTCTGATTCAAACAAGTCAATTTGATTCAAAGGTAAAAAAGTTACTTCTTGCTGTAAGTTAATTGGAGCATTAATATTCAAATTATCAGTAGCAGCAACTGCAGCTGATGTTCTTCCATGAAATGATCTTTCAAAAGAAATAACTCTTTTCTTACCCGTTTTAAAAGAAGCAAGCTTTAAAGCATTTTCATTTGCCTCAGCACCTGAATTGCATAAAAAAAGATCGTAATCTTCGCATCCGGAAAGCTTCCCTAATTTATTTGCCAGTTCAACTTGCAATGGATTTTGAACAGAATTAGAATAAAAGCCAATTTTATTTAATTGTCCTTCTAATTTTGTAACATAATCAGAATGTGAATGCCCAATAGAAATTACACCATGACCCCCGTAAAGATCTAAATATTTTGCTCCTTTTTCATCCCAAACATAGCAACCAGATGCTTTTAATGGGACTACGTTATAAAGTGGATAAACATTGAATAAATTCATAATTAATTCTTTAGTTTATAATCATGATATTCCCATTTTCACGGGAATGACATTTTTAAATTTCATTTATCTTCTGATAGGATGCTACCAGACCCTGAATTAAGGAAGAACTCAAACCATTGTGCTCCATCTCATTCAATCCTTCAATAGTACAACCACTAGGTGTAGTAACTTTATCGATTTCTTGTTCTGGATGGCTTTGAGAATCAATCAATAATTTAGCTGCACCCAAACAAGTTTGCATAGATAATTGCTGGGCTTCTTCACTATGAAAACCCAGTTGAACAGCTCCTTGTGTTGTTGCTCTGATCAAACGCATCCAAAAAGCAATACCACTGGCACAAATAACTGTTGCAGCCTGCATGTGTTTTTCATCAATACAAAGCGTTTGGCCTAATGCATTAAATATAACTTTTGCTTTGTCAATGCTTTTATTGCCGTTTTTGTTAGCACTTAAACAGGTCATTGATTCACCAACTGAAATTGCAGTATTTGGCATAGCTCGTATAATTGGAATATCAGTTCCTAAAGCCTTTTCAATATCTTTAATTTTTCTTCCGGTAGCAACCGAAATAACAGTATGTTTTTTGGGGTTTATCTCCTCTTTTATCTCCTCTAAAACTTTTTTTAACTGACTAGGCAGTACAGCAACTATGATCACATCAGAATATTTGACTGCTCTTTTATTATCAGTGGTTAATTTCACTGCTGATAATTTGTCTAAATTTTCTAATGAAGTAATATTTCTTTTTGTTAAAAATAAAGACTTTAACTCAATTTCTTTCTTTCTATCTAAAATTCCGATTGCAATTGAATATCCTAAATTTCCTACTCCAATGATTGCTATTTTCATAATGTTATAAATTTTTAAATTTATATCGGTATTCACACTTTAGATGCTGATTTTCAGCGGAATTAGCCTTTCACACAGGCGAGTTCAACTATTAATTTGATGATACTTTTACAATTATCACTAATTAAAGACTCACTAAAAATAATTTGCCTTTAAATTAAGACCTTCTTTTTCGTTAAAACCAAACATTAAATTCATATTTTGAACTGCTTGTCCTGATGCTCCTTTTAACAGATTGTCAATTACACTTGTTATTAATAATTTATTATTGTGTTTATGCAAATGAATCAAACATTTATTAGTATTGACAACTTGCTTTAAAAAGATCTCTTTATCAGAAACAAGCGTAAATTTTGCATCCTTATAAAAATTTTTGTAAAGTTGTTTTGCATCTTCAATAGATCCATCAAAATCTGTATAATGAGTTGCATAAATTCCACGACTAAAATCACCCCGATTTGGAATAAAAATAATTTCATTTTTAAAATTATTTTGTAATTGGCTAATACTTTGATCAATCTCTCCCAAATGCTGATGTGTAAAAACTTTATAAGAAGAGAAATTATTATCACGCCATGTAAAATGAGTGGTTTTTGATAAACTTGTTCCTGCACCAGTAGCACCGGTAGTTGCATTTACGTGTACATCATTCTTGATTAATCCTGCTTTTGCCAGAGGTAAAATTGCGAGCTGAATTGCCGTAGCAAAACACCCAGGATTTGCAATATAATCAGCTTTTTTAATAGCTTCTTTATTCATTTCGGGTAAGCCATAAACAAATTCTTTATTTTCAAAAATTTTATCATCTTCTAATCTGAAATCATTACTTAGATCAATGATCTTAGTAGTCGTTGAAAATTTATTTTCATGTAAATATTTACTCGAATTT
>JAUWUU010000071.1 GCA_030617765.1 Flavobacteriia bacterium | reverse complement strand
GACAAAGCAGGGTATAGATTATTAGAAAGTTTAGGTACAGAACCTAATGTTTATTACTTGCCTCCTACAGATAGACTGGTAGACTTTAAAGATGGTTTAAAAGATTATAAAGAATTTGAATCTGTTGAAAAATCTGAATGAGTATGAAAACCAAAGAACAAATAATAAAAGATTTAGCCCCCAGAAAATTTAATAAGCTGGGTAAAATCTGGACTATCCTACTAATTGTAGTTATTATAGCCGGAATTATTGCCTATGTTGACCAACTTATAAAGGGTCAGGTTGTTACTAATATGAGAGATTATGCACTTTGGGGTATTTATATTTCTAATTTTGTGTTTTTCGTTGCAACAAGCTTTGTTGGAACAGTAGTTGTCTCTATTTTAAGATTAACACGAAAAGAATGGAGAACACCCTTAGTTAGAATAGCTGAAATCATTTCATTGGCTTGTATCATCATGGCAGGTATCACTATTATGATTGATATGGCACGACCTGACAGACTATTAAACTTATTTATTCATGCACGTTTGCAATCACCAATTACGTGGGATGTAATCATTATTCCTACTTATATCATGTTAAGTTTTCTATTGCTTTATTTTCCATTACTTCCGGATCTGGCAATTCTTAAAAAATATTATAAAGACAACAAACCAAAACTTAGTAAATGGTATAGTACATTTTCTTTAAACTGGACAGGAAATACAACTCAAAAAATAATCCAAGCCAAATCCATTAAAACCATCGCCTATTTGATAATTCCTGTTGGTTTTATTCTTCAAACAATTGATGCCTGGTTATTTTCAACAACTTATAGAGTTGGATGGAGCAGTACAAATATGGGGGCTTATTTTATTTCAGGTGCTTTTGTTGCAGGTGTAGGAGCTCTAATTACTGTAGTTTACGTTATTAGAAGAGCCTATAAATTAGAAGACTATATTACCGATATGCATTTTGATAAAATGGGAAGGTTGTTGGTTTTAGCTTGTTTGATCTATCTTTATTTTAATATTAATGAATATTTAATTACTGCATTTACCGCTAGTGTAGAAGAAGAAGCTCATCTAAATTTATTATTTTCCGGGAAATATGCTCCATTATTTTGGTTTGTGATCATTGGAGGTTTAATCTTACCTATTATTGTGTTATTGTTTAAAAAAGGCAGAAAACCATTGCCCATGTTTATCATTGCACTACTTGTGGTTTTAGGATCATGGTGGAAAAGGTACCTTATTGTTACTCCAACTCTTTTACATCCATTTTTACCTATTCAAGGTGTACCTGAATCCTGGCGCCATTATTTTCCAAGTCTCCACGAATGGTTGATCACAGGTGCCACTTTAGCTATGGCATTATTAATTATAACAATGTTGTTCAGATTTTTGCCTATTATACCTATTCAAAGAACTACGGATGAAAATGCATTATTAAGATCTGATAAAAACATAGAATTATGAATTTTTCAAGGAAAAACAAATTTAATTTTCGTCATACTATTCTCTTAGTTTTAGGAGTCTTGATTTTTAATTCTACTTCAACTAATTTATATGCACAAAAAAATAAAAAGGATAGAATCAGACTAAATATTCAATATGTTAAAATAATGGATGGAGAAATCTATTTTGACATAAAAGCATCAGCAAGAATAAAAAAGAAAACTGTCAAAATATCCAATATTAATTTGATCATATATAATGAATTAGAGGAAGAAAAAATGAAATTAGGTGAGACAACTACCAATATGGATGGTGAAAGTAGATTTTTTCTTAAAGATATAAATGAAATAAAAGCAGATTCATCAAATACCTATAAAATTTTAGTATCCTTTAAAGGTAACGATCTTTACAAAAAAGCAAAAAAGAGTATCCAATTTAAAAATGCAAACATTAAAGCAAAAATAATTAACAAGGATAGTGTTAATTATATTTCTGCAATTCTTTCAGATACCAGTTCAAAGGAACCTATTGCAGATGAATCATTAACTGTTTATATCCAACGTTTGTTTAAACCTTTAAGAATTGGAGAAGAATTTAACAGTACAGATGATCAAGGGAGCATTCTGGTTCCTATTGAAGGTGGGATTCCTGGAGTTGATGGTAAATTAGGCATTGAAGTTGTTTTAAATGAAAGTGATGATTTTGGAACTATAAAAGCTATAGTTAATGCTCCAATTGGTGTTCCAATTGTAGATGAATCTACTTTTGACCAAAGAACCATGTGGTCACCAAGAAACAAAACACCAATATTTTTATTAATATTTCCAAATTTACTAATTCTTGGAATTTGGGGAATTATTATATATTTAATTCTAAATCTATTTAAACTATCTAAAAATTAAAAAAATGAAAACATTTAAAATTTTAACAATTATCGGAGTATTATCATTTTTATTTTCCTCTTTTAATTCATTTTTACAAGATGAATGGAAAGTACCAGATAAATATATAAATATGGAAAATCCAACAGATCCAAAAGTGGATCTTAAAATTGGTAAATCATTATATAGCAAACATTGCAAATCATGTCATGGAAAAGAAGGCTATGGTGATGGTACCAAAGCAGATGAAGTTGAAGGTGATTTGGGAGATTTTTCTTCTGAAGAATTTCAAGCGCAAAAAGATGGTGAATTATTTTACAAAACTACTTTTGGCAGAGATGATATGCCAGAATACACAAAAAAAATGCCCGATGATGAAGATAGATGGCTTATTGTTAACTATATGAGAACTATGGCTGAATAATTGTTATTATTATATTTATTAAAGAGGAGCTAAAAAAGCTCCTCTTTTTTTTTACAAACTTTATGTTTTTATATATTATCAAGGTAACTACAAATTAATAACAACCATTAATTCTTTTTTTTTCTACTCTTACTGATAGACAATTGATATTAATCCAAACTATTGATATTATTTTGAATAAAGTTGATCTTTTCAATAACAATAATATAAGGTCAATATTTATTTAAATGTGTATTTATTTAAATGTGTATTTTAAGCTAAACATCACATTTCTACCGGGCATAGGTACTAAATTTGTTTCAGTGTATTCTGCATTAAAAATATTATTAAAAATTGCAACCAATTCTATATCATTATAATTTGCAGTTAATTTTGCATCAAAGACATTATAGCTTGTTCCATCAGGTCTTTCTACAAATCTATAAGAAATATTTTGGCGTAAGAATGAAATAAATTGTGAATCATATCCTACAATCACCTGATGTTTAATAGAATTTAATGTATACCTCGAAAAATTAAAATCACTATCAATTATATCATCATTTAAAAAAGTATAACCCAGATTAGCATGTTGAGGAAATTTATTTGTTTTAAATTGATACTTTAAAGAAGTTTCAATTCCTGTTGTATTAACTTTTTGAATATTTTCAGCTTGCCATTTATCATCTTCATTTTCCTTAACATAATCGATTAGATCATCAGAAGATCTATAAAATATGTTTAATTCTCCTGACAATTTATTATCGTTAAACTTAATTCCTAATTCTTGCGCTAATGCACTCTCAGCTTTTAAGTTCTCATTTCCTATTGTAGTTGGACTACTGTAATATAGATCAGTATAAGTTGGAATTCGATAAGTATATCCAATATTGCCATAGAGTTTAAAATTATTATTAATTTGATAACCCAGATCTATTCCGGGAAAGGCATGAAAATTAAAATCAGAGTAATATGAAAATGCTATCCCCGGAGTAATATCAAATTTTTCATCAAAAATATTAAACCGATGTTCTATAAAACTTGTAATCATAAATCTGTTATGATCTCCCAGATTATTACTCGTTATAAACACTTCTGCTATATCTACTCCAATTCCTGTAATTCCAAACTTTGAATCATATTTAAAATCCAATGCTGCACCAACTTTATTTGTAATGTGTAAGTTTCTGTAAATTTCAGGTTTATATCTAACAAATTCATACATATCCTGTCCCCTTTTCCAATAGATCTTAGGCCTATAAATAAAGTTGTTTTTTGAAATATTAGATGAAACGCCAATTAAACTTGACTGAGTCTCTTCATATTGATCTTTAAAATCAGGGCTGGCATAAAATCCGTTAGCACCAAATTTGCGCTCTAAAAAGATTGCAATTATATCAATTGGATTAGTGTGTGTATTGAATCTGCTTTTAACAAATAAGTTTTGATTTTTAAAATCGGTGTTATACCTATAACCATCTGATGCATTTCGAGAGTAATGAACTTGGTGTGATGAATTATTTTGATTTATTGTCCCTGTTAATTCCACAGTATTTTGATTGTAAGATCCATAGGCAACCTTACCTGCTAAAATATTTTTAACTTTAGTTTTTGTAACGATATTAATTGCTCCTGTAAAAGCATTTTGACCAAAAATTCTAGCTGCCGGACCTTTAATAATCTCAATTCGTTCAATGTTCTCTATCGGAATCATCATATTCATGGTATGGTGACCGGTTTGGGGATTTTCTGTTTTAAAACCATCAATTAATACTAAAGTCTGATCAAAACTACCGCCACGAATGTACAAATCCGACTGCATTCCATCCACACCCCTTCTTCTTATATCAACTCCATTGATCTGCTGCAATAAATCAGCTAAATTAGATGCTGTACTATTTTGTAATTCTTCGGGAGTAATAATCTGAATTGTTCGGGAGTTTTCAGAAAAAAGCAAATCTATCCTACTCGATTTAACAATAATCTCATTTAAATTTTCAACTTTCTTCTCTTGAGAAAATATACTATTAAAATAAAGAAGAATTATTATTAGCTGAATAACTTCATATATTGAAAATTTTCTATTCATGACTCAACATATCACCATTTTCAGATTTGAATAGATAATTTAAATGAATAACACTTAGACTTAAAAATATCCCTAAATAAGTCAAAAACAGCAGATCCATTATCGAAATTGACGACCACTTTGAAAATAAATCAGGAAAAATTAAAAAAAGCTCTGATAAAAAAACTGAAACAGCATACAAGATCCATACACTTAAATTGATTCTTTTTTCTAAGAATACCCAAATAAAAGGTACGTATAATCCTAAAAATAAAAAATGAAGCCAGGCTATTAGAACAAAACGATTATCGACAACAAGATCTGCAAAATATGGGAAAGTGCCGACAATATTAATAAGTGCCACAATCATGATCAAATAGTAAATATTTCTAAGATCTTTATTCAATTTTATAAATGAAGTGCGAAATCCTAGAAGTATTGCAAACACCAATGTAGAACCCAAACCACCAAAAAATTTAATTAACCAGTGATTAAAGTTATAGTCTAGTGAATGCGCATATAATAAGATCAGACCAAAAACCAAAACAAAAACCTGTTTTTTAGCTATAATTAATTTGGTCTTGTTAGCCATCAAGGCAATGATCCATATAAAGTAAACACCATAAAATTGAAAATGCAAATAAAAGAAAATTGCTTGCCTGTACCACGGGGACTCCTTCATATCAAAAACCATCAAAGGGCCTAAAGCATAAGGACCTAAAGAGGATAAAAAGTGGAAAAATATTCCAAATTTAACAAGCAAAATTATTGCACTATTCCCTTCTAACCTTTTCCATAACCTAACAAGTAAAATATAACTAATTATTAAGTGCAAAGTAGAAAACAGAATTGAGTAGAATGCATAACCTTGAAATACAAATGCTACAATCATTATTGCCATAAAAACCTGCATAGCAACATAATACCTATAAGTAACTTTGTCCATAATTTTGACAAAATTTACCCAAACTAATACCAGTAAAGCATTAAAAATAAAACCCAGTAACATCACATGCGAATGTGCATGCAATAAATTTTTAAAAGGAAATGCTATAATTGAACCAGTATATGCATACCGTAATACCAAACCAATAAAGGCGCCTATTATACCAAATAATAAAGGATATGTCCAAAGTTTTTTAGGGAACATTAATCAGAAAAATAAAAACGCTGAACAATGAATGTTCAGCGTTAATTAATTAAATTTTAAGCTTTTCCAGTAGGACCAAAATTTAACGGTATTGGCGGTTGCTCATAATCTTTAATTTTACCATGGGCATTTTCAAATCTATTTACATTTTCAGACAATGCTTTCATCAAACGTTTTGCATGTTGCGGCGTTAAAATAATTCTAGATTTTACTCTTGCCTTTGGTGTACCTGGCATTACATTGATAAAATCAATAATAAACTCAGAAACCGAATGATTGATAATTGCTAAATTGGCATAAGTACCTTCTGCAATTTTCTCATCTAATTCGATATTTAATTGGTTTTTATTCTCCTCTTTATCCATTTTCTCTATGTAAAAATTTAGCCAAAGTTTTTCAACTTTGGCTAATGAAATTTATAATTCAGATTCTATATCAATGGTAATATCATCTTTATTTCCTACAATAATATGATCATTTGATCGCATACCTGTTCCCGCTGGAATTCGTTTTCCTACAATCACATTCTCTTTCAACCCTCTTAAGTAATCTTCTTTACCGCTCACTGCAGCTTCATTTAAAACTTTTGTTGTTTCCTGGAAAGAAGCAGCTGAAATAAATGATTTGGTTTGTAGTGATGCTCTTGTAATACCTTGCAAAATTGGTTCTGCTGTAGCAGGAATTGCTTCTCTTGCAATTACCAAATTCTTATCACTTCTACGTAAGATAGAATTTTCATCTCTTAAATCTCGTGCAGATATTATTTGTCCTGCATTTAAAACTCCAGAATCTCCTGCATCTTCAACAATTTTTAATCCATAAATATCATCATTAACTTCAATAAAATCATTTTTATGTACCAATTGATTCTCTAAGAAAGTAGTATCTCCTGAATCAATGATCTTAACTTTACGCATCATTTGACGAACAATTACTTCAAAATGTTTGTCATTAATTTTTACACCTTGTAAGCGATAAACCTCTTGAATTTCATTTACCAAATACTCTTGTACCTTAGCAGGTCCTTGAATATTTAATATATCCTCAGGAGTAATTGAACCGTCAGATAAAGGCATACCAGCTCTAACAAAATCGTTTTCCTGCACTAAAATTTGATTCGATAGTTTTACTAGATATTTTTTTACATCACCAAATTTTGATTCAACAATGATCTCACGATTACCGCGCTTAATTTTTCCAAATGAAACAACACCGTCAATTGCAGAAACAACAGATGGATTTGAAGGATTACGCGCTTCAAATAGTTCGGTTACACGAGGTAAACCACCAGTAATATCACCTGCTTTACCTGTTTTACGAGGAATTTTAACTAAAATCTTACCGGCTTCAATTTTTTCACCATCATCAACTAATAAGTGAGAGCCAACTGGTAAACTATAAGATTGAAGTGTCTCTCCTTTACTATTTGTAATTAATAAAATTGGTGCAATTTTCCTTCTTTTTGAATCAGAAATAACCTTTTCTTTAAATCCGGTTTGTTCATCCATTTCAACTTTAAAAGTTACACCTTCTTCAATATCCTCAAAAACAACTTTACCTTTAAATTCTGAAACAATAACACCATTATACGGATCCCATTGACAAATTACATCTCCTTTTTTAATTGAACTCTTATTTTTAATAAGAATATGAGAACCATAAGGAATGTTATTTGAACTTAGCGTAATATCAGTATTCTTATCAATAATTTTAATCTCAGTAGTACGAGAAATTACAATATCAACCTCATTACCTTCAGTATCTTTTCCTTTTACAGTTTTAAGATCATCTATAGAAACTTTTCCAGAGAATGAAGCAGTCATTTTATTCTCTTCAGAAATGTTACCCGCAATACCACCAACGTGGAATGTACGAAGCGTTAACTGTGTACCCGGCTCACCAATAGATTGAGCAGCAATTACACCAACAGCTTCTCCTCTCTGAACCATCTTGTTAGTTGATAAATTATTACCATAACATTTAGCACAAATACCTTTCTTAGCTTCACATGTTAGAGCGGATCTTACTTCAACGTATTCAATAGATGAATTATCTACAATTTCAACAATTTCTTCGCTAAATATATCGCCTGAATTTATAATCAATTCATCAGTTTCAGGATGATAAACATCATGTAGAGAAATTCTACCTAAAATTCTTTCTCCTAAAGATTCAACAATTTCATCATTCTTTTTAAGCGGATGAATTTCTAAACCTCTTAAAGTACCACAATCACTTTCATTTACGATAACATCCTGGGCAACGTCAACCAAACGACGTGTTAAATAACCAGCATCAGCAGTTTTTAAGGCAGTATCCGCCAAACCTTTACGTGCACCGTGAGTTGAGATAAAATACTCTAAAATTGATAATCCTTCTTTAAAGTTTGATAAAATTGGATTCTCGATAATTTCTCCACCTCCGGCTGATGATTTTTTAGGCTTTGCCATCAAACCACGCATACCTGTTAACTGGCGAATTTGCTCTTTAGAACCCCTTGCACCAGAATCCAACATCATATAAACTGAGTTAAACCCTTGTTTATCTTCTCGCAAGCGTTTCATTGAAAGCTCAGTTAATTTATTATTTGCCGAACTCCAAACGTCAATAACCTGATTATAACGTTCTTTATTGGTCAACATACCCATATTATAACTGGACATAATAGAATCAACTTGCTTATTTGCAGCTGATATCATATTTTCTTTTTCTTTAGGTATAATGATATCACCCAAACTAAAAGATAAACCACCCTGGAAAGCAAATTTATAGCCCATATTTTTTATGGAATCTAAAAATTTACCGGTAGTTGGAACATCGGTTACTTTTAATATATTTCCAATAATATCTCGTAGAGATCGCTTTGTCAGTACTTCATTAATATATCCTGCTTCTTCAGGTACTACCTCATTAAATAATACCCTACCAACAGTAGTTTCAATAATTCTTGTGACAATTTTTCCATTTTCATCAAGATCATTTGCTCTAACTTTTATAGATGCATTTAGATCTACTTTCTTTTCATTAAAAGCAATTTTTACTTCTTCAAGAGAATAGAAAATTGTTCCCTCTCCTTTAACCTTGTAATCATCAGTTGATTTACGTTCTTTGGTCATATAATACAATCCTAAAACCATATCTTGTGAAGGTACAGTAATAGGTGATCCATTTGCAGGATTAAGTATATTATGCGAAGCCAACATCAGCAATTGTGATTCTAATATTGCTTCAGGACCTAAAGGCAAATGTACTGCCATTTGATCACCATCAAAATCAGCATTAAATGCTGTACACACCAATGGATGCAATTGTATTGCTTTACCCTCAATCAATTTTGGTTGAAAGGCCTGAATACCTAAACGGTGAAGTGTAGGCGCACGATTCAATAATATTGGATGTCCTTTTAAGACATTTTCTAAAATATCCCAAACAACCGGTTCCCTTTTATCGATTATTTTTTTTGCAGACTTCACTGTTTTTACGATACCTCTTTCAATCAATTTTCTTATAACAAAAGGTTTGTAAAGTTCTGCAGCCATATCTTTTGGAATACCGCATTCATATAACTTTAACTCAGGTCCAACAACAATTACAGAACGAGCAGAATAGTCAACACGCTTACCTAACAAATTTTGACGGAATCTTCCTTGTTTACCTTTTAAGGAATCGGATAACGATTTTAAAGGTCGGTTAGATTCAGTTTTTACTGCAGAAGATTTACGCGTATTGTCAAACAATGAATCCACAGATTCTTGTAACATACGTTTTTCATTACGTAAAATAACTTCCGGCGCCTTGATCTCAACCAATCTTTTTAATCGGTTATTTCTAATAATCACCCTTCGGTAAAGATCATTTAAATCAGATGTTGCAAATCTACCTCCATCCAATGGAACTAAAGGACGCAATTCAGGTGGAATAACCGGAATAACTTTCATGATCATCCATTCAGGTCTATTCTCTTTTCTGGTATTTGCATCTCTAAAAAACTCTACAACGTTCAAGCGTTTTAAGGCTTCCATTTTACGTTGCTTAGAAGTTTCAGTGTTGGCTTTATGTCTTAACTGATATGATAATTCATCCAGATCAATTCTTGATAACAACTCTATCAAACATTGAGCACCCATTTTTGCAATGAATTTATCCGGATCAGAATCATCTAAATATTGATTTTCCTGAGGTAAGGTTTCTAAAATATCAAGATATTCTTCCTCAGTTAAAAAATCCATTTTTTGCAATGGTTCATCCTCAATATTTTTAGCTATACCCGGTTGAATTACTACGTAACGTTCGTAGTAAATGATCATATCTAATTTTTTTGAAGGTAAACCTAAAAGGTATCCCATTTTATTTGGTAATGATCTAAAATACCAGATATGAGCAACAGGTACAACCAAATTGATGTGCCCTACTCTATCTCTACGTACTTTCTTTTCAGTAACTTCAACACCACAACGATCACAAATAATACCTTTATAGCGAATTCTTTTGTATTTACCGCAAGCACATTCATAATCTTTTACAGGACCAAAAATACGTTCACAAAACAAACCATCTCTTTCTGGTTTATGTGTTCTATAATTGATAGTTTCAGGTTTTAAAACTTCACCCCTTGATGCCTCAAGAATAATTTCAGGTGATGATAAACCTATAGTTATTTTATTGAATTTTTTTACGGTATATTTATCTTTTTGTCTTGCCATGATAATGGTAAAGAATTTATTTTTTATGATGAACAGTAGGAAATTTTTACGCTCCCTACTTACAATTAACTTCTATTATTCTTCTAACCTAACGTCTAAACCTAATCCTTTTAATTCGTGCATTAACACATTGAAAGATTCTGGTAATCCTGGTTCAGGCATTGGTTCTCCTTTAACGATTGCTTCATATGTTTTAGCTCTACCCATAACATCATCTGATTTTACGGTTAAGATCTCTCTCAATGTAGCTGAAGCACCATAAGCTTCAAGGGCCCAAACTTCCATTTCACCAAAACGCTGACCACCAAATTGAGCTTTACCTCCAAGTGGTTGTTGTGTAATTAATGAATAAGGTCCTATTGAACGTGCATGCATTTTATCCTCGATCATATGACCTAATTTGATCATATAGATCACACCAACAGTTGCTGCCTGATCAAATCTTTCTCCACTTCCACCATCATACAAATAAGTATGGCCAAATTGTGGTACTCCACTTTCATTGGTAAGATCATTAATTTGATCAATATTGGCACCATCAAAGATTGGTGTAGCATAAGTGTTACCCAATTTTTGTCCGGCCCAGCCAAGAACTGTTTCATATATTTGTCCAATATTCATACGAGATGGTACACCTAGCGGATTTAATACAATATCAACTGGAGTTCCATCTTCTAAGAAAGGCATATCTTCCTGACGAACAATTCTGGCAATAATACCTTTATTACCATGTCTTCCTGCCATTTTATCTCCTACTTTTAATTTACGTTTTTTAGCAACATAAATCTTAGCTAGTTTTAAAATACCTTTAGGAAGTTCATCACCAATACTAATTGCAAATTTCTTACGACGTAAAGCTCCTTGTAAATCGCTTAATTTGATCTTATAATTGTGAATTAGTTGATTTACCAATGCGTTTAGATCTTTATCAGTAGTCCAAATACCTTTAGTTAAATGTTCAAAATCAAGAACAGAGTTTAACATTTTCAAGGTGAATTTTTTTCCTTTAGGTAAAATTTCTTCACCCAAATCGTTTTGAACACCCTGAGATGTTTTGCCATTGATCAATGTGAATAATTTTTCAACAAGTTGGTTTCTTAAATTATCAAATTTAGAGGCAAATTCAACATCAAAATTGGCAATTTCTTCTTTTTCCTTGATACGTTTGGCTTTATCCTTAACGATTCTTTGGAATAATTTCTTGTCAATTACAACACCCCTTAAAGAAGGTGATGCTTTTAAAGATGCATCCTTAACGTCACCTGCATTATCACCAAAAATAGCGCGTAAAAGTTTCTCTTCAGGAGTAGGATCTGATTCACCTTTTGGTGTAATTTTACCTATTAAAATATCTCCGGGTTTTATTTCGGCACCAATTCTGATCATTCCGTTTTCGTCTAGATCTTTTGTAGCCTCTTCACTAACATTTGGAATATCAGCTGTAAGTTCTTCAGCACCTAATTTGGTATCTCTAACTTCTAATGAATATTCATCAATGTGTATAGAAGTAAATATATCCTCACGAACAACTTTTTCAGATATCACAATCGCATCCTCAAAGTTATATCCTTTCCATGGCATAAATGCCACTTTCATATTTATTCCTAAAGCTAACTCTCCATTTTGAGTTGCATATCCTTCACATAAAACCTGACCTTTGGTTACTCTATCACCCTTTTTAACAATAGGATGCAAATTAATTGCTGTTCCCTGATTTGTTTTTCTAAACTTAATCAGCTTGTATGATTTGGTATTACCCTCAAAACTAACAATTTGTTCATTTTCAGAACGTTCATATTCAATTTC
>JAUWUU010000025.1 GCA_030617765.1 Flavobacteriia bacterium | reverse complement strand
GGAGGTCCAACAAGTAAAGCTCCTTTTGGAATTTTACCACCTAATGCAGTATATTTATCAGGGTTTTTTAAAAAATCAACAATTTCCTGAACTTCTTCTTTAGCACCTTCTAATCCAGCAACATCTTTAAAGCTTGTTTTAACATGGGTGTTTTTATCAAATACTTTTGCCTTAGATTTACCAATATTAAATATTTGACCACCTGCGCCACCACCTGCACCACCTGACATGCGTTTCATAAAGAAAATCCATAAACCGATAATGAAGATAAATGGCAACCAAACTAAAAAAGTATCAAAAATACTGGTTTGAGTTATATTATTTTTATCAAAATCTAAAGAAGCATCTTCTTCTTTTGCCTTTTTTAAATTATTTTCAAAGTTTTGGAGATCACCAAAATCATAAACGAACATTGGTGAATTCTGGTTAAAAATTGTTGGGGTTTGCTTTTTCTTATGTTTGTCCATAGCTTCACTCTTTAAATAAAGGTGAGCCTCATCGCCGTTTACAATAACAATTTTCTCAATATCATTTTCCTTTAACATGGTATTAAACTCATTTTCTGTGAGTTTAGAACTAACCATTTCAGCACTATTAAAAAATTGGTATCCTAATAGTAAAGCAAATATAATTCCGTAGATCCAATAAAAATTGAATTTAAAATTAAATTGCTTAAAGGGATTATTATTGTCTTTATCTTTTTTTTCTTGCGTCATATTTTAAATATTATTTTAATTTTTTGTAGGTATTTTGAATATTGGTGATCTTGGCATCCCCCCAAAGACCTTCTAAATTATAAAACTCTCTGGTTTGTTTTTGAAAAATGTGAACAACAACATTTACATAATCAATTAAGATCCATTCTGCATTATTCTCACCTTCAACATGCCAGGGTTTTTCTTTAATTTTCTTACCTACATTTTTTTGTATAGAACCTGAAATTGCACTAACCTGAGTATTTGAATTTCCATCGCAAATTATAAAATAATCACAAACAGTATTATCAATTTCTCTAAGATCAAGTATGGTTGTATTTTCTCCTTTTACATCTTCAATGCCCCTTATAATTTCTGTAATTAAAAGGTCAGTTTTCGCTATTTTTTTAGTCATTTAAAATTTTTAGATATTGCTTGCAAATGTATTAAATTTTAATCATTTTAGATGCGTCAATATAAATATTATATATGAATATAGTCAAACTTGATGCCATAAACTCTACGAACCAATTTTTAAAAGAACTTGTAAAAAGTGCTGATGTAGATAACTGGACTGTAGTAACTACTGAATATCAAACTTCAGGGCGTGGTCAGATGCAAACAAAATGGACCTCAGAGAAAAATAAGAACTTGTTGTTTAGTGTATTGATCAAGCTTGACGAATTAAATGCTAGCCATCAATTTTATATGAATTGTGCAATTTCCTTAAGTGTTTATATGGCATTAACAAACCAAAAAATTGTAAATTTAACTATAAAATGGCCAAACGACATATTGGCAGACAATAAAAAAGTAGCAGGAATATTAATAGAAAACATTTTGGTTAAAGACAAAATCAAACACACAGTTGTTGGTATAGGATTAAATGTAAATCAAGCTGTATTTCCGGTTTTATTACCAAATGCAACTTCTATGAAATTATTATTGAATAAGGATTTTAATAGAGATCTTCTTTTGAAAGAAATTGTAGATAATTTAAAATACTATATCAACTTGATAGAAAAGAAAGAGTTTATATTTTTAAAAGAACAATATGAAAAAGTATTGTATAAAATTGGGATCACTCATTCTTTTGAGAGCAGTAAAGGAAAAAATTTTACAGCTAAGATTATAGGAGTCAATCAACAAGGTAAATTACTCGTTGAACAAGAAAATGATGTAATAAAAGAATATAATTTTAAAGAAATAAAGTTTTTGTAAAATACTTTACTTCTTTTCAATATTACCTGCCAAAGTATTGATAAATTTTTGAAGCGGACTTTTAACCATCATGGCAACCATTGGATTGAAATTGCCATCAAAAACCAATTGCACTTCACTTGAATCATCTGATTTTTTATCAATATTTGCAGTTAGTGTAAAAGGAAATTTATCACTTGCTGATCCTAAAACTATTTTTTTTGGTGCTTCTTGCTCCTGAAGTTTTAATTTTATTTCGGGCATTCCTTTAAGGGCAAATTTGAAAGAATCCTCACCTGCCTCAAATTTATCGATATTTTCAGGCATAATTTGTTCGAAGTTTTCAATTTTGCTCAAATAGTCAAAAATATCTTTACTTGATTTTTTTACAGTTACTTTAGGGCTTTCTAAGTTCATATTTTTATTAATTTTCCCATTTTGAGGGGTTTTTTCTCCAGTCTTTTAAAGTTTTTATATCTTTTTCACTAATATAATTTGTGTCTAGGGCCTGCTCTATTAAATTTCCGTAATCACTCAAGGTTGTTAATTCAATATTTTCTTTTTCAAAGTTTTTTTTGGCTATTTTAAATCCATAATTAAAAATAGCGACCATTCCTTTAATATTTGCATCAGTATTTTTTAAGGCTTTGACAGCATTTAAACTACTTTTTCCGGTACTGATCAGATCTTCAACAACTACTATATTTTGACCATTGTCTAAATAACCTTCAATTTGATTCTTTGTTCCATGTTTTTTAGGTTCGGGTCTAACATAAATAAAGGGAACACCTAATTCTTGAGCTACCAAAACTCCTATTGCAATTGCTCCTGTAGCAACACCCGCAATAACATCGGGTTTACCGTGTTTTTCAAGAATAATTTTACATAAATTTTCTCTGATAAAATTGCGAATTGGCACATATGATAAAGTGATTCTGTTGTCACAGTAAATTGGTGATTTCCATCCAGAAGCCCAAGTAAAAGGCTCGTTTGGCTTTAGTTTGATTGCTTTTATCGATAAAAGTAATTCGGCAGTTTTTTTTGCTGTATTTTTGTCAAAAATCATATTGCAAATGTATAGAATTTTTAAGAACAAATGTTCAATTTCTTTAATTGATAATCTTGAATTTCAAGAAAAAACAAATTTTTTTATTTGGAATGATTTTGATCTTCAAAAATATTTGAACAAATGTAATTTAGATGTTTCTTCAAATATCTATTTGTATCATTCTGATATAGAAATACTCTGGAAAGCATTTAAAAACAAGTTTATTTTTATTGAAGCTGCGGGTGGAATTGTGATAAATTCCGATAAAGAAATTTTATTTATTTATAGGAATGATAAATGGGATTTGCCAAAAGGAAAAGTAGAGGAGAACGAAACAATTCCGGAAGCAGCAATACGGGAAGTTCAAGAGGAATGTGGTATTAATAAAATAGAGATCGAAGATTTTATTATGAGTACTTATCATATTTATACTGAGAATGAAAGAGAAATATTAAAAGTTTCACATTGGTTTAGGATGTATAGTCTTGATAATAAAAAATCTATCTTAAAACCTCAAATTGAAGAAGGTATTACCAAAGCAGTTTGGAAAGATAAAAATAAAATTAAAAATGCTTTACAAAATACTTATCCCAACATTAAAATGCTTATTGAAAATAGCGCTATCTAGTGATTAATTTTATTAAAAAAATCAATTCATTATAATAACCTACCTTTGCCGCTTTTTTAAAATTAGGCAAATATGAAAGAATTTATAAGCAAGAGAGTACCCAATATAAAAAATGATATCTTATCTGGTATTACGGTTTCTTTGGCCTTAGTACCCGAAGCAGTAGCTTTTGCTTTTGTTGCAGGTGTTGATCCTCTGGTTGGTTTGTATGCTGCTTTTATGGTTGGATTAATTACCTCTATTTTTGGAGGTAGACCAGGGATGATCTCAGGTGCAACAGGTGCTTTGGCAGTTGTTATGGTTTCTTTGGTTTCAAGAGGAAATGAAATGGGAGCTCAGGGTGAGAATTTAGGTTTATATTATTTATTTGCTACTGTAATTTTAATGGGATTTATTCAAGTGATGGCTGGTGTTTTGAAGCTTGGTAAATTTGTAAGACTTATACCCCATCCTGTTATGTTGGGCTTTGTAAATGGTCTGGCTATTGTAATTTTTATATCCCAATTGGGTATGTTTCAACATATTGTTGATGGAGAAAAAGTTTGGCTACAAGGCAATAGCATGTATTTTATGCTTGGTTTGGTTGGTTTAACCATGTTGATAATGATAAGTTTAAGTAATTTTAAATATACTCAAAAATTACCCGAAGCTTTGATCGCAATTCTAGTGGTATCAACATTGGCAATTGTATTTAATTTAGATGTTGCAACGGTAGGTTCTTTTATAAAAGACGGCGGAGGAGAAGGTTTAAAAGGAGGTTTACCAACATTACATCTAGAAACTTTCTATAAAATACCATTTTCATGGGAAACGATTCAATTTGTTTTACCTTATTCTTTAATATTAGCTGCAATAGGTTTAATCGAATCACTAATGACCTTAAATTTAATTGATGATCTAACAGAAACAAGAGGAAATGCAAATCGTGAGTGTATAGCTCAAGGTGGTGCTAATGTGATAACCGGTTTATTTGGTGGAATGGGTGGTTGTGCAATGATTGGGCAATCAATTATCAATATAAAATCTGGTGGTAGAGGTCGTTTGTCAGGTATTGTTGCAGCCTTAATGCTTTTAAGTTTCATACTTTTTGCATCGGGATTAATTGAGCAAGTACCCATTGCCGCATTAGTGGGTGTGATGTTTATGGTAGTTATAGGAACTTTTGCATGGAGTAGTTTTAGAATTCTTAATAAAATTCCAAGAACTGATCTATTTGTATTGATAATGGTTTCGGCGCTGACCGTAATTTTCGATCTTGCTATAGCAGTTCTTGCAGGTGTAATTATTAGTGCTTTGGTTTTTTCATGGGAGAATGCGGTTAGAATTAGAGCTAGAAAACACTATAAAGAAGATGGTACTAAAGTTTATGAAATTTGGGGACCTTTATTTTTTGGATCAATTGCTGCCTTTAATGATAAGTTCGATGTAAAAAGTGACCCTAAAAATATTGAAATTGATTTTATAGAATCTAGAGTTAGTGATCATTCAGCTATGGAAGCAATTAATAATATTGTTGAAAAGTATGAAAAAGCTGGAAAAATAGTTCATTTGAAACATCTTAGTGAAGAATGTAAATTGCTTTTAAATAAAAACAATCTCAAATTTCAGGAAATTATTATTGAATCTATTGATGATCCAAGATATCATGTTGTAGAAAATCCTGAAAAATTTAATTAAATCTTTTAAGTACTATTTAACCACTCTAGAAACAGGGTATTTTAAATAAGCTTTCTCATTATATTTTGAATTTTTATAAATATAATTGAGTTGCGCATACCAATTATTAGCAAAATCTACGTCTTTAATTTTTAATTGTTCAAAATCGGCTTTTAATTTAGAATTTTCATTTAGAATTTCTATTGCCAGATCTTCAAATACATATGGAGAAAAGCCCTCTTTTTTTTGTAAAATAGTATCAAAAAAATTCCAGTTAAAAAATGAATCCGGTGCTTCGGGTTCTAAAGTCTCTATTAAATATCTAAATCCCTTTTGATCAGTTGAAATATAAAGATCTCCTTTTTTGAATTGTTGATCAATATTTGTTTTAGTTATTTCGGTGTTGTGATGTAAATAATGTCCTTCATAAGGTTTTTCAGTTGTTTTGTAATTAGCAATTTGATAACTTTCTATACTTATAATAGTATCTTTTTTTAATATTTGATATTGAATTTGGTTGATATCTAATCGTTCTTTTATTTTCCACCATCCTTTTGGAATTATATAGGCTTTTGGAATGGTTATACTTTTTTTTGGTTTAAAATAATTGTAATAAGTTATCGGTTTTGTAAAGGGCTTATTTTTGTCATATTTTAAACGTTTTAAACCTGTAACTTCACTTTTTTCAAATTTACCTTCATAGCCTTTAAATTGTAATGATGATGTTTTGGTACTGTCAATTTTCCATTGAATTGGGTAAGTTTTATTTGAAATAAGTTGATTGTTTGATTGATCTCTTAATGTTGTAATTTCTTCACCATTTTTATTTAAAAAATCTAAAGCGGTAAACATCAAATCATAAGTTGCTTCAACACGTTGCTTATATGGTTTTAGCATATGTGTTTCTACCATTAGTCCAAGTGTATTGAATAATGTAGTATATCCGGTTGAATATCGGGGATTATCAAAAAATTGAGAAAATCCATTGTCAGGAACCCGATTAAATACATTTACATATGGTGTAATGATCAAGTCTTTTTTATTGAGACCTTTTTCCATTTCAGGCATCATTTTTTTATCTAAAAATTCACCAAGATCACCCCCTAATTTATTGTGTTGTGTAAATAGATGTGTTAAAGTATATTGATAATCTGCACCATTGCTAACATGATTATCAATAAAAATATCGGGATCTGTTAAATGAAAGATCTTAGAAAAAGTTCTTGAATTTTTAGTATCATTTTTTATAAAATCACGGTTCAGATCAAAATTACAGGCATTTCCCCGAAAACCATAAGATTCCGGTCCGTTTTGATTAACTCTTGATGAGGAATTACGATTTAAACTTCCGCCAATATTGTAAACAGGAATGATATAAATTGTAATATTTGAAAATTGATTTGATAAATTTTTATTTTGAACAATATCTCTAAGCATCATCATGCTGGCATCAATTCCGTCAGGCTCTCCCGGATGAATGCCATTATTGATCAAAATGGTATTCTTTTTCATAAGATTATTTTGATCCTTATTAAAGGTAACCAAATGAAGCGGTTTACCCGAATCTGTCATTCCAATTTCCCGAATGGAAATTTCAGGATAATTATTCGCTAAATTTTCATAGAATTGAATGGTTTGCTGGTAAGTTGCTGTTTTAACCCCATTACTTTTTTCAAATTCAGTTATAAGGTCTTGAGCATTACTGAATAGAGTAAAACTTAGAAAAAATAAAATGATGAGCCTTTTCATATTATTAAATGATAACTGCTTTTGGAACCAATAAAGAAACATCACCTTTATTTTTTAAAATATCTCTTACGATACTTGAACTGATGTAAGAAGTATCAGCACTTGTAAGTAAAAAAACAGTTTCAATTTTCGACATCTTACGATTTGTTTGGGCAATGGCTTTTTCAAATTCAAAATCGGCAGGATTTCTCAAACCACGTAAGATAAAATCGATATCATTTTTTTTGCAATAATCTATCGTTAAACCCTTATAGGTATCTATCTTTATCTTTGAAACATCTGCATAGGTTTTTTTAATAAATTCTTTACGTTGTTCTAAGGAGAACATATATTTTTTTGTAGAATTTGTGCCTATTGCAATAATAATTTCATCAAAAAGAGGTAATGCTCTATCAATTATATCGGTATGTCCTAAAGTTAACGGATCAAAAGATCCCGGAAAAACTGCTCGTTTCATATTTTATAATTTAAAATTTAAAATCAAAATTGATAAAATTTACTTAATTTAAACCAATAATCATCAGTTATCAAGAACCATTTCAACAGTATTTCCAAATAATTCTTTTAAACTGATGCCAGCGGCGTGTGCTTGTTTTGGTAAAATACTTTCGGTTGTTATTCCTGGTACCATATTCATCTCAATAAAATAAGGAATCTCACCAACTATAATAAAATCAGCTCTTGATAGACCACTTAAATTAAGTGATCTATAAATTTTTTCAGCAGTGCTTTTAATATTTTCTTGTTGTATTGATGTTATTCTTGCAGGTGTTATTTCCTGAGATTTACCTAAATATTTTGCTTCAAAATCAAAAAATTCATTTTCGCTAACAATTTCTGTAGTGGGTAACACTTTAATTTTACCTTGATATTGGATAATTCCAACTGATACTTCAATACCGTTTAAAAATTCTTCAATTAATATTTCATTATCTTCTTCAAAAGCTTTTTCTATTGCCGGAATCAATTCATCTTGAGAATGTACTTTTGAAATCCCAAAACTTGATCCTCCGTGGTTTGGTTTTACAAAACAAGGTAAACCTACTTTACTTAGAATTTTTTCTACATCATAGTCATCACCTTTATTAATATAATAGGATTGTGCTACTTTTATCCCGTAAGGTTTTACAAAACTTAAGGTATCACGTTTGTTAAAAGTTACAGCCATTTGATAAAAAGGTGCTGAAGTATGTTTTAAACCAAGTAATTCAAAATAAGCCAAAATAGTACCATCTTCACCGGGATGCCCATGAATTGCATTGAAAATACAGTCAAATTTAATATTAGATCCGTTTTTGGTTGTGGTAAAATCCTGAATATTTATTGGATACTCGGTATTATTTTCGTCAACATAGACCCATTTATCTTTTAAAATTAAAACTTTAAACAAGTTGTACTTTTCTTTGTTTAGATTATCGTAAACAACATTGCCACTTTGTAGTGATATCTCTACTTCACTGGAATAGCCCCCCATAATAATGGCAATATTTTTTTTCATTAGTTTAAAATTAGTTATAACACAAACATACAAAAAAAGATGAAAAGATTTTTTCCTTTTTTACTGTAACAAATATGTGCTTTTGCGCGTCTATTAAAGAAACAGTTTGGCTACTAATATTCTAATACAATCTAGAAAATTTATTTAAATGTTTGATTTCGATCGCTGGCAGGAAATATTTGATTCTATTCGCAAAAATAAGTTGCGTACCTTTTTAACCGGACTTTCGGTAGCATCAGGTATATTTATTCTTGTTATATTATTGGGTTTTGGTCAGGGTATGGAAAATGGTATCCGAAAAGAATTTGAGAAGGATGCCAGCAATCGTATCTGGATATGGACACAAGTGACTACCAAAGAGTTTAAAGGATTAAATCCGGGTAGAAGAATTGAACTGCTAAATGCAAATTACGATTATATAACTTCAGTTTATGTTGATAAATTAGAAAGTAGATCAGGTCTGTTCAGGGTAAGAGGTGCAACAATTAATTACAAGAAAGAATCTGGCTCATATAGTGTTCAAGGAGTAGGTCCTGATTATCAAAAACTTGAGAATCAAAAAATGGTAAGCGGACGCTATTTGAATTATGCTGATATGGATAATCGAAATAAAGTTGCTTTGATTAGTAACAAGGTCAAACGAGAGTTGATGAAAGATGTTGAAGATCCTTTGAATGAATATTTAAATATTTCAGGAATAAATTATAAAATAATTGGTGTTTATTCTGATGAAGCAGGTGAACGGGAAGAGAATCGAATTTTTATACCCTTAACCACGGCTCAATTTGTTTTTAACGGTTCCAATAAAATTGCCAATATGGGCTTTACCCTTCAACCCGAAGAAAGTTTTGATAAAGCTCTGGAAGTATCAAATAAGTTTACTGCAGAAATTAAACAATATTTACAACAAGCACATACTGTTTCTCCAGAAGATAATAGTGCAATTAATGTACATAACATGCTTGATGAAGCCAAACGTTTTTATACTTTAACGGATAATATAGCTTTCTTTTTCTGGTTTGTTGGCATATGTACAATTATAGCAGGTGTAGTAGGTGTAAGCAATATTATGTTGATCATTGTAAAAGAGCGAACCCGTGAAATTGGAATTAGAAAAGCATTGGGAGCAAAACCTTGGTCGATCATTGGAATGATATTACAAGAATCAATTTTTGTAACTGCAGTTTCAGGATTTGCTGGTTTGATCTTTAGTATGGGTCTTCTTGAAATTGTTGGACCTAATGTTGAAGTAGATTATATTTTAAATCCTTCAGTAAACTTTTCAATGGCAATTTCTATGGTTTTTTTATTGATAATTGCCGGAGTATTAGCAGGATTTTTCCCTGCTTGGCGAGCAGCAAATATTCAACCTATTAAGGCTTTAAGTGACGAATAAAAGAAGAATATGTTTAACAGAGATCGATGGAATGAAATTTTAGAAGCACTAACCAGTAATTGGTTAAGGACTCTGTTGACTGCATTTGGTGTTTTTTGGGGTATTTTTATTCTGATCCTGTTACTTGCTGCAGGTAAAGGACTTGAAAATGGAATAAAACAGGATTTTGGTGATATTGCTACAAATACCATGTTTATGTGGACACGTACAGTTACAAAACCTTATCAGGGAATGCCAAAGGGGAGAAGGTATAGTTATCGCTTAAGTGATGTGGAAGATATTCGAGAGAATATCCCCAATTTGAGATTTATTTCCCCTCGTAATCAGCTTGGAGGATTTAATGGTAATAACAATGTTGTAAGAGGCCTTAATACAGGTGCATTTGATGTTTATGGAGATTATCCTGAAATAATTAAACAGGAACCTATGGATATTACTTCTGGTAGATTTATAAATTACGGTGATATCAATGAAAAAAGAAAAGTAGCTATTATTGGTGAAGGTGTTAGAAAAAGTTTATATGAAAAAAATGAAAATATAATAGGAACTTATATTAAAATTCAGGGAATTAGTTTTAAGGTGATAGGTTCCTATAAGAAAAAAAATTCAGGAGGTGATAATGAGGAAGATCAAAAACAAATATTTGTTCCATTTACCTCTTTTTCTCAAGCTTTTAATATGGCCGATAGAGTTGGCTGGATGGCAATCACGGCTAATAATAGTACTCCAATTACAAACATAAAACAAGATATTATTGATATTGTTAAAGAGAATCATAAAATTCATCCGGATGATGAAAGAGCAGTTGGTTTTTTTGATCTTTTTGAACAATTTAATAGGGTAGAAAGTTTGTTTATGGCAATACGAGTGATTGCCTATTTTGTAGGAATATTAGTTTTGCTATCAGGTGTTATCGGCGTTAGCAATATTATGTTAATTGTAGTAAAAGAACGAACAAAAGAAATTGGCATTAGAAGAGCTTTAGGTGCCTCACCGGCAAAAATAAGAGGTCAGATCCTAACGGAATCTGTTTTCTTAACTATTATTTCAGGTATGGGAGGAATTGTTTTTGGCGCTTTTTTTATTTTCATCATTAACTATGTTATTGATATGAGTGGACCTATAGACATGTTTTTAAACCCAAGTGTTAACCTGGGTGTTATAACAGCTGCATTAACGATTTTAATAATTTCGGGTTTATTTGCAGGTTTAATTCCTGCGCAAAATGCTATTCGTGTAAAACCAATAGATGCCCTAAGAACAGAATAACCATTAATAAAAAAAATATTTACAAATGAAGAAGTCAGTAATAATTTTTAGTTTAATATTTATAGCAGTCACTTTTATTGGAGCGATGTACTATTTGTATTCAAAGAATGCTCAAGATCCGGTTGTTTATAAAACTGAAAAGCCTTCAAAGCAAACTATTATAAAACAAACTGTAGCCACCGGAAGTATTCTTCCTCTAGAAGAAGTGCTTATTAAACCTAATATTTCTGGAGTTATTGAAGAGGTCTATGTAGAAGGTGGAGATATTTTAAAAGCAAATGATCTGATTGCAAAAATTAGAGTAATCCCTAATTTATCAGCTTTAAACAGTGCTAAAAACAATATTAAGAGGGCCAAGATCTCTTTAGATGATGAAAAACGAAACTATGATCGACAAAAAAGTTTATTTGAAAAAGGTGTAATTTCCAAACAAGATATTGAAAAGATAGAGCTGACTTATAAACAAGCTTTACAAGCTTATAATGCAGCCAATCAAAATTATGACATTGTTAAAACTGGATCAACCCGTGGTTTAGGCAGTTCAGCCAATACTTTGATTAGATCAACCATAAATGGAATGGTTTTAGATGTGCCCGTAGAAGTTGGTAACCAAGTAATTGAATCTAATACTTTTAATGAAGGAACAACTATTGCTGCTTTGGCAGATGTAAATAATTTGATATTTGAAGGCAAGGTTGACGAATCGGAAGTAGGTAAGATCAAAGAAGGACTTCCTTTAGATATTACTGTTGGAGCAATTGAAAATAAAACTTTTAAGGCAGTATTAGATTATATTGCTCCTAAAGGAAAATTAGAAAATGGCGCTATTCAATTTGAAATAAAAGGAACACTAAAAAAACAGGATACTACTTTTATAAGAGTTGGTTTGAGTGCTAATGCTTCAATTATTTTAGCAAGAGCAGATAGTGTTTTGTCAATTAAGGAGGCCTTAGTTCAATTTGATCCTAAAACAAAAGAACCCTTTGTTGAAGTTAAGACCGGAGAACAACAATTTGAAAGAAAAGATATTGATTTAGGTGTTAGTGATGGTATTAATGTTCAAGTTAAGGATGGAATAACTTCAGATGACGAGATCAAAGTTTGGAATATCATTAAACCTATGGGAGATAAAAAATAACTTTTTACTTTATTTCATTTTATTTTTTTTCCATATGTTGATAGTCAAACTAAAAGCTATTATAAATGATGGGATAAAAAACACATCGATAACAGTATTTTTTTCTAATAATTCGTAAGTGCCAAAAATGATTCCATCAATAGTATTAAACTTAATAAGAACAGAATAAGACTTAATTTTTTGTTTTCCATTTAGTTTACTTGTTTCTCTTTTTAAATTGGTACCAAAATAGTGAAAAAAAAATAAATTATTTATTTCAGCATAGTAAGGAGGAAAACTCAAAATTACAAATCATATAAGTATTTTAAACTAAAAAAAATTATCTTTGAAAATTAAAATATTTTTATGGGATTTTTTCAATATATAAAAAGCAAAGAATTTTTAGTTACGATCATTTCAATTTTTGCGATCATATTTTTATTGATATTTGGTTTGAGTAGTTGGCTTAATTATTATACTCATCATGATGAAAAGATTGAAGTGCCTAATCTTGAAAAGATGTCGCTGTTTGAAACGAAAAGAGAACTGTACAAATCAAATTTAACATTTAGGGTTATTGATTCGGCTAGTTTTAATCCTGATTATCCCCCAAAATCTGTTATTGAGCAAAATCCTGAACCTGGAGATTTTGTCAAGAAAAATAGAAAGATATATTTAACGCTGAATCCTTCAAATTACAGGAAAATTGAAGTTCCTAATGTTTTAGATCAAACTAAAAGACAAGTAGTTACAAGATTAAAATCAGCTGGATTTAGAATTGGTAAAGAAAGATTTATACCCGATCTCGGAAAAAATGTTGTGCGTATGTTAGAGATGAAAGGAGAAGAGCTAAAACCCGGCAAAAAAATATCAAAGAATTCAATTATTGATTTAGTCTTGGGAGATGGTTTAGAAGGTAAACAAAGAATGGATAGTATTGCTAAATTAGACAGCATTCCTAATGGATAAAACTATTGAAGAAATAAATAACGACGAACTTTATGAGCATTTTAAATTTACAGCCGCTGAGGGTCAGGAACCTTTACGAGTTGATAAATATTTAATGAATTTTATTGAAAATGCTACACGTAATAAAATCCAGCAAGCAATAAAAGCAGGTAATGTTTTGGTTAATGATCAGGCTGTAAAAGCTAATTACAAAGTAAAGCCACATGATCTTGTGCGTGTTGTTTTAGCCCATCCACCACATGAAAATTTATTAGTTGCAGAGGATATTCCTATTGATTTTGTATATGAAGATGATGAGGTGATAGTTCTGAATAAACCTGCTGGTATGGTAGTTCATCCCGGACATGGAAACTATAGTGGAACATTAGTAAATGCGCTTATTTATCATTTTGAAAATTTGCCAAAAAACAGTAATGAACGACCAGGTTTGGTACATAGAATTGACAAAGATACCAGTGGATTATTGGTTGTTGCAAAAACTGAATTTGCTATGGCAAATTTAGCCAATCAATTTTTTGAGCGAACTACCAAGAGATTGTATTATGCATTGGTTTGGGGAAATATAGAAAATGAAGAAGGTACTATTGAAGGTAATATTGGTAGAAGTTTAAAGAATAGATTGCAAATGGATGTTTTTCCGGAAGGAGATTTTGGAAAACACGCCATAACACATTACAGAGTTATTGAGAGATTTAGTTACGTTACACTGGTAGAATGTAAATTAGAAACCGGTAGAACACACCAGATTCGTGCACATTTTAAATTTATTGGACACCCATTGTTTAATGATGAACGCTATGGTGGAGATAAGATATTAAAAGGGACTACTTTTACAAAGTACAAACAATTTGTTGAAAATTGTTTTAAGGTTTTACCCCGTCAGGCATTACATGCAAAAACACTGGGATTTGTACAACCCGTATCAAAAGAGTACTTGAGTTTTGATTCAGAAATTCCTGAAGACATGTATCTTTGTTTAGAAAAATGGCGAAATTATACAGTGAATCAAAAGTAATTTAGTGGGTGTTTAATGGCTAAGTTTTTTAAAATATCTTTAGAATTTTGATAAGATGAATAAATTCGATATTAATTCATGGAACAGAAAGACTCAATATGAGTTCTTCAAAGATTATGAAGATCCTTATTTTAATTTAACTGCCAATCTTGAAGTCACCAATTTGTATAATTTTTGTAAAGAAAATCAGATCTCTTTCTTTTTAGCATGTTTGTATTTAGCTGTAGAAACAGCTAATGAAATATTAGAATTTAGGTTGAGAATTATTGATGGTCAGGTTTTTGAATATAAATCTATTGATATAGGTTCAACGGTTTTAAATAAAGATAATTCATTTTCATTTTGTTTTTTCAAAAGGCAAGCATCAATTTTAAAATTTGATAAATCAGGAAAGAGAATTCTAAAAAAACATCAGGAAAATACCGATTTTGATTCAAATAAAGATATGACAAATGTAATTTATGCTTCATCAATTCCCTGGATTTCTTTTACAAGTATCAAACATTCAAGGGATATTAAAAGAGAGAAAAGTGGTATTCCGAAATTTGTTTTTGGAAAATACTTTAATGAAAATAAATACATTAAAATGCCTTTTTCAATTGAAGTTCATCATGCATTGATGGATGGTTTTCACGTGGGAAAATTTATCGAGAACTTTCAAAAACGAATAAACAATTTATAAAAAAATAACAATGAAGATTGTAATATCACCCGCAAAATCACTTGATTTTGAGACTCAAACTCCAACAGATCAATTTACTCAAGGTGTTTTTTTATCGCAGGCAGAAAAGCTAAATAAAGTATTGAGAGATAAAAGTCCGAAACAACTTTCTAAATTGATGTCAATTTCCGATAAACTGGGAGAATTGAATTGGCAGCGCAATCAGGATTGGCAATTGCCATTTACAAATAAAAATGCCAGACAAGCGGTTTTTGCATTTAAAGGAACAGTTTATGAGGGTTTGGATCCCTACACTATTTCGCCTGAGAAATTTGATCAATTACAGGAAAAATTACGAATTCTTTCGGGGCAATATGGAATATTAAAACCTTTAGACCTAATGCAAGCTTACCGTTTGGAAATGGGTACAAAATTAAAAGTTGGACAAAAGGATAATCTTTATAAATTTTGGGGAGATGCTTTAACCAAAACATTAAACGAAGAAATGAAGGAGGGTGAAGCACTGATTAATTTGGCAAGTAATGAATATTTTAAGGTTTTAAACAAGAAATTGCTCAAAGCTTTATTGATCACACCTGTTTTTAAAGATTTTAAAAATGGTAAATTGAAGATGATCAGTTTTTATGCTAAAAAAGCCCGTGGATTGATGGTGCGTTATATTATTGATAATAACATTGAAAAAGCTAAAGATCTGATAGGTTTTAATTATGGAGGCTATGCTTTCGATAGTAATTTATCAACTGAAACTGAATTGGTTTTTACAAGGTAAAATATTCAAAGCATTGATTTTTTGATTTTTTACCATAATTTGTAAAGATTTTATAATCCTGATTTTAGAGTAATTATAAAAATTTATCTCCTAATATTTACCGGATTACTTCTGTTATTATTTCTGCTAACAGCAATAATTGTAAAAATACTACCTTTTTTAATTTTTTTCTTATTAAAATCGAAATGATGAGCACCTGTAATTTCAATAATTTTTTCATTATTTTCAAAATTAATTTTTTCGCCTTTTTCAAAGTGATAGATTAGAAATTTAACAGCTTCTTTCTCTTTATTTTCTGATAATGGTTTCCATGATAACCTTTGATTTTTTGAATTGATCTTTGAAATATTTACATTAAAAACAGGCTCTGGAATAAATTTAATTTTATTATTTGTGCTTGGTGGAAGAACAGGGAATTTATAATAGTTTTCTTTTAAAATTTCATTTATTTTAAAAGGATCCTTTAAGAATGACTTCCCACTAAAATATACACTTCCCTCAATTTGAGGAATTGTTCTATTGAGGTCCAATTGTTTTTCAATTTCAGTCGGCTTTTGTTTGCGCCATGCTCTGTTTTCTTTTTTTCTATCCAATCTATACATTCCATGTCCGATATAAAGATTGGTTTGATAATTATTATTTGCCCACCAATGCACTAATTTACTGTAATCAGCTTTTTTAAAACCAATATGCCAATAAATTTGAGGTAAAACATAATCAAGCCAACCATTTTTTAGCCAAAAAAGTATATCAGCATACAGGTCGTCATAATTTGTTTGGCCAGCTTCGGTATCTGAGCCATTGATATCTTTACTTTTATTGCGCCAAACGCCAAAGGGACTAATACCAAATTGCACCCAAGGTTTAATAGACTTAACAGTAGTTTGCAATTCTTCAATAATAATATTCACATTTTCTCTACGCCAGTCGTCTATATTATTTGGATAGAATTCACCTCCAAACTTTTTAAAAGACAAACTATCTGGAAAAACCTCATTTTTAATTTTATATGGATAAAAATAATCATCAAAATGGATGGCATCAATATCGTATTGTTGTACAATATCAGCTACAATTTTATTGGTATAGACTCTAACTTCAGGATTTCCGGGATCAAAATATTTATTTTTCCCATAATTGATAAACCATTCTGGTTTGTTATAGGTGAGAGGTAGGGGATTTGATTGAAATTCTTTATAATTTACAATTGCTCTGTATGGATTTAACCATGCGTGAAATTCCATTCCTCGTTTACGGGTTTCACTGATAACAAATGCCAGAGGATCATAATAAGGAGTCGGAGCATCACCGTTTCTACCTGTCAGCCAACTCGACCATTTTTCATATTTTGAATTATAAAAAGCATCTGCTGAAGGACGAATTTGAAAAATAACTGCATTAAAATTTAAGCTTTTATAAAGGTCGAGTAATTTGATAAGTTCTTTTTTTTGCTCTTCTGTACTTAGATCATTTGAACTGGGCCAATCAATATTGTCTACGGTAGCTATCCAAATACCTCTGAACTCTCTGTCGTTTAGTTGTTGAGAAGAGACTGTTGTCGATAATAAAAGGAGCAATAAAAAAAGAAGTAGCGTATTTGATTTCATCTGTAAATATCAAAGCTTTGTTAAGCTTCGTTTAATAGTTTGTATTTATAGCCCCAAAAATACATTTAAACAATGATAAAGCAAATTTGATATCTAAGAATTTACATTTAAAATTTCTTCTATTAACTTTATGCTTGTTAAGTATCCAGTTTAAATTTTATGTCTTCTAAACTCTTTGCAGATCCAACTAATGTCATTACATCGCCAATACGTAATCGAGTATAACCATGAGTCATTAGCATCTGACCTTTTCTTTCTATTGATAAAATAATTAGATCCGTAGGTAAACGAAGTTCTCGAATTCGCAATCCGTGATAATCTCTGTTCTTAATTTCAATATCCATGGTATCTTGACCATCATCCATACCTAAAAGTAAAGAGGTTGCATTTGGAGATCTTACAAAGTGGTCTAATAAGCTTACAATTGCAGTAGAAGGTTCAATAATCAATGTACCAAGCTTATGAAATTTTTCAAAATTTTCACGTTGATTTAGGCGAACTACTACATCTTCCATTCCAAAATGTTCATAAATTTTCTCAGCAATATAATAATTATCATCATCGTTAAGCATCAGCACAACAGCTTCGGTTTTATTTAGGTTTAAGGTTTCTAAATTTTTTACAGAAGGGATGAAATCTGAAATAACCTCAAAGTTATTAGTATTTTCAATGCTACAATCTTCAAGAGAAACCAACCTTGGTTTCCAATTGTGTTTTTCGAGTTGTTGGGCTAGTGCAATAGATTGATTTTCAACGCCAAAAATTATTGCATCTCTAGTGCTTTGTAAATGATCCATTTTTGCACGAAGGTGACTTTCTTTTACAATATTTAATGACCATTTAAATAATGGAGGACCTAGTAGTTGATTAATAACAATAATTGCAATTATTATAGTTTCAAATTCATGACCCCATTCAGGAAACGCATTAGAAATAATAGTTGCTAAACCTAAGGCTACACCTGCCTGTGTTAAATATGGCATCCAAGCAATAAAGAGGTATTTTTTAGGATCTTTAGCTGCAATAACACCAAAAAACCCTGCTAAGATCATGGTAAATAGGCGCAAAATAAATAAAGCAACTGCAATACCAAATACATTTACTAATGTTTGAAATGATAAAGAAGCACCAGTTAGTGTGAAGAAAATAATATAAATTGTTGGACTTATTTCATGCAGTAATTCTCTAAACTCAAGTCGATGTTTACTATTATTTGTTAAAACAAAACTGCCAATAATTGCTATTAAAAGTGGCTCTAGTATGATTTCGTGATGAAACCAATTTTCCGAATTTATTTTTATAAAATTAGAAAATAAATAAATAGAATAGCCTATTAATATTACTGAAATCTTTTTGATATCACTATTAAAAAATAGTTGAAATGGAATTTCTAATATTTTACCTACAAGATATCCTAAACCAAATGAGATTGCCAATTCCAATATAAGAATAATTAAAAATGATAAATTTATTTCATGACCATTGATAAGTGTTTTTGAAACAGAAAAAACAACAGCAAAAAGTATAATTACCAATACATCTTTTATAACTGTTACGCCCATTACAGTTTTTGTAAATGGTCCATTTGCACGCATTTCATTAATTACAGCTATAGCTGAAGAAGGAGAACGTGCCACGAAAATAGTGCCAAATAGAATTGAAATTGCAAATTTTGTTGTATCCTCCAAATCGGCCATAAAGGGTATTCTATCAGCAAAAAAATAAACGGTCACACTTGTTAGAATAAAAGTGATTACCAATTGTCCAATTGTCATCCATTTGATACTGTTTAACCTACTTCGTAGATCATTTAAATACAATTCAGCACCAGCAGAAAAAGCAATGATAGCAAGGGCAATTTCATTTAAAAAGTTTAGCTTTTTTATTGCCTCTTGAGGAATAAAATTTAAAAAGGAAGATCCTGCAATAATACCGGTAATAATAAAACCAGTAATTAAAGGAAATTTTATCTTTTGAAAAACTTTGGCTATTTGATTAGAGGCAATAGCTACAATCAAAAATCCAATAAGTAAAATGACTAGGGTTTTTATATCCAAACTATAAATTTTTCTTAAAGATAATAAAAGGAATTAATTATCAAAATTTAAAGGTCTAACTTAAAAGTTTTTCTTAAAGTGATGATAGCAGTATTTTTACTTTTTAATAATTCGTATTTTTCTTGAATTGTATAGGCAATTTTGTTAGTTTCATCTTCATTTATTGTTACTTTAAAATCTAGACTGAAGTTGTTAAGTTTTTTACGTAAGTATTTTAATGCTTTGGGTCTGATTTTGTTAAGCTCGGCTTCCATTAGTTTATTGGAGTAAGTAACATGAATCAGATTATTTTTAATAACTGGTGTATCTGCATTTAAAATTGAAGCGAAAATTTTATCACCATTTTTATGAAGATATTCAATATATTCATGCCAAACTGCTAAAAAAGTATCATTTGTAAATGGATCATTTGGCAGACCTTTGGTATTGCTAGCCTTGTTTAATTTTACCTGTTCAATAGCTTTTTCTGCCTCTTTATTTCGCGAAAGGCTATTGATACTTAAAATTGAATTTCTTGAATTATTAGAAGTATATTGGAGTTTGGGTTCAGGATCTTTTGGGACTGGGGCAGGCGTTTTTTTTATATCTTCTTCTGGAATGATTCTTGTTTTATTTTCAACATTTGATCCCGCAGAATAAGTACTTTTTTCTTCTGCAAATGAAGGAGTTACTTCTTCACTAATGGTTTTGGTTTCTGGCTGAACTTCTTCTGGGATATCTAACTTTTCAGCAACAGCATAAGACGCAAAATGAGCTGCTGGAATTATAAAGTGTTCAGACTTTTTTTTTTCGGGATTAAATGTAATAGAAGCGATTTGCATTAATGTTAGTTCAACTAATAATCGCTGATTCTTACTACTCTTATATTTAATATCACAATCATTAGCCATATCAATTGCTCGCAATAAAAAATTGAGATCGGCCTTAATTGCTTGATCCAGATAAAGTTTTTTTGCAGCAT
Source organism: Flavobacteriia bacterium (assembly GCA_030617765.1). GTDB lineage: Bacteria > Bacteroidota > Bacteroidia > Flavobacteriales > Flavobacteriaceae > Namhaeicola. The sequence goes on along the minus strand of JAUWUU010000025.1, from coordinate 1,799 downwards.
CACCAACCTCTAATAAGCTGATGGTGACTTTATCTTTAGCAACCAAAAGATCTCTAAAGTGTGAAGCTAATCCACTAATAAAATGATGACCGTCAAAACCTCTGTCAAGAACATCATTAAAAGATAACAAAACATTAGGAATATCATTTTCGAGTACTAGATCAGTAATTTTAAAAAATATATCGTAATCGAGAACATTTAAATTTTCAGTTACGGCTTGGCGGGTTAGATCCTTGCCCGAAAAACTAACAACTCTGTCAAAAATAGAAAGAGCATCCCTTAAAGCACCATCAGCTTTTTGAGCAATGATGTGTAAGGCATCATCTTCTGCATTTACATTTTCTTCTTTGGTAATTTTATGCAAATAATTTTTGATATCGATAACGCCAATACGTTTAAAATCAAATATTTGACATCTTGATAAAATAGTTGGTATTATTTTGTGTTTTTCGGTTGTCGCCAAAATAAAAATAGCGTGTGCAGGAGGTTCTTCAAGTGTTTTTAAAAATGCATTAAAAGCAGATTGCGATAACATGTGTACCTCATCAATAATATAAACTTTATATTTTCCTGCTTGAGGGGGTATGCGAACCTGATCTGTTAAATTTCTTATATCATCAACAGAATTGTTTGAGGCAGCATCTAATTCAAAAATATTAAATGCAAAGTCTTCATCTTCCGAAATATTTTCACTGCTTTCCTGATTTATTCTTTTGGCCAAAATACGAGCACAAGTAGTTTTACCTACACCTCTGGGCCCAGTAAATAGTAAAGCTTGTGCTAAATGGTTATTCTTTATAGCATTTTCAAGAGTGTTGGTTATGGCCTGTTGCCCCACAACATCACTAAATTTTTGAGGACGATATTTTCGAGCAGATACTATAAAATGTTCCATTGTTTATTAATGAAAATAATGAGTTCAAATATAAATATTAACTATAGATCTTATCGTATAGATCTTTGTATTTCTTTAAAATCACTTCTCTTTTTGGTTTAAAAGTTGGTGTGAGCAGTTCATTATCTACACTCCAAATTTCAGGAGTAAGTTCTATTCTTTTTAGCGTTTCCCATTTGCCAAATTTTTTATTCCCTTCATCAACTTCCTTCATTATTCGTTCTTTGACTTCAGTTTTCGAAACTATATCGCTTAAAGATTCTCCAATATTTAATTTATGACGTTTAGCCCAACTTTTAATAAAATCGAAATTTGGTTGTATTATAGCTGCAGCCATTTTTTGTCCTTCTCCAATCACTAAAATTTGTTCTATAAATCTTGACTGTTTCATTTCGTTCTCAAGTAAAGCAGGGGCTATATATTTACCACCTGAAGTTTTAAAAATTTCTTTTTTCCTTCCTGTAATTTTTAAAAATCCTTTGGCATCAACCTCTCCTTTATCACCGGTATGAAAATAATCACCCGTCATAACTTCAGCAGTTCTTTTAGGGTCTTTATAATAACCTTGCATGACATTTGGACCTTTTACCAGAATTTCTCCATCATCAGCAATTTTAATTTCAACTTTGTCGATTGCTGTTCCTACAGATCCAACTTGGAATAAATTACCTTTATACATATTTACTGATACAACTGGTGAAGTTTCGGTTAAACCATAGCCTTCCATTACCTGCATTTGAGCTGCAGCAAAAATTCTAGCCAGTCTGGGTTGTAAAGCAGCACTACCAGAAACCATGGTATGCAATTGACCACCTAAAGCTTCTCTCCATTTGCTGAAAATAAGTTTATTGGCAAGCTCTAATTGTTTTTCGTACCACCACCCATTTGCTCCGTAGGGTTCATA
>JAUWUU010000063.1 GCA_030617765.1 Flavobacteriia bacterium | reverse complement strand
ATCAACAGGTGAGTAAGCGAACCTAATTTAGGTTTAAGATAATTTAATTTCATAGCTTTTTTTTAAATTATTGTACAATTCTTAACGAAATTTTAGTTCTTTTAGTATAAATTCATGCTCTTTATTTAGCCATAAGACTTTGTAAAATAATGGTATTATTTTAATGTATCTGGAAATAAAAGGTTGCCATTAAGAATAAAAAAAACCTAAATGCTATTTGGAGCATTTTGGTCTTGATTTAAATTAACCATGTAAGTTTCTTTAAATGGAATCTCATGATATTGGCACTTCATATACCGGATATACAGACAAGGAAGTGTATGTTTAACTCATCATAGCAGATTTTACTGTCTTATTTTACAAAAAATATAACAATACCAATTCATAAATAAAAAATACTTAAATTGCGTTAGATTATTTTGAATTTATTTATCAAAAATTTTTATTATTTGAACTGATTTTCTTTTGTACAGAAAATCCCTGTCAATATTTATAAATATGGATTTAATTTCATTAAAAAATATTAGTAGATTTTATAATGACCATAAAATAAGAGCTTTAAATAATATAACGCTATCTATTCCTCAGGGTGAGTTTGTTTCTATAATAGGGCCCAGTGGAAGTGGAAAATCAACTTTGCTCAATATTATGAGTGGTTTGGATAAACCTACTCATGGAGAAGTTTCCTTTAAAAATGAAAAGATAGAAAGCAACAAATCCTGGACTGATATCCGCTCAAAAAATATTGGTTTCATCTTCCAGAAGTTTAACCTTCTTCCCACTTTTACAGCCTTAGAAAATGTTGAGATCCCAATGTTTGGGGTAATTAAAAATTCAAAAATACGCCGTTCCAAAGCAACCAAATTATTGTGTCAAATGGGTCTAAAAGACAGGTTACATCATTTTCAAAGTGAACTCTCAGGCGGCGAACAGCAAAGAGTGGCCATTGCCAGAAGTCTGGCAAATTCTCCTGATATGATTTTTGCAGATGAACCCACAGGAAATCTTGATTCAAAAACATCAGAATCAATTATCAATTTGCTTTTGGATATCCATTTAAAACATAACACAACCTTAGTAATTGTAACTCATAATGAAGAGATCGCTAAAATAAGTAACCGGATCATCAATATTCTTGATGGTGAAATTATTAATGAATCATTTCAAAAATGAAATTTTTAAATATCCCTTTAAGAAATCTTAAAAGAAGACCTTTAAGAACTGCATTTACAATTATTGGAATCTCTATTGCTGTATCTAGTGTTATATTATTGATTTCAATGTCAAGAGGAATTGAAAAAGCATGGGTCAACAGTTTAACTGAAAGAAATGTTCATATGCTTGGCCTTGGCAATGAAACAATTGAAATTCTTACTTCAACTTTAGATGAAAACTTAAAGACAAAGATTAAGAGTGTGCAGGGAGTAAAAAATGTTTCTGGAGAACTCATTAATCTTCTCAGGTTAAAACAAGGTATTCATTTAATCCAGAGAGGATGGCCTAAAAATAGTTTTCTTTGGAGTACGGTTAATTTAAAGGAAGGTGATCTTCTAAAACCTGGAGATTCAAATAAAGTACTTATCGGCCAGACGGTTAGTAGAAAACTGAATGTCAAGACAGGTGATTCAATCACTATGTTAAATAAAATATTTATTGTTAATGGCATTTTAGCTCCTGCAGGAACAATGAACAATAGTGTTGTAATTTTTCATCTGGAAACACTTCAAAAACTAATCAATAAGAAAAAAAAAGTAACAGAGTTCCATATTCAACTCAACCAACCGGATGATCTTAAAAAAGTGAACGAAATCCAATCAGAACTTAATAAATCCTTACAAAATATTGTATTCATGCAAACTAAAGAAGTTGGAGAAAAAAACGATGTCCTGATTATTTTTAAAAATATAACCTGGACAACATCTTTGATCTCATTAATTGTTGCTTTGTTTTTTATTCTCAACACGCTATTGATGTCTGTTTCTGAAAGAACTAAAGAAATAGGTATTCTAAACGCTTTAGGATGGAGTCGTAATAAAATTATAATCATGATCATAACAGAAGGGATAATAATTTCGATTATTGCTTCTATTTTTGGATATATTTTGGGAGTTATATCTTTAAAATGGCTTGTCCAGTTACCCAGATTAGACGGTTTTTTTGAACCCGAAGTTTCTGATTATATGTTTTTAGAGATTTTGCTTGTCACCCTGTTTTTAGGTATCGTTGGCAGCCTTTATCCGGCACTAAAAGCAGTCAGATTAAACCCTGTAGATGCATTAAATCAGGAATGACAAAACCTATTGGTTAATTTTCACTTTTATGGGCAGAATCACTATAAATCAATTCCTTTGTTGCTGTACCGGATATGGTTCCATCAATTGATCTACCTATTATTTTTAACCAGACTTTATCCCCATCAGAAAATTCTTTAGAGTTCCATTTATAAAAGTTTTCAGTAATTCCCGAAACTACTGGCATAAAGATCTTTTGATCATCAACACTGTATTCCAGATCATAAAGCAACGGATTGCCATCGTCAGGATTATTCAACTTCCATTTTATGGGGATTAAAGTATTCCATGCCACATTATTTATAAAGGTCATATCCGGTTTGTCATAAGAATGCAGCAGTTCAACAAATCCTTTTCCTTTCACCTTCACCCCATTCACTGTTCCTTTTATGTCTGTTGTACCTTCATAGAACCTAAAAGGAGATAGCACTTCTGAGTCAGAGTGTAAAGTCGTAATAATAAGATCAATTCTATTAACTGAGGAAGTAAGATGCCATTTCTGAGCATAACACATCTGTTTGTCAGGCGTATAGGCAAACTTCAACCGCTCTAATTTAAAATCCGAATTTGTATACTGTTTATTATCCCTAACATAGGCAGCAAAAATTTTAAATCTATCTTCATCCGGAACTTTATCATCAACCGTAAATATATTCCACATATTTATGTCCATTTTATTGGAAAGCTGGATAGAAAACCATTCGTATTCGGTTCCGTCTGTAGGATTCAGGTTACCATATTGTCTTTCGATCCATGAAGAACCGGTAACATTTTCGGTTATATCATTATAGGTAATACTCCCTTTTACAGAAATTCCTGTTTGAGAATAGTAGTAGGTATAATTATTATTACCCAGTTTAAGATAGCCTTCTTTACCGATAATTAAAGGATGCTTATAGGTTTTGTATTCCAAATCAAGTGCAACATTTGCCGAAGCTGCATTTATATTGTATTCAAAAGGTATTATATCTGTTCCATTATATTTATTCTTCCAGAATTCTGTGTTTCCATCAAATTTCTTCACCTGAATATCAAGTTTATCTTTAGCTAAGACACTAAATGTTAACAACTGCATTTCCTGATGGAATACACCTTTATCATCATCGCTGATATTCAAAATTCTAAAACCATCAATAGTCCCGGTAGGATAATAAAAATAAGAGATCATATAACTGTAATTCTTACCTGTTTTTTCACCTAAAATATGCCCGGAAGTATACCACCATTCTACAGGTTCATCATCATGTCTTCCTTCATCAACAGGAAAAGAAATAACGCTACCTGGAGGAGTATAAGGATATGCTTTCCACTGTTGTGAGAAAACAGAAATGCTTAGAAAAAATAAAAGGCCTAAAGAGAGTGTTAATTTTATCTTGACTTGATAAGGTAAGCTGATTTCGTTAATAGATTTGAAGAAATCTAAAAAAAGATATTTTATAATTGACATCATTCCAATATTTTAATACTCAAATTTAAGTATTTTTATTGAGTTGTTTAGTATCTAATCAGCCAATTAAAATTAAAAATCTATTCTTTTTCAAAAGAGAAAGCAATTCAAAAAGTTTGAAGTACTTAATCTTAGGCTCTTTTTTTAATAGATTATTCTTATTTACTTACAAACAAAATTCATCATCAATAACTTCATCAATAATAGATTCAACGTCACTGTCAATTCTTGGATTGAATAAATCTTTACTTACAGCATAGGCTTTTAATTCCTCTTCTGGATAATGATGATTTATTAATTCCTTGATGTCTGAGTTATTTAGATTGTCAGACAACCATTCGTTCTCATAAGATTGTTCTATTAAAATTGGTTGTCTTTTTTTTACATTGTGGATTTTAGCAAATAACGGAGATGCTTCTTTAGTAAGTATGGTAAAAGTAACCAGATCACCTATCAGCGTATAAATACCTGCCAATGCAAATGCTTCATCATCCTTTCGTTTGATATGAAAAGGATATTTCTTTTTATTGTGTTCGTGAGGTTCAAAAAATCCTGTCACCGGAATTAAACAACGTCTGGTTAAAGCTGAGTTTCTATAAATAAAGTGATAAAACAATTTTTCAGATTGTGCATTTAAACCTCCACCAAACTTAACAGCCTCTTTATAGTAATTGCTTATTTGATCAGGGGTTTTATTTGACGGAACTATTCCCCATTTACCCTGTAAAAGTATAGAGGGTTCCTCCTGAGGTATGATCAACATTTTAGGATGAGCAAAACCATTGAGATGAAATGCAGGGATATTAAAAATATTTCTAAGTTTTTTATCATGCAAAGATACCTTAAATCTATTTTCTAATTCTACTATTTTTTTTGTCTGACTTGAATGAAAACACATTTCTTAAACATTTACTGTAATGATCTCATTTAAATTGGTTGTGTATCTGGGTGACAACTTTTCTTGTTTCATTTTCCATTGACGTCCTAATGACTGAGAAGCAAACTTTATTTTATTATTACCATAAGACCTGTTTAACTTATCTACTACTTTCATCAAAGGCTGGTGTTTAGGATTTTCAGAATTGAATAGTGACAATTGTTTTTGATTTTCCGGAGTTAAACCCATCACTATCACTCCAGCCTTTTTGTATTGATAACCTTCTTTATAAATTTTTTTTAAGGCTTTGGTTACATATCTTGTTAGATCTATACTTGAGTTGGTTGGATATTCTGTTTGTATAATAATATTCTTTCCGTATTGTTGTAGGTCTTTTCTGTACCAATTGGTGTGTAAAAAAACCATCAGCATATTACAATGAGATTTTTGACGTCTTAATTTTTCGGAACATGAAACAGCAAAGGAGGATACACGTTCTTTTATATCATCAAAATCTGAAAGCATACCCTCAAACGTTCGTGTTGTTGCAATCATTTTCTTGTTTCCGGGAGTCTCCATTCCTAAGGTTGGTTTACCTTCCAGATCGTGTTTTAACCTTAACCCAACAACTGACATATTTTTCCGAACCCACTCATCAGACAATAATGTAAATTCGTAAGCAGATTTTATGTTTAGTGCTTTTAGTCTTTTAGCGTGTCTTCTTCCAATACCCCATACGTCTTCAATTTTAAGCCATTTAAGAGCCTTAATCCTTTTTTCTTCACTATCTATTACATAGACACCTTTTGTTTGTTCCGGATACTTTTTAGCAATTCTATTAGATACTTTTGATAGTGCCTTAGTAGGAGCAAAACCAATACTGATAGGTATTCCGGTGCCCCTTGAAATACGTTTATACATTTGATTTCCTAGGTCCTGAATATTGAAAAGGTCAAATCCATGAAATTTTAAAAATGCCTCATCTATGCTATAAACCTCAACATCTGGTGTGAATTCAGAGAGCAAGTTCATAACCCTACTACTCATATCACCGTACAGAGCATAATTGGATGAAAAAACATGTATTTGTTCTTTTTGAAAAATTTCTTTGAATTTAAATGCAGGTGCACCCATCGGAATAAATTTCTTTGCTTCATTAGATCGTGCAATCACACAACCATCATTATTGGAAAGTACAACCACAGGCTTACTGTTGAGGTTAGGTCGGAAAACCCTCTCACATGATGCGTAAAAATTGTTACAATCTACAAGAGCAAACATTAGAAATATTTAATAGCATTTAACACAATACCTTCATCAGCAACTGGTAACGCCGGTTTAGTTTCCATAAAGATGGAGTAAAGTTCTGAGCTTTATTGTGTGTAATTTTTTGATTTTGATATCCTACAAAGTTAAATCAAAAAGAGATAATAAATATTAATTTAATAAAAAAACAACCTATAATCTTTATTTTTATGTTCCGTTATTTTTTAATTAATTTTCTAACAGTGGTGCCTTTTTCAGAATAGATCTTGATCATATAAATACCTCTGGATAAATAGTTTGTTGATATAGCATTAAAATCTGAATGGATCTCTTTTACTCTTTGACCTAAAATTGAATAGATCTCAACTTTAGTTAAAGGAAGTTTTGAATCTACCGTTAAAATATCAGAAACAGGATTGGGATATAATTTTAAACCTTCGGTTAACAATTCATCATCTACTCCTAAATAGTTTTCACAATCTGTGGAATAAGCTGCAGTTGCATCAATCTTCCAACCGGATGGTATATTATCTATTTGTTCTTGAGTCACTTGAACACAAGCTAATGGATTATTTGTAAGATCCAGAACACTAAGAATACTATTATTAGAAACATCTAATGAAGTAAGCTTACTTCCCCGAGCATTTAAAGTTCTTAAATTGGGAACATTAGAAATATCTAATGAAACAAGTCCTGTATTATTAGCCTCAATTTGCGAAAGTCTAATATTTGGAGCAACTAGTGCTTTCTGACTATCTTTAGAGTTTATATATTTTGGAGGCTCAACTTTTGTTAGTTCTAAACCCTCGAGCTTCGTATTACCATCCACTCTTAAAATTCTTAATTTAAGATTATAGGATACATCTAAATATTTAATATCATTATTACTACAATTTAAATTTAGTAAATTTATGTTATCTGTCACATTTAAACTTGCAAGCAAATTATTTTGGCAGGATAAACCGCCTAATACAATATTTGTATTTATTTCTAAATTTGTAAGTTTATTCTTACTGCAATCAAGATCTACTAATGAAGTACAATTATTCACTTCTAAATTTGTAAGTACATTATCATTGCAAGTTAATAACCATAAAGAAGGTTTGTCATTTACAATTAAAGTTGATATATCATTATTTTCGCAATTTAATCTAGCTAAGATATTATTATTAGTTAAATTTAATTTTTCAAGTTGATTATAGTAACAGCGTAAATCTGTTAAAGCAGTATTTCGATTTAAATCTAAATTTGTTAGTTGATTATTAACACAATTTAAAAATTTCAAGGCAGTGTTAGTTTCTACAATCAAATTTTTAAGTTGATTATTATAACAAATTAATGTTTCCAAAGCATCTGCTTCACTCACAATCAAACTATCAAGATTGTTAGAGTAACATTCTAAATAATACAATTTAGTATTTTTACTTACATCTAACTTTGTAAGTTCGTTAAGACCGCACTTTAAATTTAATAATTCAGTATTTATTATTAATTCTGTAAGTTGATTATTAGTGCAATTCAAACTATTTAATGAGCCATAACTACTCACATCCAATTGAGTAAATAGATTGTGATAGCATTCTAATGATATTATTTCAGAATTTTGACTTAAATCTATACTATCAAGTTCATTATCGTTACATTTTAAATGGGTTAAGCTTGTAAATCCCTCAATTCCGGTTAAATCACTTATTTCACTGGAAGTAACATTAAGTGAAGTAATTCCTGAAATATCAGCAGTTGCGACACTACCATTAACAGTACCATCTTTATCAATACCAAGGTCAATTAAAGCTTGTTCAAAATTAGGATCGGGAATTGCAGTTTGAGCATAAATATTTCCTAAAACAATTAAGTGAAAGAAAATTACGAGGGGAAAGTAACTTTTTAACATGGTTTATATTATTTGAGGTTAATAAATGAGTTTTAAAAGAACTCAAGTTATATAAGCTGTCCCAATAAAACAATGACGCTCGTCAGTAAAAAAGATGATTCTCATCAACTTTATTAACTTTTATACCTAATTCTTGATAGTTCTATATCAATTTTCGATATCAATAAGAAAAAATACACGATTTATAAAATAGGTTCTACCACGAATTTAATAGAAAATTGGTCAAAAGATTGGAGACCAAAGCATAAAGTAAATTGAATGTTATAGTTCAAAACAAATAGTTCTTTGCAATTTATCTTTTCGGTTTTTGCGTGAGAAAAAAGTAAAAATTAAAAACGGTTAAATTGTAAAATAATATAGAATCCAGATTATCATGCACTTAAAAACGAACTAATAATTTCTATAAAAATTCTTTAATCTATTGTTAATTTGCACATAAATAGGTTTGGTAAATTCAACAAACATCTGTTGTGGTGGCGGTGGCGGTATTTGTTTGTTTCTACAAATTTCTAATTGATTTTTGTTTAAAGCACGTTCATCACCATTGTAATAGCCCCATTCATTGAACCATATAAAATCTCCGGGAAAATTATCATTCAATAAAATATTTCTATTATTTTCAATGATGGTAAGATTAACGATTCCTCTTGAAATGATCTCCATATGATTGATGGAGACTTCTGCTTTTACGGTACCAAATACATCTTTTTTTCTGCCACTGTCTAAAGTTATTTCTCCAGTTTTTACACTATCCACCTCCATGTTTTCAATACGTTCTTTGGTATGGGTTTCTCCAACAACAAAATCTTCAAAATTTATTTCTAAGAATTGATCAGGGTTGTTTAGATTTGCCTTTTCAGCATCGCTAACTGAATAGAATCTAACAAATTTATTTTGTTCAATTTGTTGTAAACCATTTTGTAACTGCTCATAAAATGATTCAGCACTTAATTTATACATTTTTGAATTTATAGATTTAAACTCAGCTATAACATGTATTAAAGCCATATTGTAGGATAATTCCATTTTTTCAGAAACATCTTTATAATTCCCTACAAAAGCATCAGCATCCTGAAAATAATAATAAGCTTTTTTAGCATTTTCTTTTGTACCCATTGAGAGTTGTTCTGTTCCTGCCAAATATTGTTCTTCAGCTGCCAAACTTTTTATTTCACTTAATTCAGCATAAAATTTTTGAGGATTTTTGATGATTTCTTTAGCAACGGGGCTTTGTTGAATTTTTTCATATATACGATTCAGATCTTCGTAAGTATAAGCTGCGTGTGAATTAGCAAATTGAGGTTGAATCAATTTGTCTTTTTTAAGATCCTCTAATAAATTTTCTATAGCCAAAGGATAAGCTTGTGCCAGAGTTTCTCTGGCTTTTTTATTATTGGGATTCTTTTTTAATCGTTCAACTGATTGTATAACAGCTTCATAATAATTACCTTTTTCTAGTAATTTTTGAGGAGAAGTACAGGCTAAAACTATTGAACTGAGCAAGAAAACAACTGATAAAAATTTAATGAAATTTTTCATAATATAAAGAAGTATTTTATTATTTGGGTGATATTTTAGATTATAAAATAAACCATTAGAGGTCATAACGAAATATTATAATAATTATTGAAAAAATATTGTAACAATTTTTTTATAAAAAATTTGAGCCTGTTATAACCAAAAGATAAAAAAAACTGATAATTTTTAATTTTAAACATTGATAAATTATATCTATCGTGTTGGTGATAATTTTTAAATTATCATTGTCATTGAATAAAACATTATTAGTAAATTTGGTTGCTAAAATTAGAACCTTAAAAAGTCCCAAGAAAAAAACAAATTTATTTAACAACCTAAAACAATAATTATGAATATTAAAAGATCGAGTTTAAAATTTTTATTCTTTGTTGGAGTTATGGCATTTATCTTACAAGGAATTATGTCATGGAAAACACAACCTAAAGAAAAACATATTGGTTTACAGCTATATTCTGTAAAAGATGATATGAAAAAAGATGTAAAAGGTACTGTGGCCAAAGTAGGAAAAATGGGTTATACTTTTGTAGAAGCTGCAGGTTTTAAAGATGGAAAATTTTATGATATGACTCCTCTTGAGTTTAAAAAATTATGCGAAACTAATGGTTTACAATTTATTGGATCTCATACAGGGCAAAATCTTCCTGATGCAGCCAACTGGGATAAAACTATGGCTTGGTGGGATATGTGTATTGATGCACATGCTGCAGCTGGGGTTAAATGGATAGTTCAGCCCTGGATGAGTAAAGAAGGTTATAGTAGCCTTGAGGGATTGAAAAATTATATCAAGTATTTTAATGCTGTAGGTGAAAAATGTAATGCAAAAGGAATTAGATTTGGTTACCATAATCACGACAAGGAATTTACTACTGTTTTTGAAGGTAAACCCATTTATGATTGGATGCTCGAATTAACCGATCCACAAAAAGTAATGTTTGAGTTGGATCTGTACTGGATTATGCAAGGTGGTAAAAAGCCTGTAGATTATTTTAATAAGTATCCCGGCCGATTTATGCTATGGCACATCAAAGATGAAAAAGAATTGGGTGAGAGTGGTGATATGGATTTCAAGAAAATTTTTGCTTCTAAAGAAAAAGCTGGTTTACAATATGGTATTGTTGAGGTAGAGCGATATAACTTTGAACCTCTGGTAAGCTGCAAAAAAAGCTTGGAATACTTAAAGAGTAATGGTATTTATTAATATTTATGCTAGAGATTTAGAAAATTAAAAGAAATTAACTAATTAAATAGAGGAGACAGATATTAATAATAAATATTTGTCTCCTCTTGAGTTTAGAGGCTAATAAAAGGTATTAAACCTCAAGGCAAGCGCTGAACCAAATAATAAGAATTGGCCCAATGGTCGAGGTATTATGCCTTTGGCTTGATAGATTAAATCAAGATCCCGCTCATTGCTGAAACAAGTTCAGCACAGGTAGCGGGATTAGTTCAACTAACTATTTTGAATACACCTTATGGGCTTTTCAAAATAGAGTTTCACTAATAAATGTTATTAAAATAAAAAATATTTATATTTGTCGCTACTGAGTTAATTTTCAAATCATACTTGTATTAAACCTAAAGAGAATAGTAAAAATAAAGAAGAAAATGTAAGTCCTAAAACTACTTTATTGAGTTTATTGGCTATAATGGGATTGTTATTATTAATAATGATCTTATTCCCTGAAAAGGGAATTCCTTTAGGCAATCAGACATTAGAATTCCCTTCAACCAAAGATTTTTTTGCCTTAAATACACCTATCGATAGTTTATCTCAAGAAGATCTGGAATTAAAAAAATTACTAGATTCTACTGTAGCTTTTGATGAAATCGATTCGGAAATACTTAGACATAAATTAGATTCCGTTAAGCATATTTTAGATTCAATTAAAAAAGCCAGTAAACATATTCAGGGAAATGAAAAAGCATTGGCATCTTTAATGCCTTTTTTTACTTCACTTGATAAATCTCAAAACAAAAAAATCCGTATTTTACATTATGGTGATTCTCAAATAGAATCGGATAGAATTACATCTTATCTGCGAAATGAATTCCAAAAACGATTTGGAGGAAATGGTGTTGGATTATTTCAGGTTATTCCGGTTTCACCTAAATGGACATTAAATAACCAACACTCAGAAAATTGGGAACGCTTTGTAGCATACGGAAAAACAAACCCTGCTGTTAAACATAAGAAATATGGTGCTTTGATGAGCTTTTGCAGGTTTGCCCCTATTGTTTTAGATAGTATTACTGATAATCAAGAGTCTTACTATGAAGGATGGATTAAAATAAAAAAATCAAAAATATCTTATAATAGAGTTAAAAAATATTCACAGATCAACATCTATTTAAGCAATTCAAATTACGAAATTGAATATGATATTATTGTCGATGGACATAGTACCAAATCAGGCTTAATTCTTCCCAATACTTCGTTTCAAAAGATCCATGTTAACTTTACTCCAACTCCCGAAGAAGTTGAGATTATTTTTAAAGGATATGGCAGTCCGAATATTTTAGGTATTTCTCTTGAAGGAAATAACGGAATTGTAATGGATAATATTCCTTTAAGAGGATCTTCAGGAACTCTATTTACAAGACAAAATACCGATTTGCTAAGTCAAATGTATGGAAGTTTAAAACCTGATCTGATTCTCCTGGAATTTGGCGGGAATACAGTGCCGCATATCAAAACTGATAAACAAGTAAAAGCCTATGGCAGATGGTTTAAAAATCAGGTAAACTATTTAAAGCGATTAAATCCAAACACGCCAATAATCGTTATCGGTCCGGCAGACATGTCTTTTAAAGACAAAACCGAGTATATTACCCAGCCTTATCTTGAGCCCGTAAGAGATGCGCTTAAAGGAGCAGCAATTAGCTCAGATTGTTTATTCTGGGATATGTACGAAGGAATGGGTGGAAATAACTCCATGACTAAATGGGTAAATTCTGAACCAGCTTTGGGTGCATCAGATCATATTCATCTTACTCCTAAAGGTGCTGTAAAAATTGCTGAAATTTTTAAAACCGAATTGTTCAGTTTGTATGATGCCTATAAACTTTCAGGAAACAAGGAAATAAAAATTGTAAATGATAGTATTCACTAAAAAAATATTGATCTTATTTCTTTTCATTTCTTCTTTTTCGTTGAAAGGTCAATCTGGCGAACACAAATATTCCGATTATAATTTTGTGAATTACAAAGAGAATTATATTCATTTCTATGATGACAATTCAAATTTCAATACATTCTTTGAAAAATTAGATACACTTCTATCAAGTAAAAAAGGAAAGGTCAGGATCATGCAAATAGGAGGTTCTCATATTCAGGCTGAGATTTGGCCTGATCGAGTACGAAAAGATCTTTTACAACTATCTTCAGATATCAATGGAGGAAGAGGATTTGTATTTCCATTTAAAATTGCAGAGACCTGGAACCCTAAAAATTTTCAAATTTCCTATACCGGAACATGGAAAGCGTATAGAAATTCTATAAAAAAGCATAAAGTAAAATGGGGCGTTTCCGGAATTACCGTAGTAACTATCGATAGTGTTTCTTCTTTTAATATTGGATATAGAAATGACACTTTAACAAATTATAAATTTAACCGAATTAAAATATTTCACAATACTGATCCGCAAAGTTTTAGTGTCAATCTTAGATCAAATATACCCACAAAAATTATTACAAACCACGATCTTGGTTTTACGGAGTTTATTTTAGAAAAAGAAACTGATACTTTGTCTATTGAGATTCGTAAAACAAATAGATCACAAACTAATTTTACTTTATACGGAATCAGTTTAGAAAATGACAAACCCGGTATTGTATATACTTCAATAGGTGTAAACGGTGCGAAAACAAGCAGTTTTTTGCGTAATGAATTATTTGTTGATCAGTTAAAAAGTATAAATCCCGATCTTGTTATTTTTTGTATCGGAATAAATGATGCATATAATCCTGAGTTTTGTTCGACATGTTATGAGGATAATTATAATCAATTGGTTAACTGGATAACATCAGTTAATCCAAACGTGGAATTTCTTTTTGTAACAAACAATGATAGTTTTTATAAAAGAAAATATCCTAATAAAAGAGTTTTTAAAGCTCGTGACGTTATGATCAGTCTGGCTGAAAAACACAATGCCGGTATGTGGGATATGTTTGAAGTTATGGGTGGCCTGGGGTCAATTGAAAATTGGAAAAACCATGGTTATGCTAAAAAAGATAAAATTCATTTTACCGATAAAGGGTATCATTTATTAGGTGATCTTATGTTTTCGGCTTTAATGAAAGAATACAATAAATATTTAAAATCAAAAGATGAGTATTAAAGCAGTAATTTATGATATGGATGGCGTTTTGATCGACTCTGAACCGTTGTGGAGGCAAGCTGAAATTAAAACATTTAAAGATGTTGGACTAGCATTTACTGAGGAAATGTGTAAACCTACTATGGGTATGAGAACGGCTGAAGTAATTGATTTTTGGTATAACAAAACTCCCTGGCCTGGTAAAACAAAAAAAGAGGTGGAAAAAAAAATGCTGCAAAGGGTAACTCAATTAATTATTGAGAGAGGAGATGCACTTGAAGGGGTTGTTTTTTCATTAGATTATTTTAAAAATAAAGGGTTAAAAATTGCATTGGCATCTTCATCTGCAATGAATCTGATTGAAGCAGTATTAAACAAGCTTCAAATCAAAGATTATTTTGAAGTTATCAATTCAGCCGAGAATCTCAAATACGG
>JAUWUU010000152.1 GCA_030617765.1 Flavobacteriia bacterium | reverse complement strand
ATTCCGCCAACGGGCAATACTTTTCCACGTAAAGTGATCTCACCGGTCATGGCTAATCTCGACTTCACTTTTCTTTGTGTAAATGAGGATACTAATGATGTTAACATTGTGATACCGGCACTTGGACCATCTTTTGGTGTGGCCCCTTCAGGTACGTGAATATGTACATTATAATTGTCTAAAACCTTAGGGTCAATTCCAAATTCATCTGCATTGGCTTTAATATATTCTAAAGCTATTGTTGCAGATTCACGCATTACTTTACCTAAATTTCCTGTTATTGATAATCCGCCTTTTCCTCTTGAAAGAATCGATTCTATAAATAAAATATCACCGCCAACACTTGTCCATGCCAATCCGGTTACAACACCGGCAATTTCATTATTTTCATATTTATCACGTTCTAAATGAGATGGTCCAAGAATTTTTTGAATATCACTATCAGAAATTTTAACGTTGTATTCTTGTTCCATTGCAATAGATTTTGCAGCATAACGAACAACTTTGGCAATTTTTTTCTCCAAACCTCTAACACCTGATTCACGTGTGTAACCGGTAATTATCTTTTCCAATTGTTTTTTAGGAATTTTAAGATGATCTTTTGTCAACCCGTGTTCTTTTAATTGTTTGGGTAATAAATGCCTTTTTGCAATTTCTTCTTTTTCTTCTATGGTATAGCCGGTCATTTCAATGATCTCCATACGATCTCTCAACGCCCAAGGAATTGTAGATAATGAATTCGCTGTAGCGATAAACATCACTTTAGAAAGGTCGTAGCCCATTTCAAGATAATTATCGTAAAATTCAACATTTTGCTCAGGATCAAGCACTTCAAGCATTGCAGAAGAAGGATCTCCGCTGTGGCTGGAGCCTAATTTATCGATCTCATCCAAAACAAAAACCGGATTAGAACTTTTGGCTTTTTTAATGTTTTGTATGATCCTTCCGGGCAAAGCACCGATATAGGTTTTTCGATGCCCTCTGATCTCAGCTTCATCGCGTAATCCACCTAAGGACATTCTTTCGTATTTTCTACCTAAAGATTCTGCTATTGATTTTCCCAATGAAGTTTTACCAACTCCGGGAGGTCCGTATAAACATAAAATTGGCGACTTCATATCACCTTTTAGTTTTAATACGGCCAAATGTTCTATGATTCTTTCCTTAACTTTTTCGAGTCCAAAATGATCTCTGTCTAGTATTCTTTGAGCTCTTTTAAGATCAAATTTATCCTTAGTATATTCGTTCCAGGGTAATTCCAATAATAGATCCAAATAGTTTCTTTGGATAGAATACTCGGCAACTTGTGGATTCATGCGTTGCAATCTTCCCAATTCTTTTTCAAAGGTTTCGGCAACTTCCTTAGTCCATTTTTTCTTCTTTGCCAGAACTCTCATTTCTTCAATTTCTTCATCATAAGATACGCCACCCAATTCTTCCTGAATGGTACGCATTTGTTGATGTAAGAAATATTCACGCTGTTGCTGATCCATGTCTTCGCGAACTTTAGACTGAATGTCATTGCTCAACTCTAAGCGTTGCAATTCCTGATTCATCTTTTTTAAAGTTTCTAAAGCCCTTTCTTTTAGATCACTGATATTTAATAATGATTGTTTTGATGCTGCGTCAAGGTTTAAATTTGAGGAAACAAAATTGATCAAAAAAGCATCGCTTTTAATATTTTTTATAGCAAAAGAGGCTTCAGTAGGAATATTGGGATTTTCTTTGATAATACGTAAAGAAATATCTTTTATTGAATCGATGATCGCTTTGAATTCACTATCTTTTTTGTTGGGAACAACATCTAAAAGTTCTTTGGTCTTTGCTTTTAAATAGGGCTCTTCCTGTACGATATTTTCAATTTCAAAACGTTTTTTCCCTTGCAAAATCACCATGGTATTACCATCGGGCATTTTTAACATTTTTAAAATGCGGGCAACAGTACCTATTGTATAGATATCTTTTATACCCGGATTTTCAGTAGCTTCATTCTTTTGAGCTACAACACCGATAGTTTTATTGCCTTTATTAGCATCTTTTACCAGTTTAATTGATTGATCTCTACCGGCTGTAATAGGAACAACCACTCCCGGAAAAAGCACTGTATTTCGCAGTGGTAATATTGGGAGTTCGTCAGGAATTACTTCATTGTTCATGGCTTCTTCATCTTCAGGCGTCATTAAAGGGATCAATTCCGATTCTTCATCAATTAAATTTTGAAGTGACAAGTTGTCAATATTTAAAAATTTTGGATTATTCATATCTTGTTTAAGTCAATTTGACATTATTTTTTTCTTTTCTACAGTATATAATTTGTTGTGATATCTTTTAATTAGTGTATAATCAACAATTTATATATTCTCTTTATTAAGTATTTAGCTAGTAATATTCAATTGTTGTGCCAATAGCAATAATATGGTAGTTCTTTTTCGAACTGCAAAAATACTGCTAATTATTTGTTTGATATCTAAATCTTATTAAAAAATATTACCTTTAAGTGTTTAATAGTGTAACAATTTAAAGACTCATTTGTCTTTTTAATAGATTTTAGTACTTGCAAGAAAACAGTCAACATATTAACCAGCTTATTAGGGAGTGTAAGAAAGGAAGTCAAAACGCTCAGTTTGAAATGTATAAATTGTATTATAAAGCAATGTACAATACTTCAAACAGGATCTTAAATGACAGTTTTGAAGCAGAAGATGTAATGCAGGAAGCTTTTTTAAATGCCTTTACAAAATTAGATACCTATAAAGGTGAAGTTACATTTGGAGCATGGTTAAAAAGAATAGTGATCAATAGAAGTTTAACACAATTAAGAAAGATTAAACGCCAGAATGAAATGAAATTTGATGATATAGAAAATAAGATTGAAGTTGTGGAAGAAGATAATTATCAAGAGTATATGGATTATTCAACAATAAAAGCAAAAGAAATTTTGAATACTATACAACAACTCAAAGAAAATTATTGTATAGCGTTAACACTGAGCTTAATTGAAGGTTATGACAATGAAGAGATCGCTCAGATTATGCAAATAAGTAATGAAAATTGCAGGACAACTATATCAAGAGCAAAAAATAAATTACGACAATTATTATCACAATCCAGTTTAGTAAATTAGTCTATGATGAAAGATAATTTAGAGATTATATTTAAAGAAAGAAAACGCGAATTTGATATTGCAGAACCAAACATTGGGCATTTTGAAAGATTTGAAGCAAAATTAAAAGCGCAGAACAAACCAAAATCTAGAGTTGTTTATTGGCCATGGTTAGCTGCAGCAGCATCGGTTATTATTATTTTTGGAATTTGGTTTGGAGGTAATTTTAACCCAAATAAAGGTTTAGAATTGGCTGATGTATCACCTAAAATGGAGGAAACTCAAAGTTTTTTTGTGCAAACAATTCAAAAAGAGATTGCCTTAATTGAAAAGAATAAAACTCCTGAAAATCAGAAAATTATCGATGATGCTTTTTTACAGTTAAATAAACTGGAAGAAAATTATAAAAAATTAACAGTTCAATTAAAAGAGAGTAGTGAAGATAAACGCGTTATCTACGCTATGATATTTAACTTTCAACAACGTATTGAAATACTACAAAATTTAATGCAACAACTGGAAGATGTTGAGCAGATTGAAAATCAGAATGAACAAATTATTTAAAAATAAAAGTCATGAAAAATAAAATTACAAATATTATTATAAGCATTCTTTTGGTAATACCATTGCTTATGAGCGCCAATACGCATCCTAAAAAAGGAAAACATGAGAAAAGCAAAACTATTAATAAGGAATATTCGGTAAATGCTGATGCCCTGGTTAAAATTAATAATAGATATGGAAATGTTGACGTAATAACATGGAATGAAAATCGTGTGGTTATTGAAGTTAAGATTACTGTAGATGGCAATGATGAAAAGAAAGTAATTGCAAAACTCAACGGAATTGACGTGGAATTTTCAAATAGCAAAAGCCAGGTTTCCGCTAAGACTATTATTGAAAAATCATCTTCAAGTTGGTTTAGATCAAGTAATTCTAACGTGAATTTTCAGATTGATTATAAAGTTAAGATGCCTGTAACAAATGATGCTGATCTTGTAAATGATTATGGTAGTATTTCACTGAATGAATTAAAAGGTAAAGCAAATATCAATTGTGATTACGGAAAAATATTGATTGGCAGTTTGTACCACGCAGATAATGATATCAATATTGATTACACTTCCGATTCAAATATTGAATTTATGAATGGAGGTTCAATCAATGCTGATTATTCAAAACTTAGTGTTGAAAAAGCTAAGAAAATTGATCTAAATGCCGATTATACAACAACAGTTTTTGAAAATATTGAAGATCTATCTTTTAATTGTGATTATGGTAAAATACAAGTTGACAATGGGAATGTAATTAATGGAAATGGAGATTACCTTACTATGCGTTTTGGTACAGTTTTTAAAGCATTGAAAATTGATGCCGATTATGGTAGTATCCGTATCGATAAATTAAAAAAGGATTTTGATTTGCTTATGATCGATTCAGATTATACCGGAATAAAAATTGGACTAGAACCAGGTATTTCATTTAACCTTATCGTAAAAATGAGTTATGGCGGATTTAGTTATGATGAAGACAATGCAACCTTCCTTAAAAAAGTAGTAAAATCAACTTCTAAATATTAT
>JAUWUU010000021.1 GCA_030617765.1 Flavobacteriia bacterium | reverse complement strand
AGAAATAATTAATGATTAGTTATGAAAAAAAACTTTGAATTAATAGAAAAATATTTTAGCAATTCTTTAAGCGATGAAGAACAGATCGTATTTAATAATTTGCTAAAAAATGATCTAGCTTTTAAAGAGGAATTTCTCTTTAAAAAAGATTTGAAAAAAGCTTTATCACATAATCAAAGAAGTTCATTAAAAACAACATTACAGAAATTTGAGAGTGATCTCGAAAAAGAAAAGGTTTTTCCTCTTAGAAAATGGATGGCAGCAGCTTCTATTGTTTTAGTTTTAGGCTTGAGTTATTTCTTGTTTTCTGATTCATTTGATAACTCTTCGGAAAAATTGTATGCCGAATATTTTGAGCCCTATAGAAATGTTGTCCACCCCATTGTTAGAGGAGACAATGGAAGCTCTATTGAATCCAGTGCTTTTTTAGCTTATGAAAATGGAAAATTTTATAAAGCCATCAATTTATTTAATTCCGTTAGTAATAAAAAGGATGAATATATTAGATTTTATACCGCTATGTGTTATTTGGGATTAAATGATAATTTGGAAGCAATTGATCTGCTACTACCTATTGCAACTAATGAAGCAGATGAAGCAAATGATAATTCTAATTTAAATTTTAAAACAAAAGCCAATTGGTATCTGGGATTAGCCTATCTAAATTCAGGTAATCTAAACAAAGCTAAATCACAATTTTCACTTATAGCAAATCATCCAGATAATTCTTATAAAAAAGAAGCGGCACTAGAGATCTTAGATAAGTTAAATTAGATCTTTGAGTTTTAAAATCTTTTATAAATTAAAAAAAGCAAAATTAACAGCAAAAAGCCTCCAAACACATAATAAAAAACTGCATTACTATTAGGTAAAGCTTGGTTATTTCCTGTTAATACAAAACCCGACCAATAATAAGGGTGTTTTAAGATCTTATCATTCGTACTATTTAGATAATTAAGTTTAGCATTTTGTAATGCTTTGCTCTTAGGCAAACCCTTTTTAAGATTCTTATAAAAAGAAATCATGATTTTTTTAGTTTCTTTATCCGGAACTTTCCATAAACTCATGATTATAGATGGTATTCCAGAAAAATGGAAAGCTCTTGCCATGCTCATCACACCTTCTCCTTTTTCCAACTTACCAAAACCTGTATTACAGGCACTTAATACGGCTAAATTTGCTTTATTGTTTGATACATATATTTCTGAAGAAGTTAGATCACCATCAGCAAAAATAAGTTTGTTATACATTGGATTTTCATTGTCGATCTCAGCATGCATCGCTAAATGCAAAATTGAGTGATCAGTATTATTTAAAAATAAATTTTCTTTGGTTGAAGCTGCTCCAATAAATGATTTCCCATCAAGCATTTTTGAAATAATCTCAATTTCATCTGTATTTGATGATAATTGATTATTACCTTCATATTGTGGTGAAAATCCAACCCAATAATTTGGTAGCTCATAATTAAAGAAATCATTATTTAACTCTAACAATAATCTAACTGAGCCATTATAACTCAATATAAAATCTTCAATTAAATATTTATTTTTGTTTTGTAATATTTCAAATGGAATATAGTTTAAAATATTATCAGGTATAATCACCAGATTTTTTTTTGATCTATCGATTTGATCTTTTAATAAAATATCGTAAAGATTCTCACTCGATTCATCAATGTTTTTTTGTGTCTTCAAACCCAATTTTAAATTATTAATTTCACTAACTATTTCATTTGCCTTTGCGCTTTTTTGAAATAATACTTTCTCTTGGGTAATTGTAAGCGCATAAAGGTTATTATCTCCTAAAAAGTAATTGATCAACTGTGTGTTGTTATCGATTTCTTTTTGAATATGGGCAATTTTGATAATCTTGTTTTGATACTTTAATGATTTATATTTTGGAAATTTTATAGCAAATTCTGATTGTAAGCTATCTAATTTAGAACTTATTGTAATTCGTTTATCCAATAATTCACTAAGTATTTCCTTGTCTGGATTTTGACTATTATTTTCATAATACAAATCTCTTTTAATTTTGGCAAGTTCTTTTTTAATCTGTATTTCAAATTGTAATAGATCAACTGGGATATTGCTAAATAATTTTGATTGAGAATCTTGTATTCCTTCTAATAGCGCAGTATTCCGATTGGTTTCAGAAAGCTCAAAAGCTTTTTCTAAATATTCTTTATCATTTGAATGTTGATACAATTCCCAACAAGTATTCAAACCTTTTTCAAAAACCGCTCTATAATCATTCGCAAATGAAATTTTTGATCTTTCAGAAGAAAAATTCTTTTGAGAAAATCTAATCAAACTCAACTCTTGATCAATTAAATGAAATTTTTCCTTTAAAAAATTAATGTTTTTAGTTTGCTTGTATTCTTTTTGATACCAGTCTCCTTGCAGAACCAAAGCGTCTATAGCTTCAAAAGGAGCAACCAAATTAAAAAGATTTTCTTTATTATAATTACTGGATTTTAATGTTAGATCTATATATTTAAAAAATGAATCTTTGTCGTTTTTAATAAAAGCATATTGAGCTAAATAAAGGTAATTTTCGGCTACAATTTCATTTTTATTTCCAAAGACAGAAAGTTTGTATTGTAATGCGCTCTTTAATAAATCTTCAACTTTATCATTATTTATATTTTGATCACAATACATTTTAGCCAAAGCAGTTTTTGCGTTTGATAAGTATTGAAGGCTATTTGATTTTTCTCCTATCTCAATTGCTTTTTTAAAATGCTTTTCGGCTAGGTCAAATTGTTTATCTAGAACATATGCATTCGCTAGATCATAATAACTTTCACAAGTCCATTTATGATATTTACCATAAGTGTTTTCTCTTATTTTTAAACTTTTTTTAAGTAAAGTGATCGATTCTTTATACTTTTTTTTAGATTCTAATATATTGGCATAAGAAGTATATACAAAGGTCATATTTGGGTTAAATTCGCCATAAGATTCTAAACCTTCATCCAAAGCTTTCTCGGCATATTTTTCAGCTTTATCAACATCTTTTTTATAAAAATAAAGATGGGCAATTCCTACATATACATCTGATAAAAATGAAAGATTTTCTTTATCTTTTAACAAATAGATTTCTGCTTGTTTATAAAATTCTAAAGCTTTATCTGTTTCTTCCAAATCTTCATAAGCCATAGCTAGATTATAAGAAGAAATTGCCAATTCATTATTATCAGCTTTAAGTCTCTTTTTTAATTCATATGATTTTTTATAATATATTTTTGTGCTGTCATAATCCGCTAAAAAGTAAAAACCTACACCTATCAAATTTAAAGATGAAGCTATTCTTAAACTATCTTTCTCTAAAATAAACAAGTTTAAAGATTTATGAGCAGATTTAATGGATTCTTCATATTTTCCAAGATTTACTTCAATACTACTTTTGTAAAAATAAGTATGAGCCATTTCACTCGTATTTGTATGACTTTTTAATAACTGTGAGAGTAATTGGTTATTGATTTGAAATGCTTGCTCAAAATCACCATCTCTATTTAAAGTTGCAATTTTTACGAGTTCATTATAAACATATGTGCTATCAAGTTTTTGGGCAAAAACGTTTACTGAAAAAAGTATAATCAGTACTTGAAAAATATTTTTTATAGGATAGACCACTAAACCAAACTTTTAATAAAATCTACTTTTTATAATTTTTAGCTACAAGTTCTAATTCATTATACCAATCTTTACCAAACCTTCTTATTAAAGCCTGTTTGAGAAATTGGTAAACCGGTACCTGCATTTCTTTTCCTAAAGCACAAGCATCATCACATATATACCATTGGTGATAATTAACCGCTGAAAATTCACTGTACTCCTGAATTCTTACAGGATATAAATGACATGAAATTGGCTTTTTAAATTCAATATCTCCCTGATTATAAGCTTCCTCAATAGCACAAAGAGCAGTTTTATTTTCATCAAAGATTACATAAGCACAGTCTGCTCCATCAATCAAGGGGGTTTCATACTCACCTGATTCATTTGTTGTGTAAATCCCTTGATCTTCAATAGCTTTTACTCCTTCTTCTCGTAAATATGGTTTTACTTTTGGAAATATTTCTTTTAAAATATCTAACTCTTCCTCTTCAAGGGGAGCACCAGCTTCTCCATCAACACAACAAGCTCCTTTACAAACACTTAAATTACAAACAAAATCTTTTTCAATTATATCTTCTGAAACAATGGTTTTACCTATTTGAAACATTTTTTACTTATTCTTTTATTTCTGTAAAAATACATTCTTTTTAAGAATGAAAAGAAAAACAATATGATATAAACTCATCACTTTAAAATATAATCATGAACTATTCTTGTAATTTTTAAAATGCAAAAAGTATAAAATTAAATATTTACATAAAAAATCCACCAAAAGGTGGATTCATAATTGATTATATTTTTAAAATGTTTTTATAAATCTAATGAGCATGTTGCTGTTTCTGTACCATTAACTTTTACATTTGACACTGATTTAGTTCCATTCGTTTCTGTTTTAACAGAAACCGTATAACTTCCATCTGCTATTCCAATAAATGTAAATGAACCATTGGCTTCTGTTTGGGTAGATATTTCTTCACCATTCACTAGTATATAAACATAAGCATTTTCTATAGCACTTCCAGACACAGTTACTTGTCCTTCAATTTTTCCAGTTTTATTTAAATCACAAGCTCTGAAATGAGCATTAAAATGACATCCTAGGATACTTGCAACGTTTGGCGCCCAGTTCCCGATCCATGTTCCCGTAAATTTAAAAGAATCACTGATGTCTAAATCAAATAAGATCTCTGCATCATTATCTTCTTTAATTTCTAAAACGGGATTAATACTTATCGTATAAGATTCTTGTGCTTCAGCATTCATTTCAAAACTTGTACCATTTGTCAATTTTGCAGAAGCAGCATTTAAAGTAATACGCGCATTGCTATAAGTTCCTTCTTTAAGTGTTGTATTTGCAACATTTTTTGTAACACCATTTGTTAAGCCTACCATATTAAAATTTGAATTACCTTCAAATACAAGCACATATTCGCCTGCTGCATTCTTTAATTCTATTTTTGCAATACCAATTTTTGCCTCAGTTACATAGCTAAAAGGAAATGGGTCATCCGTTAATTTTACAGTTAATGTTCCATGACCTGATTCAATGCTATCATCTTCGCAAGATGTAAATACAACAACTAACAAAGCAACAATTATTACTTTTTTAAATACCTTTTTCATTTTAAATAATTTTAGAT
Source organism: Flavobacteriia bacterium (assembly GCA_030617765.1). GTDB lineage: Bacteria > Bacteroidota > Bacteroidia > Flavobacteriales > Flavobacteriaceae > Namhaeicola. Next base: position 19,065 of record JAUWUU010000021.1, on the reverse strand, counting down.
TAACAATTAATTTTTAATATCTTAATTCAAGTGCCAAACCTACGTTAATACTTTTTTTTAAACGTAACAAATGAGACTTATTTAAAACTATTCTAAATAAGCAATTTTTATATCAACTTATTTATAGAATTTGAAAAGATTTTGATTATAGTTTAATTCATTTAATAAAATAAATGCAATTATTCTATATTTGCAAAAAATATAAAAATGGAAATTAATTTTAAAGAAATATTGACTGCAACAATGATTTTATTTGCGGTTATCGATATCATTGGAAGTATTCCGATTATCATAGGTCTTCGTAAAAAAGTAGGACATATTCAATCTGAAAAAGCTTCAATTGTTGCTATGGTGATTATGATTTTATTTCTTTTTATAGGGGAAAATATATTACATTTAATTGGTATTGATGTTAATTCTTTTGCAGTTGCAGGTTCGTTTGTTTTATTATTTTTAGCTTTAGAAATGATCTTGGGAATCCAATTATACAAAGATGAAGCACCTGAAACTGCCAGTGTAGTACCTCTGGCATTTCCTTTGATAGCCGGTGCCGGCAGTTTAACAACAATACTGGCTCTTAAAGCTGAATTTGAAACAATTAATATTGCTATAGCTATTATTATTAATTTGTTATTTGTTTATATTGTATTGAAATTTTCTGATAAAATTGAACGGGTTATTGGTAATGCAGGAATTGAGGTTCTTAGAAAGATCTTTGGTGTAGTATTATTGGCAATAGCAGTAAAATTATTTGCTTCAAATATTCAAGGGTTATTTAATTAAAAGCTATAATTCAGTTGTTTTTCTTTTAGAATACTATGATTTTTTTAGAAATTATTGAGGTATAGGAAAACCATTATTTTCAATTTCCTTAACTTTTTCAAGCATTTTATCATCCTGATTAATTACTTTAAAATAATCATTATTATCAAATAGTTGTTGTGTAAATAGTACTTTTAAATATATTTTAAGATTTTCCTCTTGATCTTTGGCTTTTACCTGATGAAAATCATTAGAAATACTTTCTAAATAGGCAATGTATATTTTATTATTACTATCAAAATTCTGATAAAATTCATCAAAGGTAATATCTTTAAAATCTTCCCTATGTGAATCAAAATAATCAAAAACAAAATCGTTTATTTTTCTATAGTGAAATCTGTTCAAAAAAAGAGTTGTATCCAAAGGGACAAATACATCCGGAATAATTCCTCCACCTCCATAAACTACCTTACCTTTTGGTGTAATATATTTTAAAGAATCGTTTACTTTAATACTATCAACATTCACTAATTCACCGTCAAAATATCGTTTTTCACTATCATTAAAATAATCTTTATTTCCGTTGTGGTCATATGGTTTTTGAATAGATCTACCTGTTGGTGTATAATATCTAGAAACTGTTAAACGAACAGCCGAACCGTCGCCCAGATCCATTTCTTGTTGTACCAACCCTTTTCCAAAAGAACGTCTACCTATAATAATTCCTTTATCATTATCCTGTAATGCGCCGGCAAGAATCTCACTGGCTGAAGCAGAGCCTCCATCAATCAAAACATAAATACTGCCATTTTCAAAATCTCCTTTTGCTGTTGCAAATGATTTATCAATTTTATTTCGTTTATCTTTTGTAAAAACTATCAGTTTATCATCTTCTAAAAATTCATCAATTATTTGAGTTGCAACTTGTAAAAATCCACCTGGGTTTTGACGTAGATCTAATACTAATTTTTGCATGCCTTGATTAAGTAAAGCATCTAATGCTGTTTTAAACTCATCATAGGTTGTTGCAGCAAATTTGTTGATCTTAATATAGCCCAGACTATCATTGATCATATAGAAAGCATCTAAACTTTTAATAAGTACGTCGCCTCGGTTAATTGTAAATAGAATTTCTTTATTTTCCGATTTACGATAAACAGTAATATCAACAGGTGTATTTGGTTCTCCTTTTAATTTACTGATAATATAATCACTACTTAAATTTTTACCGTATAAAGTATCGTTATTGGCAACTAAAATACGATCACCATCTTGAATCCCTGCTTTTTCACTTGGGCCATTTTCTAAAACTTTTATAACTGTAAGTGAATCTTTAAACATTCTGAATTGTATTCCTATACCAACAAATTTACCATTCATGGTTTCAGTGATCCTGTCGTGTTCTTTTGGTGGGATATAAACAGAGTGAGGGTCTAATTTTCCTAAAATATCTCTAATGGCGCCGTCGAGTAAGCTATCGGTATCAACTTCATCAACATAATCATATTGAATATAATTGATCAATCGTTTAATTTTCTTTTCTTTGGCATTACCTCCAAAAAACTTAACTGTACTTGTTTTATAATTTAAAGTACTGCCAATAAAAATTCCTAATACTACTGCCAATGACAAAAATAATGGAAAATATATTTTTGTTTTTTTATTCATTATCATCTAATTGAATCAATTCAATATCTGTTTTTTCTAAAAATTCTAATCCTGAAATATCGCTGTAAGCCTTTGCATAAACCACTTTTTTAATTCCTGATTGATGTATTAATTTACTACATTCCTTACATGGTGATAAAGTTAAATACAAGGTAGCGCCCTCACATGATTGTGTTGAACCGGCGACTTTTAATATTGCATTTGCTTCAGCGTGTAATACATGCCATTTTGTTGTACCCCCTTCTTCTTCACAAGTATTATCAAATCCACTTGGAGTACCGTTATATCCATCAGAAATTATCATTTTATCTTTTACAATAATTGCACCAACTTGTTTGCGTTTACAATGTGATAGTTTTGCCCATTCTTTAGCCATTCTCATATAAGCCATATCATATCGCAATCGTTTTTTCTTATCCATATCCGGGTTTTTCTTATTGGTCACGAAATTAAATGAAATATTTCAAAAAATGATGTTAATCTTTTACCAAATAAATCTTTCTGCCATCATCGGAATTGTTATTCCGGCTACAACCGAAGAAATTACAAGTATCCAGTCGCGTTTGTTTACTTTGAAAATAGTCTGAAAAACAAAACCGAAAAGAAGTACGACAAAAATAATAATAATTTGAGCCAATTCAATGCCTAAGGCAAACTCAATTAGTGGTAATAATTTAGATTCGTCTTTATCTATTAGAATTTTAAAATAGTTTGAAAACCCTAATCCGTGTATTAACCCAAAGAAAAAAGCAATAAAAATATTAAACCTGCTTTTTGTTTCCTTATTTGATCTTTTTGAAAATAATATGTTTGCTATAGCGGTTAAAAAAATTGTTGCTGGAATAAGAAATTCAACCATATCACTCCCAATATTTAGTATGCCATAAGCAGACAGGGCTAATGTTAAAGTGTGCCCAATTGTAAAAAAAGTAACCATCCACAATACCTTTTTCCAATCTTTAAAAACAAAAATAACAGCCAAAACAATTAAAAATAAGATGTGATCATAGGCTTTTAGATCAAGTACATGATTTAAACCAATCTGAATATAAAAAATATAATCATCCATATATTAGTATTTGATCTTTTTAAAAATATCCCAAAGAACAACACCACAACTCACCGATATATTTAATGAATGTTTTGTGCCAAATTGAGGAATCTCTATACAGTGATCTGAAATAGTTACCACTTCTTGTTGTACACCTTTTACTTCATTACCAAAAATTACAGCATATTTATTACCCTTTTGAATTACAAAATCCTGTAACATTATACTGTTTTCTGCCTGTTCAATTGAAACAACTTTAACATTGTTATTTTGTAATTCTTTCACTAGCTCTAAAGTATCTTCTGTATATTCCCAATCAACTGACTCCGTAGCGCCCAAAGCAGTTTTATGAATTTCTTTATGCGGCGGTTTTGCGGTAATTCCACATAGATATATTTTTTCTATCATAAAAGCATCTGAAGTTCTAAAGACTGAACCAATATTATTTAAACTCCTAATATTATCTAAAATCACAATTAGCGGAATTTTTACCGCTTTTTTAAATTCTTCTACATTCAATCTTCCTAATTCACTATTTTTTAATTTTCGCATTTTATTCGTTTTCAAACCAATTGCAAATTAACTAAGAAAAAAGAATATGTATGTTATTTCTTACAAATATCACAGGTTTTTGCAGAATTAGATTCAGCTATTATATAATCGATATCTTTCTATTTCCTGTAGATCTCTCTCGGATAATCCAAAATATTAACCTTTTTACCTTGTAATTCCCGTAAGGCATCTTTAGCGGTCCATTGAGCAGATCTTGAATTTTGTTTTAATATTTCAATCGCTGTTTCAATCGCTTTTTGATGCAGATCAATATTTCTTTTCCCAATTTGTCGCAATGCCCAATTCGCAGCTTTTTTAACATAAATTCTGTCATCATGAACATTAGAAACTATTAAGGGAAAAAATTGTTCAAAAACTTCATTGGGTGCATTTTTATCAGCAAAACCATAAGTTGCCATCAAAACAAAACCAGCTCTTTTTTCAAATTCATTTTTATGCTTACTCCATGCAATAGCTTTATCTACTGCTAAAGGATGAAATTTAAACAACTGCATACAAAATGAATCGCAAATTTCCCAGGTATCAAAATGTTTGATCCAATTATCCATCAGATCCTCAGTTATTTCTTTAGGTTTGCAGATTTTAGCACATAATAATCGCGCATCATATATTCCGGTTTCAAATAATTGAATTCCTAATATTGTGTCTTTACCAATTTTCTTTGCTAATTCAGTGAGATCTTTTTGATAAACACCCCATGAATTTTTACTAATAATTCCAAATTTCTTCGCCTTTATTTCCTTAATTTCAGGATTAGAAATCGATTTTAATTCTAGAAGTATTTCGTTTAATTGCATTTTCATTTTACCTTTAATATTATATCTTTGTCGCTAGAGGGTTTATTTACCGATTAACTACAAATTTAATATAAAAAACACCTAACATTGGCTAAGTCTAAAACAAAAAGAGTTACACCGCTAATGCAACAATATAATAATATCAAGGTTAAATATCCTGATGCTATGTTGTTGTTTAGGGTTGGTGATTTTTATGAAACTTTTGGATTAGATGCCAAAAAAGCCGCAAAAATTTTAGGTATTGTGTTAACTAAAAGAGGTGCAGGCAGTGAAAGTGAGACTGCTTTAGCGGGTTTTCCTCACCACTCACTTAACACTTATCTCCCTAAACTTGTCAAAGCTGGATTACGTGTCGCTATTTGCGATCAATTGGAAGATCCTAAAATGACCAAAACCATTGTAAAACGTGGTGTAACAGAGTTAGTTACGCCGGGTGTTGCGCTAAATGACGAAGTTTTGCAAGCCAAAGCAAATAATTTTTTGGCTGCTGTACATTTTGGAAAAAAACTCATTGGTATATCATTTTTAGATATCTCCACGGGAGAATTTTTAACAGCGCAAGGGGATGTAGAACATATTGACAAATTGCTTCAAAATTTCAATCCTAGCGAAATTTTAATCCAGAAACAAAACAAGAGTAAGTTCAACAAACTCCTTGGTGAGCAATATTATACTTTCTATTTAGATGATTGGATCTTTCAAACAGACTATGCCAATGAAAGCCTTTATAAACATTTTAATGTCACTTCATTAAAAGGTTTTGGTATTGATGATCTAAAAGAAGGAATTATTTCAGCTGGCGCCATTTTATTTTATTTATCTGAAACACAGCATAATAAACTAGATCATATTAGCAATATTAAACGTATTATAGAAGATAATTATGTTTGGATGGATCGGTTTACCATTCGTAATTTAGAATTGTATTATTCTTCTGCTACTAATGCCGTGACTCTTTTAGATGTTATTGATAAAACTATTTCACCAATGGGTGGAAGATTGCTCAAACGATGGTTAGCGCTACCGCTAAAGAATATTAAAGAGATTCAAAACCGACATGAAGTTGTAAAATATTTTATAGAAAATGATAAAATATTTGATGAGATCACAAACCAAATCAATCAAATAAGTGATATTGAACGACTTATATCAAAAATAGCAACCGGTAAGATCAATCCGCGAGAAATGGTCTTGTTAAAAAATTCATTAAATGCTATAGTTCCAATTAAAGAGCTCGCTGAAAATAGTAAAAATAAATCTTTACAACAACTTGGTAAACAAATAGATAACTGTTTTGTTTTGCGTGAAAAGATCTTAGAAACAATTAATGAAGATGCGCCTGTAAACCTTAATAAAGGTAATGTGATTGCCAAAGGAATTTCAGATGAACTAGATAAATTGAGAGCAATATCAACTTCTGGAAAAGATTATTTAAAAATTATGTTGGAGCGTGAAACCAAGAGAACCGGTATCAGTTCTTTAAAAATTGCTTTCAACAATGTATTTGGCTATTATATTGAGGTTAGAAATACCCATAAAGATAAAGTTCCTGAAGAATGGATCCGCAAACAAACTTTGGTTTCAGCAGAAAGGTATATTACTGAAGAATTAAAAGAATATGAAACTAAAATATTAGGTGCTCAGGAAAAAATCGGACAAATTGAACAAGCGCTTTTTAATGAGCTTTTACAGTTTTTGTTAAACTATATATCTCCAGTTCAAAAAAATGCACAAATCATAGCTCAAATTGATTGTTTGAGCTCTTTTTCTAAAAATGCTATTGATAATAATTATATAAGACCGATATTAGATGATAGTACCGATCTTGAAATAAAAAATGGCAGACATCCTGTAATTGAAAAACAATTGCCTGCCGGTGAAGAATACATTGCCAATGATTTGGTTTTGAATAGAAATCAGCAGCAAATTATCATGATTACCGGACCTAATATGAGTGGTAAATCTGCTATTTTAAGACAAACAGCACTTATCGTTTTGTTGGCACAAATGGGTAGTTATATTCCGGCTCAAAATGCCCGTATTGGAATCGTTGATAAAATTTTCACCCGTGTTGGTGCTAGTGATAATATTTCGATGGGCGAATCTACTTTTATGGTAGAAATGAATGAAACTTCAAGTATTTTAAATAATCTATCTGAACGAAGTTTGATCTTATTAGATGAAATTGGAAGAGGAACCAGTACTTACGATGGAATTTCAATAGCCTGGGCTATAGCCGAATACATTCATGAACATCCTACAAAAGCCAAAACACTATTTGCTACACATTATCATGAGCTCAATGATATGACCGAAACTTTTGAACGTGTTAAAAACTTTAATGTTTCAGTAAAAGAATTAAAAGACAAAGTAATTTTCTTACGTAAATTAGTTACGGGTGGTAGCAAACACAGTTTCGGAATTTATGTAGCAAAATTGGCGGGAATGCCTACTCCGGTTATTCATCGCGCCAATAAAATGCTAAAAAGATTAGAAAAAAGTCATGCCTCTGAAGATATGCAGGAAAAACTCAAACATGCCAGCCAAGAAGATTTACAATTGAGTTTTTTTAAACTAGATGACCCATTATTAGAGGAAATAAAAGATGAAATTTTGACTACCAATATTGATACTCTTACTCCTATTGAAGCTTTAATGAAATTGAATGAGATAAAAAGAATGCTTAATAAAAAATAAGTTTTAAAAGCATTTTCAAATTAATTCATTTTCAAATTAGCTATTTATACTATCTTTGTAATCTAAATCAATATCAATGTATTTATTTATAAGCGGAGCCGAAATATTGATCATCCTAGTGATTGTAGTGATGCTTTTTGGAGCTGATAAAATTCCTGAAATTGCCCGAGGCCTGGGTAAGGGTATGCAACAGCTAAAAAATGCCACCAATGAAGTTAAAAAAGAAATCGTTGAAAGTGGTATAGATAAAGATATTGACACAAAGTTTACGCGTGATATTCAAAAAGAAGTAACCAAAATAAAAAATAAGGTTCAAGACAATATAGACGATGTCACAGGACCCATAAAACGAAATTTATAATTTGACTTTCCTCGAAAAGATTATTAATAATGATAAAGAATTATTTATTTATCTCAATTCGTTAGGAAACGAAAATTGGGATACTTTTTGGTTGGCCATCACAAATACACTTAGCTGGATACCTTTATTTTTACTGTTTTTATACCTGATCTTTAAAGTTTTTGGTTGGAAAAAAGGGCTTGTGTTTTTACTGTTAACAGCAATTCTGGTTGCATTTTCAGATCAGTTTGCCAATTTAATTAAAAATACTTTTGAGCGATTACGTCCTCTTAAAGATCCTTCAATAAATCAGTATATTCGTATATTAAAAAATAGCGGTGGTTATAGCTTTTATTCGGCACATGCTGCCACATCTACTACCATTACCGTATTTATGTATCTTACACTAAAAAAATATTACAATTATACTTTTCTTTTCTTTATCTGGCCCTTGTTATTTGCTTATAGTCGTATTTATGTGGGTGTACACTTCCCTACAGACATTATAATTGGTGCTATTGTGGGTTTTCTTATCGGAATAATTTATTATCATTTAAGTTTGTTTGTTTTAAAAAAAATTAGCTAAATTTTTTATTATTTATACTCCAAATTAAAAACTTTTCTGTTTTATGATAAATGTTATGTAATTATCATTACATAACATTTAATTTTACACAAAATTTAAAAATGCTTACAATTATGAAAAAATTTATCTTTTTTATTATTCTGTTTTTTGTGTTTACCGGATATCATTCTGTTAATTCTCAAAATTTATCACCTTATATAAAAGTTGGTGTTTCCAATGATAATCTTCAGAACACTGCTGAAAAGGTTAAATCTGCTTTAAATAATAAAGGTTTTGATATTATTGGTGCTTACAATCCAGAAAATAAATCCAATATGTTGGTTCTTGTTTTTTCAAGAAAAGATCTACAAACAACTGTTTTAAAAGTAAAAGATCGCGGTGCTCTAGCTGCTGCTTTAAAGGTTGGTTTAAAGGCAAGTGATAACAGTACCACAATAAACTACTTAAACCCCCCATATTTATTTAATGCTTATTTACGGGATGATTATTCAAAACATAAGTCTGCTCTACAAAAAGTTGCTAACGACGTAAAATCAGCTTTATCTCCTCTGGGAAGTGAAAACAAACCTTTTGGAGGTTCTCTATCAGAAAAAGAATTGAAAAAATATCAATACAAAATGATGATGCCCTATTTTACTGATCCTGTTACTTTAAAAAAATTCAGTTCGTTTGAAGAAGGTGTTCAAACAATTGAAAAGAATCTAGCAAGTAAAAAAGGAAATACAAAATTAGTTTATAAATTAAAATTTAATTCAAATAAAGTTGCGGTTTATGGAGTTGGTTTATTAGACAAAGAAAGCGGTGAGAATTTCTTTTTACCTATCATAGGTGAAGATCACTTTGCTGCCCTGCCCTATGAAATTATTTTACAAGGAAATACTGCAACCATGCTACACGGGCGCTATAGAATTGCTTTACATTGGCCCGAATTAACTATGGGAACATTTATGAAAATAATGAGTACGCCAGGTTATATTGAAGAAACGCTTGAAGATCTTTGTGAATAAGTACAAAAATTTAATTCAAATATAAACGCGGCGAATTGCATTCGCCCCGTTTATATTTTATATTACTACTGCATCCTTAATTGCTTTTTCTGTTTTTAAAAACAATTCTTCAAAAGGCATCGAATCGCTTTTAATGGGTTCATGTACTTCAAAAAGTAGTTTAACACCAATTCCCAAAGGGAAATTACCATGTCTTAATAATTTCCATGAATTATTAATGGTTATAGGAATTACATATGATGAAGGTGCATATCTAACCATCATTTTAAGTCCGTTTTGAGAGAATCGTTTTGGTTCTCCATTTCTACTTCTGGTTCCTTCCGGAAAGATAACAGCTGAACGATTATATTCTTCTAAATATTTTCCAAATTCCATAATAGCAGGGATAGATTGTTTTGGGTTTTTACGATCAATCAATACCGAGCCTCCGTGTCGTAAATTATAAGAAATACTGGGTATTCCTTTTCCCAATTCTATTTTTGACACATACTTGGGATGGTATTTTCGCATAAAGCATCCTATTCCTGTTATATCATGCATACTTTGATGGTTAGAGACAATAATCAATGGTACACCCTCAGGTATTTTTTGATTGTTAATAAACTTAATACGAGTTCCTAAAGCATACAAACTTCCCATTAAAAAACAACTCAAATAATCAACTGACTTTTTATGTGCAGAATATCCTCCCAATTTTAAACTCAACCATTGAATGGGTTGGAAAACAATTAATATCAAACTATAAATGAAGTAAAAAATAATCGATAGAGGATAAGAAAGGATTTTTTTAATAATGTTCATTTCATATTAGTTTATAAGATTCCTATGCAGGTGAACATCCCTGATTTGTGTTGGCCGATTCTTATTAATTTTTTATTTTTAAAAACAGTTAAAATGATATTAAATTTAATTGTTATTTTCGCAAAAGGACGCAAAGGCATTATGCAAAGATTACAAAGAAATATTAATTTCTTTCTGTCTCTCTATCACTCCATCATTTTTTACTTTTTACTTTTCTAGAACCACTGCCCCCACGGAATCCTACTCAAAACCAACAATAAAGCAATACCGTAATAAACTGCTATAGTTTTAAACAAACCTTTATCTGTTGCTTTATTTTTAAGTTTTTTAAACCCGATGGTTAATATTACAGCTGCTATGATCATCATTAAAGGATGTTCAACAATAAAAAGTCTCGCTTCTGCATTTTTCATAACTGCACCCATACCATTATCTTTTAAAAAGGTAAAATGTGCCGAGCTAAAAAGAACGATCAATCCCAATATCAATTGTATGTGCGTTACAATTAATGTAAAAAGAGGAATACGAAGGTCTTTTTCTCCAAAACCTTTATTTGATGTAAGGCTGATGATTGCATTTACAACTGTTATTACCAGCATTAGTAATGTAAGAATTGCCCAAAATGAATGTAGCATTTTAATCATAATAGTTTGTTTTAATATTTTGTTTTTTAGTTAAACAAATGTATTAATTTAAGTCAAGATTAAAAAACAAGTGTAAATTATTTACAGAATTAAGAATAAGACGGGTTCAACTAGCTTATTTTAATTGTGTGCATTCCTAAACTAAGATCCCGAAAACCCAATAGCTATTAGTAGCGGGAATAAGCTGCTAGACTAAAAAATGACCATCTACATTCTTAAACTAAGATCCCGCCAATCACGATTACCATAATGAGCGGGATTAGCCTTTTTTTTACTGTATCGTCCTCAAAAAAGTGATTAACGATAGATCCCGCTAAAAAGCGAGATTAGTTCGACTAACTAATTTTAAAAAAAATTAGAGTCTCACTAAAAAACCCACTCCTAAAAACTAAGAGTGGGTATTTAATAATAAACAGATTATTATTTATTTAAATACTAAGTTTATTAAAATCTAAATTTAACTGAAGTATTCCAGCTTCTACCCCAACCAAAATAAACACGGTTACTGGTATTAACACCTCTCCAGGTATCATCACCTGCCTCAGCATGAATATTGGTATCTGATTCTGAAATATACAATTCATCAAATAAATTGTTCATATTAAAACTAAAAACTAATGAATTGTTATTTTTCATTCTCCAATTATAAGAAATTCTTGCATCAAACAAATTAAAAGATGGCAACTCTAAAGAACCGTTATGATCTTCATGATCAAAATCATCTGTATTAATTTGAGCATATAAATTACCTGCATATCTCCAGTTTAGACCAAAGTTAAAACCATCTAAGAATCTATAAGTAACTCCTAAAGCTGCTGTGGTTTGTGCTGCATCACCCACCTTTACACCGTCTAAATAAAAAGTTTCATCTGAATCTCCAATTTGTTCATTATCTTCATTATATAGTGTTCCTGTAACATCTCCATTATATTGCCAGTCACCTATAGATAACATACCATTAAAAGAGAAATGATCATTTAATCTATAATATGATTCTAACTCAAATCCAATGTGTACTTGTTCTATCCCTTGAAAATCTGCATAACCACGTGTACCATCATCAAGTGTAACACCCTGGCGTTTAAAAACATCTTTCCATGAAGTTCTATAAACGTTGGCTTTTAAATTAAAATTATTCATTATAAAACTATAACCAAATTCTAATCCATATATTGTTTCATTTGTTAAACCTCCATTAACATCATTAGTATTATAACTTGGGTAAACAGCACTAAATAATGGTTGCTTAGAGTAATAACCTGTGTTTGCAAATACATTGTGATTTTCATTGATATTCCAGTTAATACCTCCTTTGATATTACCTCCAACTAAGCTTTCCCAATCTGATTGCTGACCTCCCTCATCCTCAGGAGTTAAGTTAAAATAATCTGTACGTTGAAATGATTGATTTGAAACACCAAATTGTAAGAATGTTGAAATTACTTCCGTTTTATATTCAACTTGTCCAAAACCACCAAACCACTTAACACCTCCTGTGTTATAATATTCAATTTTTTGTTGGTCTTTAATATTCGTCCAAGGATTAAAACTAGGTGAAGCAGAAACATATTCTGTGATCATTCTATTAGGATTATTTTTATCTCTATCATCTGTATAACCATCTGCACCCAAATCATTATTTACAACTCTGTAGTGGTAACCTGTATAAGTTCTACCATCAATACCTATATCCCAACTTAAATTTTCGTTTACTTCATGATGGAAATTTGAAATAATACCATACCAGTCATGTGAATTCATAGAAGCTCTACGTGTAAATCCATTATTTCTATCATTGATAAATTGACCATTATCATCAGCAACTCTATCATCGCCGAAGTCTGGTACACTACCACCTGAATTCCATTTAGCGATATCATCAAAACGAATCAAACCATTTGCATCTTTAAATTGACCATAATAATCTCTAGCTCCATTGATCTTACCAATTGGACCAGTACCACCACCACGACCCCAAGAGCCGTAAACAATGGTTGATAAATTCATTTTGTCATTAATTAACCAATCATAGTTCAATGACATGATAGGTTTATGATAGAAGTTTCTTCTATAAGAAAACTCTTCACCATTCAAATAACCCCAATTGCTATTGTATTTTCTATTAGGCTCATCATTCTTACCATATTGTTGGCTTACAGAGATTGGGTTTGCATAAGAATTTTGGTTATGCCATTGTGGTGCACCTGTAAATGTAAACATTACAGAATGCTTGTCATTAATTTCGTAACCTAAACCAATAAAATAATTCCAACCATCACCTTTAGTACCATCTATATAACCATCACCTGAATAATGACTTAACAATACAGAAGCTGAAAGTCCATTTTCTAACAATCCTGTTGAATAACTGGCAGATTCTTTCATGTAGCTATCATTACCAAGGGTAAAAGCAACCGTTCCTCCTTCTCTTGCTTGAGATGTTTTAGTTAGAACGTTAATCGTACCACCCACAGAAGAAATTGCTAATTTAGAAGAACCCAAACCACGTTGTACTTGCATAGCAGAAGTAACATCAGATAAACCAGCCCAGTTTGACCAATATACCCAACCGCTTTCCATATCATTTACCGGCATACCATTGATCATTATCGCAGTATTTTTTGAATCAAATCCACGAACATTGATACGAGAATCACCATAACCACCACCTTGTTTTGTAGCATAAATTGAAGGGGTTGTATTTAAAATTTCAGGTAACTCTTGTGTACCTAAATTTTCTTGAATATCAATCGCTCTAATTGTAGAAACAGCTACAGGTGTTTCTCTTTCTTTTGCAAAGTCAACTACTCCGGTTACTACAACTTCATCCAATACATTTTCGTCTTGAGCCAAAGTAATGTTACCAATGTTAATTGTTTCGCCACTAACAGCTGTAAAAGCAATATCTCTTTTTGTCATACCAACAAAAGAGATCTCTAAAATTCCACTTCCTTCATTTATTTGTAAAATGAAGTTTCCGTCAAAATCGGTAGTTGTACCGTTACTTGTTCCTTTTTCAATAACATTTGCTCCAGGTAGAGGTCCGTCTCCATCCATTACAGTACCAGTAACCTGAGTCTGAGCTAATAAAGTTGCTGAAGTCATAATAAACATAGCAACTAAAAGGTTTTTAAAATTTCTCATATATAGTTTAATTTGAGTTAATAACTTCGGCAAAACTACATAAAAAAATTTAAGTGTAAGGGTTAATTTGTTAAGAAATTATTAACTGTTCTTAACTTTTATTTAACTAGGAGTTTTTGTGCCAATTCCTTTCCGAGTTCTACACCAAATTGATCAAAACTATAGATATTCCAAACAACACCTTGTACAAAAGTTTTATGTTCATATAAAGCTATTAATGAACCGAGATTATAAGGGGATAATTTTTTAATTAGTACGCTATTTGATGGGCGATTACCTTCAAAGATCTTAAATGGTAGTAGCTTGTTTATTTTTTTAGAATCTCCATGGAATTTCATATCTAAATGCACTTCTTCTATTGTTTTTCCTGCATATAATGCTTCTGCCTGAGCAAAAAAGTTTGCCATTAACTTATGATGGTGATCTTGATTGCCGTGTAAAGATTCTTCAAACCCTATAAAATCAACAGGAATAATCTTGGTACCTTGATGAACCAACTGCATAAAGGCGTGTTGTACATTGGTACCAGTATTACCCCAAATTATATTACCGGTTTGATATGTTACTTTTTTGCCATTTCTATCAGTTGATTTACCATTACTTTCCATAGATAATTGTTGTAAAAATGGTGCAAATTTTTCTAAGTATTGGGTATATGGAATCACGACTTCTGATTCAGTATCAAAAAAATTGTTATACCAAATACTCAATAAAGCTAAAACGACAGGTAAATTTTTATCAAAAGAGGTTTTTCTAAAATGTTCATCCATTGCAAATGCACCTTTCAATAAAGAATTGAAATTATCAAAGCCAACAGCCAAACTAATAGATAAGCCTACAGCACTCCAAAGTGAATATCTACCACCTACCCAATTCCACATGGTAAAAATATTTTCTTTTGCTATTCCAAAATCTAAGACTTTTTCAAGATTCGTAGATACAGCTATAAAATTGTGTTGGATATCACTTTCTTTTGTCCCAAAGTCTTGAGATAAAAACCATTTTTTTATGGTTTCAGCATTTGTTAACGTCTCCTGCGTGGTAAAGGTTTTTGATACAATAACAAATAAAGTGGTTTCAGGATTTAAATTCTTAATTGTCTCAGCTACATGGTCACCATCAATATTAGACACAAAATGTGTGTTTAAGTGATTTTTATAATATTGAAGAGACTCTACCACCATTCTTGGACCGAGATCAGAACCGCCAATTCCTATATTTACAACATCGGTAATTGCTTTTCCGGTATAACCTTTAAACTCACCTGTAATAACACTCTTGGAAAAGGACTTTATTTTTTTAAGTGTCTCTTGAATTTCAGACATTACATCCTGGCCATTTACAAGAATTTTATTACTGTTTTGGTTCCGTAATGCTGTATGTAAAACTGCTCTGTTTTCTGTTTGATTTATTATATCACCATTAAAATATTTTGTAATAGCGTCTTTTAATTCTGATTCATTTGCGAGTTCTAGTAAATATTGTAACGTTTCTTCTGTAATTCTGTTTTTTGAAAGGTCTAAGGTAAATTCTTCAGTTGTTAATATAAATTTTTTCTTTCTTTCTTTGTCTTGTTGAAAAAGGGTTTTCATATGAACATCTTTGATCTGTTCAAAATGATCTTCTAATCTTTTCCAGGATTTTGTGGTTGTAGGGTTTATGTTTTTTAAAGGCATAATAAATGTTTTTTCTAATAATTTGGATTGCAAATTTAAAGATAAATTTACCAATAGCTGAAAAGATGTGATTCTATTAATATTTTTGGTTGTGCTTTAGAAATCTAATCTATAAGAAACTCTAAAAAAACTTGTTTTGAGCTGGGTAATAGCTATCTCTTAGTTTCCTTAAAAATTTATAATTTAAAATAATAATCAAGTATGTAATAATCAAGGTTTTACAAAATACTAAAATGTAACTAGTTTTTAGACAGCGTTTTTTTAATTAATTAAAAACTACAAGGTCTTAAGAGAAATTATTGAGAAGTCTTATTTAATTTTCTTTAATAGTGTTTTTTAAATAACTTTCAGGAATATTATCTATTTCTTCTTTTAATGGTTTGATATAAGTAAAATAATTATCTTTTAAAGATTCTTTAATCGGTTCTGCTGAAGGTAATTTTTGTTTAAACGGATCTACTTGTTTACCATTTTTCCAAAAACGATAACACACATGTGGGCCAGCAGTATTACCGGTCATTCCTATCCACCCAATTACATCGCCTTGTTTAACATAATCTCCTTTTTTTACTTTTCGTTTTCTCATGTGCAGATACTGCGTAGAATAAGTAGCATTATGTTTAATTTTAACATAATTACCATTTCCTCCGGCATATTTTGAGGCAATAACGGTACCACTCGCTGTACTCATGATGGGCGTACCAATTGGTGCTGCAAAATCAGTTCCTTTATGAGCTTTTGGTCTATAACCATAAAATTTAATTCGTCGGTTTAAATTATAACGAGAAGAAATTCTACCAAATTTTAAAGGCGCTTTTAAGAACTTTCTACGTAAAGTTTTGGCTTTGTCATCATAAAAATCATTGATGTTTTTTGTAGAATCGGTTACAAAATTAAAGGCGTATAAGGGTGTATTTTTATGTTTAAAATAAGCGGCTTTTATATTTCCTATTCCAACAGAAACGGTATCATTTATAAACTTTTCTTCATAAATTAATTTAAAAGAATCTCCTTTTTGAAGATGAAAAAAATCAATTGTCCAAGCGTAAATATCTGCCATTTCTAGAGCCAGGATATAATTTAAATTTTGTTTCTCAATAGCTTCCGATAAGGAAGATTCAATAACACCAGATGCTGATTTTATTACTGTTTTAACTTTTTTTCTGCAAAACTTTGTTTCAATAGAATCTGTGAAGTCTACAATAAGATATTCTACTTTATTACGTTGGTATATGAATACTTGTGCTTTTTCAGTAGAATCTTTTTTGGCTAAAATTACATACGGTTTACCCGCTCTTAATTTTCTAATATCGAAAGTGTCTTTTGCAGCAGCGGCAATTTTATAAATTGCCTTATAATCAATATGATGACGGTCTAATATTTCTCCAAAACTCTCTCCACTTTTAATCGTATCTTTAATTACTTTGTAATTATTTAAAACATATCCAAACTCCTCAATGATCTTTGGTTTTGTCTCGATTATTTCAGTCTGAATCTCTGGTTCTATAACATCTTTCTTACAAGCCTGAAAGATCAAAAATCCAAGTACAATAATTAATATTTTTTTCATTAACCCTTTTCCTTTTTAATAATCTGCAAATCTATTTATTTTACCAAATAATACCGTAATAATTTAGTTAAAAGTTGAAGTATTGGCAAGTTCTTTGAATTCATACAGTTCAGCTTTGATAGAACCAACTAAAATATTTGCTTTTATTCTTATAGGAATTTTGTTATTATCATCTGAAATCCAAATAATTACACCTTCTTTTTCTTTAAATACTCTGTCTGTTTCAACTTCTGGTTTAATGATGATTGTTTTGATCTCTCCAAATTTTGTTTTAATAATCTCTCTCCCCAAAAATTTTACATTGATATTCTCTGTTCTATCATCATAAAACATTTTAATAGCAATAATCTCGTTTTGTTTAATATTATCAAAACTTATACTTCTTAAATAAAAAAAAGAAGAAAGCATATCGTTAATATCATTTTGGATAGTAAAAGATTTTTCGTTTTTATTTTTATAATCCTTTACCGTTGCTCTGTGTTTTTGAAAATCAAATAAAATTTCTTTATCTTTTGTATATCCTCCTTCATCAATTTTTCTAATAAAACGATGGGGTTGAAAAGTGTTTTTATCAAAATATGTTTGGTAATTATCTTTTACACTAAAAAAGAAATCCACCATTCCAACAGTCCAGCCATTTCCGTCAATATGAATTAAATCTTTATTTCCTTCATTAATTTCATCAACTTCAAGGGTTGCAAAACCTGCGTGTATTAAACCGTATGATAATTTATATTTTAAAAATTCTCCTTTTTGAAAAGGAATGGTTTTGTTTTGAGAAAAGCCAAAAGATGAGATAAAAAATAAAAGAAATAATACTTTTCTCATTTTGTAAAAAATTTTTATAAAAACAATATTTGAAATCCTCACCAAAAATAATATTTTATTCCTATTAACAAACATCTATTTTAGAAATTAGAAATTAGTAGAAAATATAATTCTCAAGATTATTTGAAAAGATTAGAAGAAGGAAAAAACCTACCAACATTGGTAGGCTTATTAATCTCTATTTTTGGACTGTTTAATGGAAGTTTAATATAAGACTTAAATATTCTAGCACTTTATTATTTCAATGGAGAATGATGTTCGTGAACCATTTTCCAGCCATCTTTTGTCTTAACAAATAATAAAGTAATTTGGTCGTTTACTACAACAAGGTCATCTCCAAATTTTAATTGGAAATCTGAGTGAAAAGTTAAATTGGCTACATCACCATACACGGCAATTTGCAAATCATCAGCACCAAATTTTACTACTTCAGTTACAGAACCAAAAACATTGCGTTCATACGCTTCATTAGCTACACCGCCGTTACGCGGTTCTCCGTTCTTGAATTCTGTAAACTTCGGACTATAGGCATGAAAAGCAATTAGTTTATCCATATCCCCATCTATAATGCTTTGTGCAATTTCACCGAAAGTATTCATCACCTCTTCCTTTGCTTCTGGAAATTCAGGATTAATAAGATCTTTTAGTTCTACAGTTTTTATGGTTTCATCATTGTCATTACAACTGATAAGAATAAAACCAAAAATTAAAATAAATGTAAATGCTATTCTTGTTTTCATAATAGTATATATTTAGGGGATTAATATTTAAATAGATAGGTTATTTTTTCAATGGGGAATGGTGCTCATGAACCATTTTCCAGCCATCATCTGTATTAACAAATAACAAAGTAATTTGGTCGTTTACGACAACAAGGTCGTCACCGAATTTTAATTGGAAATCAGAGTGAAAAGTTAAGTT
>JAUWUU010000116.1 GCA_030617765.1 Flavobacteriia bacterium | reverse complement strand
CAAATATGTTATTGTAACACTATTATCCATAGCGCTTTTAGGAACCTTCAATAAAAACTCACCATCAGAATTAGATATTGTAGAGATATTAGTTTCACTTACCGAAATACTCGCAAACTCTAATGCTTTTTTTGTTTTACTGTTTTTTACAATTCCACTAAATTGTATGTGGTCAGAAGTGACAATTTGCTGTGCTGTAGCTGATGAAAACATATTAAAATATCCTATTACAATAAACCAAAATATTGCAACAGAAAAGTATTTTTTACTGTTTTTGTGAAATTTAGTTTTCATGTTTTTAAAGAAGTTATTGATCGATTTATTTGATTTTTTTACAACCACAAGATAATGATTAAATAAAAAATAAAAAAGACATTTAACATTCCATTTCTATCAAAAAAATGTTTTCTAACAAATTTAAAAAAATCATAAAAGATTTAATCAATTTTATAGATAATCGGATTAAAAGCTTTTGAAGCAATTATAACTTTATCTCCGATGTTTAATTTTTTAGATTCGTCTGCATCAGCTACAACTTTAATAATTTCTTTACCTATTAAAACCGTAATAATAAATATAAAATCTTGATTTACCATTGCCAGAATCTCTCCGTGAAGTTGAAACTTTCCGCTTACTTTGTTTTGCGTTAAAACCTTAGTTGGCAAACCTTGTTTGATGATTTTACCATGATCCAACTCTATCAGATAATCAGACATTTTGATAATTTCAGAAATATCATGACTGATCAATATTGTAGTTAGATTAAACTCTCTGTGTACTTGTAAAATATACTGTTGCAATTTATTGCGAATTTCAAAGTCTAATGCAGATAATGGCTCATCTAACATTAATATTTCTGGTTTTTGCACCAGTGCTCTTGCTAAAGCCACGCGTTGCTTTTGTCCTCCCGAGAGTGTATCGGGTTTACGAAACTGCAAATCACCTAGTTTCACTATTTCAATAAGTTCTTTAACAAAACTATCATCTTTATTATTTCTAAGAGCAAATTTCAAATTCTCCAAAACTGTCATATTGGGAAACAAAGCATATTCTTGAAAAACAAAACCAATTTTCCTCTTTTGAGGCGGGAGGTTTATTTTTTTTTCAGTATCTAACCAAATAGTATTATTTACTGTAATCTTTCCCTGATCTGAATTTAGTAAACCTGCTAAAATTCTGAAAATTGTTGTCTTTCCTGCTCCTGATTTTCCGTATAAGGTTGCTAACTGCCCCTTCTTGATCTCAAATGCAACATCCAATTGCATATCCCCAGTTGCAGATTTTAACTTTTTTTGTAATACTACTGAAATCATTGCCAAAATCTTTTTAAATATCCTCCATTTACCAAATAAACAAACAATAAAATCATAAAAGTAATCCCAAATAAAATTAGGGAATACATATTGGCTGCATCATAATTTAAAGTCTCCACTTCATCATAAATGGCAATAGATGCAACTCTTGTCTTTCCGGATATATTTCCGCCAATCATCAAAACCACACCAAATTCACCAATGGTATGCGCAAACGCCAAAATAATTCCCGTTAATAATGACGGGCGAATATTGGGTAATAAAACTTTAAAAAGTGTTGTGAATTTTGATTTCCCCATTACATAGGCAGCGTCTTTAAGAGATGTGGATAAATTATTGAAACCTGATTGAATGGGATGTACCATAAAAGGTAAACTGTAAATAATTGATGCCAATACCAATCCTTCAAACGAAAAAATAAAACGCAAACCAAACCATTCATCTAACCAATTACCAAAAGCATTTGAAGGACTAAAAGCGATCAGCATATAAAAACCTAAAACTGTGGGTGGCAAAACCAGAGGCATACTTACCAATGTTTCTACAATAGGTTTTACCCTTGATTTGCTGTATGCCAACCAATAAGCTAAAGGAATTGATACTACCAGCAACAATAATGTTGTGATAAGTGCTAATTTAAATGTTAAGATTAAAGGAGACCAATCCATTATTCTGAAAGCATTAGTTCATTGGTTTTTATCATTGCTGTAACCATTTTTCCTACCTGCAAATCTAATTGATTTACAGCATTTGATGTAATGATCGAGGTAATATTCCCAACCGACGTTTTTATGATCAGTTTACTCAGTAATTTATCGGATTCAATAAAAATTATTTCGCCATAAAATTTATTTTGTAAACTAATTGAGCAATCAATCGCATTAGCAATGATTACTTCGTTTTCTTTAAAAATAACCTTAACGGAATTGTTTGGTTTTAAATACGACGATGTTTGGGGTGTATCAATTACAATTGTTGTAAGCTTAATATCTCCGGCTTTTAATTTTACCAAAGACAATTCTCCATTCACATTAACCGATACAATTTTACCTTGAATTATATTCATTTAATCTATTACTGAATAACCAAAATTATTTAAAATTTCTTTACCTTTTGAAGAAAGTAAAAAAAAATTAAACTCTTTTGCATTTTGTTCTTGCTCTTTTCTATTGATCAGGATCACCATTCCTTGCGCAATTGGTGAATATAGATTCGAGTCAATCTCTAACCAATTACTATCCTCTTTAATTTTGGGTGCCATTACAACCGATTTTGCAGTAAATCCAACCTCAGCAACTCCCGAAGTAATAAACTGATTGGTTTGTGACACACTCTCACCAAAAACTAATTTCTTTTCAATTTTTTGGTAAAGACCTTTATTGATCAAAACTTCCTTTGCAGAAAAGCCATAAGGTGCAGTTCTAGGGTTTGCCATAGCAATATGTTTTATGTGCTCATCTTCTAAGACCTCAAATGAAAGTTTAATATCCTTCCTTATTGACCACATAACCAGTTTCCCATAAGCATAAATATCAGGTTGTTTTAAAGTAAAACCCGATTTATACAATTCGTTTGGATATTTCATATTTGCGGAAACAAAAATATCATAGGGTGCTCCTTCTTTAATTTGTGCAGTTAATTTTCCTGAAGAACTAATCACCATTTCACAGGAAATTCCAGTTTCTTTTTCAAAGGATTGTACAATCTCCTTCATCGCAAACTGCATATTGGCTGCAGTTGCAATGGTTAATTTTGATTGTTCATCTTTTGCACAAGACAAAAGAAAAAAAATTAAAGAAAAAAAAATGAAAAGATTTTTCATAAAATGCCTTAAGATTTTTATAAACACAAATATATATTAGTTTTTATTTAAATGATGTAGCTTAAATATATAATTAACCAAAATAATTCAGACTTACAATGTTTTAATATTTATCCTATTAATATTGATTTTTTTGATGATATTATCACAACCAAGATAATGAAAAAAAATCGACCCGTTTCATAACTTATTTTTTCTTAAATATATGCCTAATTTAACTAATTATCAGAGACTTAGCACTTAATAACTTGAATTCGATTATTTGGTTCTTGCACGACTAATAAAGTACTTTTCGAATTTTTTATCGTTTTCTAGAATCTTATAAAACTCAACTATAAATTTTTTAGCCTCAAAGAATTGGTTTGGATCATTAAAGAATTTTTTTAAATTATCAATTGCAATAAATATTTGAGTTTTATGATTAATATAATCCTCTCTTACTTCTTGTAGTAGTAACTCGTCTCTTTTATAGCCTTTGTATAATCGTTGTGTAACCTCAGTAATTGATAGTGGTATATTTTGAATATTTGAAACCACTGCATAACTTGAGTTTACAAGACCTGACATATCAAAATCATATGGGATACTAATAAACTTTTTGTCGATAAATAATAACTTTTCATTATGTTGGTGTTTTAATGAAAAATCAGTGTTTCCAATTAAATATTGAAAAAATGAAATTTTTACAGCTGTAATGGTGTCCAGATTCATTGGATGGATCATTTTATCAAACTCCTTACCATTAAAACGTTCGGCAACCTTATCAATATCTTCAATTATGATTCCTTTTAACTCATGCTTTCTTTTCCGCTTACCCTTTTCTTCAATAAGATCAATATTCGCTAATCGTGTTTCGAAATGATAAGGTGAAATAATTTCGTATAATTTGTAGGCCATATATTCCTTTACAACATAATCATCGTTGTATTTTTCTATCAAACATGGAAGAACAACTTTTAATTTTTTGTTTCCTTCAAATAGAGTTCCTTTTGTTGTCGATTTCTTCAATTTCAATTTTAGGGGAACGAAATAACAGTTTTCTCGTCTATAACTTCCTCGAACCCTAAGTTTAATATTTATAGAATCCCATTCTACTGTTTCATTTTTATAAAATAATGTTGATTCAATATATGTACTGTCATTTGTATTCTTTTTTATATTTTTAATGGAGAATTTTAATTGAATTGAAAGTGGAAGCTGGTTTTGAAAAAGGGGCGTTATTTCTGCTAATCTTTTTTCACCAACATTGCTCTGGGAATAAGATAAATTAGCAAAAATCACTTGAAGTGAAAGAAAAATAAATAACATTTGCCTTTTCATATCATGGCATTCATTTTTAATAAAGTTAATGAATTATATTAAATATGACCAATCTATTGCCATCAAAACTTCAGATAGTTTTAAATAAGATTAATAAACTCAAAAATTATATCTATCAAGCCTTCTTCTAAGGGAAGATCAGGCTGACTATAAGTTTGGATATTTTTTTGTCTGTCCATTTCAACTTCTTTCAAAATATGATTCATTCCATCAATTATTTCTAATTCTGCTTTAGGATTGGCTTCTTTTAATAATTTTGCTTCACTAACTGTCACCTGAATATCTGTATTGCCCTGAATGATTAAGACCGATATTTTCAATTTTGCTATTTCTATTTGCGGGTCATATCTAAACCATGAAATTATATATGGTTGTACACTTGGCCGAAATAAAGAATTTAACATTTGTGGAACCTCAGTTATCGTATCTCCTTTTTCTAATTTATCAATAATTGGAAGTGCAGTATCTAAGACAACCGAAGGCTGACCCGCTAGTTGAGTTCTTAAAATATCTGCTGCAGGTCTTCCAACTCCGGCAACTGAAATATATTTATCAACATTGGTTTGTTGCGATGCTATCATTCCGATTAATGATCCTTCACTATGCCCAATAACTACTACTTGATTAAACCTTATATCATTTTTCAACAATTCAACCCATTGTTTGGCATCATCTATATAATTTTCAAAACGCAGATCGTTTTCCTTCAAACCGGCATTTTTACTTTTGGCAATTCCACGTTTATCATACCGCAAAGTTGCAATACCCTTTTCTGACAAACCCGTGGCTATCATTTTCAGGGAATTATTCTTCATATATGGATTATTACCATCTCTATCGGTTGGTCCGGAACCGGAAATAATTAAAGCTACAGGTATATTATTTTCCTTTTCGGGAAACAAAAGTGTACCTTCAATATTTCCTGTTTTAGTGCTTAGTGTAATACTTTCCTCTTTTTGAGCTAAAAGCTGCAGACTAAAAAATATAAAAACTAAAAACCCAATTATTTTGTTTCTCATGATGTTTCTAAATGTTTGAATGAAAAATAAAAGTAAAATATTTTACTATAAAAATAAGAACAAACTCTTAAAATCTCATAGAAATAATAATATCTTATACTTATTTTGTAAATTGTAATTCTTGAAACTTTCATACTATGATACAATCTTATAAACAAAATTCTCAACTTCAAAAAAACTATGATACGATCATTATTGGTTCAGGTATGGGCGGATTAACAACTGGTGCTTTTTTAGCAAAAGAAGGACAAAAAGTACTTATTTTAGAGCGTCATTATACTCCTGGGGGATTTACACATGTTTTTAAACGTAAAGATTACGAATGGGATGTTGGCATACATTATATTGGCCAAATGCAAAATCCTAAAAGTATATTGAAACAACTCTTTGATTATATTACTGATAAACAGTTACATTGGGAAGATTTGGGAGAAGTTTATGATAAAATTATAATTGGCAATAAATCTTATGATTTTGTTAAAGGTGTCAAAAAATTTAAAACAAAAATGATATCTTATTTTCCTGATGAAAAAGAAGCAATTGATAAATATATTGAAACTGTTTTTGCTGCATCCAAAACAATAAGAAAATTTCAAATTGATAAAGTGATACCACCAATAGCAAGTAATTTAATTGGTGGTTTTCTTAGAAATCCTCTGTATAAGTATTCTGATAAAACTACTTATGAAGTATTGAGCACTATCACTAAAAACGAAGAATTAATAAAAGTTTTAACAAGCCAATACGGCGACTTCGGATTACCCCCTAAAAAAAGTAGTTTTTTAATGCATGCCCTTTTAGTAAGCCACTATTTTAACGGTGGTAGTTTTCCAATAGGCGGATCATCACAGATCGTTAAGACCATAGATCCTTTGATCGAAAAATCGGGTGGCACCATCCTTATCAGTGCCGAAGTTGATAAGACCATTATTGAAAATAATACTGCTATAGGTGTAAAAATGACAGATGGCAAAAAATTCTATGCAAAAAATATTGTTAGCGGTACCGGTGTTATGCATACTTTTAATGAACTTCTACCCCGGGAGACTATTGCAAAATTTAATTTGAAAGCTCAATTACAAGAAGTAGATCATTCTGTATCACATGTTGGTTTGTATATCGGATTAAAAGGAACTACAGAAGAACTAAAACTTCCAAAAACCAATTATTGGATCTATCCTGACGATTGTGATCACGACACTTGTGTGGAAAGATATTTAGATGATATCAATAAGCCTTTTCCTCTGATATTTATCTCATTTCCATCAGCAAAAGATCCTGACTGGCAAAACAGATATCCCGGACGAAGTACAATTGATATAGTAACTTTGGCACCCTATGATATGTTTAAAAAATGGGAAGGCTCAAAATGGATGAAAAGAAGTTCTGATTATGAAGTTCTAAAAGAAAAAATTTCTCAACGATTACTCGATGAACTTTACAAGCAATTACCTCAGGTAAAAGGAAAAGTAGATTATTATGAATTGTCAACACCTCTTTCTACACAAAAATTTTTAAATTATGAAAAAGGAGAAATTTACGGAATAGACCATAGTCCAAAACGTTTTAGACAAAAGTTCTTAAGACCAAGAACGCCAATAAAGAACTTTTACCTTACTGGGCAAGATATTGTTAGTTGTGGCGTTGGAGGTGCCTTATTTTCAGGAGTTCTTACCGCTTCGGCTATGACCGGAACCAATATTATAAAAAAGGTTTTAAAGGAAAAGTAAAAGAGATGAAATAATTCCAATCACTAAGAGAAACAAAAATTTTCCTGACTTCGCCATTTGGGTCACCCAAGTCAATATTTAACATCAAATAGGTCTAAAATATTTTTTTGTTCATTAGTATTAGCCATTATTATTTCATGATACTTGCCTGATATAGGTAAAGTGGTTCTAATCCCATAAATTGATTTTAATATATCTATTGCTTTTTCGGGACTAATTGTACTTCCCTTTACTTTTAGTTGTCGTTCAAGCTCTTTGTATATTTTATAACTGCAAAATGAAATTATTAGATGTGATTCTATTCTCTTTGATTTTTGATGATATATTGGACGAACCTTTAAATCTGTTTTAGACATCCTAAATGCTCTTTCGAT
>JAUWUU010000027.1 GCA_030617765.1 Flavobacteriia bacterium | reverse complement strand
GAACCAAATGCTGATGTTAAAACACATGCTCCTAAAATGGTTACCAGAACCATTCCTGGCGAATATATTGGTGCATTGATTGGACCAGGCGGAAAAGTAATTCAAGAATTACAAAAAGAAACAGGATGTACAATTGTAATTAATGAAGACCCTGTTACTGAAGAAGGTATTGTTGAAATATTAGGTACAAATCAAGATGGAATTGAAGCAGTTTTAGCAAAAATTGATTCATTATTATTCAAACCTGAAAAAGGTGAAGTTTACAAAGTAAAAGTTATTAAAATTCTTGATTTTGGTGCTGTTGTAGAATATGTTGAAGCTCCAGGTAACGAAGTGCTTTTACATGTTAGTGAATTGGCATGGGAACGCACAAACAATGTTACTGATGTTGTAAACCTTGGTGATATCATCGAAGTTAAATACTTTGGTGTTGACCCAAGAACACGAAAAGAAAAAGTATCTTATAAGGCTTTGCTGGAAAAACCAGAAGGTTATGTTGCAAGACCTCCAAGAGACAATAACAGAGGAAGAGATAATCGTAACCGCGATAATCGCAGAGACGACAGAAGGTCAAAAGACAATAGGTAAATTTATCTCTTCAAAGAATAATTTTAAGCTCCCAATATATGGGAGCTTTTTTTATTTTTAAACTATAAATAAAATATCTTTTCTTGGGTTAATGTAAATATTCATTTGGCCTTCATAAGATTATTTTTGCCCTTTTGTAACATTTACATCTATTCTTACGTATATGTAAGTACACCACTAATATGGATAAACATTTAAATAAAATTTATGAGACAGTTAAAAATAACCAAACAAGTTACCAATCGTGAAACAGCGTCGTTAGATAAATATTTGCAAGAAATTGGTAAGGTTGATTTGATTACTGCCGATGAGGAAGTAGAATTAGCGCAACGTATCAAAGCAGGCGATCAAATAGCTTTGGAAAAGTTGACAAAAGCTAATTTGCGTTTTGTTGTATCTGTAGCAAAACAATATCAAAATCAGGGTTTAACACTTCCTGATCTAATTAATGAAGGTAATTTAGGATTAATAAAAGCGGCAAAAAGATTTGATGAAACTCGTGGATTTAAATTTATATCTTATGCTGTTTGGTGGATACGCCAATCTATTCTACAAGCATTGGCAGAACAGTCAAGAATTGTTCGTTTACCATTAAATAAAATTGGTTCTATCAATAAGATCAATAAAACTTTTGCAAGATTAGAGCAAGAAAATGAAAGACCACCTTCTGCTGAAGAAATAGCAAAAGAATTGGATATGACTGTTACGGATGTAAAAGAGTCTATGAAGAATTCTGGCCGTCATGTATCAATGGATGCTCCTTTAATTCAAGGAGAAGATTCTAATCTATACGATGTATTAAGATCTGGTGAATCTCCAAATCCTGATAGAGCTTTATTACATGAATCATTACAGGTAGAAATTTTAAGAGCCTTAGAAACATTAACTCCCAGAGAGGCAGATGTTGTGAAATTATATTTCGGACTTGGAAATCAGCACCCTATGACCCTAGAAGAAATAGGAGAAACTTTTGATCTCACCCGTGAAAGAGTTCGTCAAATAAAAGAAAAAGCGATAAGAAGATTAAAACATACTTCACGAAGTAAGATTTTAAGATCTTATTTAGGATAAATATATTGTTTTCAAAATATTAAATAAAGCTCATGATTTTTCGTGAGCTTTTCTTTTTTATGTTATTTTTGCTTAAAACCTCATATTCATGAAACGAATAATTGCTCCTTCATTACTTGCTGCCGACTTTGGAAATTTGGAACGCGATATAAAAATGGTAAATAAAAGTGAAGCCGATTGGTTTCATTTGGATATCATGGATGGTGTTTTTGTTCCAAATATATCTTATGGAATGCCCGTTATTTCCGCTATCAATAAAATTGCAAAAAAACCATTAGATGTGCATTTGATGATCGTTGATCCTGACAGGTTTATCAATGTTTTTAAAAAAGTTGGTGCTGATATATTAACCGTTCATTATGAAGCTTGTACACATTTACATCGAACAATTCAGGCAATAAAAGCAGAAGGAATGCAAGCGGGAGTTTCTCTAAATCCACATACACCGGTTTCAGTATTGGAAAATATTATTGAGGATTTGGATCTGGTTTTAATCATGAGTGTTAATCCCGGTTTTGGCGGACAAAATTTTATTGAGAATACTTATAAAAAAGTGAAGCAATTACGAAGCTTGATTGATAAAACCAAGTCAAAAGTAATCATAGAAGTAGATGGAGGTGTTAATGATGTAAATATTAGTAAACTGACTGAAGCAGGTGCGAACGCCTTTGTTGCTGGTAGTTTTGTTTTTAAAAGTGATAACCCGGCCAAAACTATCTACAATCTAAAAAATGCTTAATTACCAGTTTAAAATTGATTGATTGTTTTTCTAATTGCCACCAATTTGATAAGTAGGCCTTCTAAATATTCTAATTTTAACATATTAGCCCCATCAGATTTTGCAATACTTGGATCAAAATGAGTTTCAAGAAATATACCATCAACACCTACAGCAATTCCTGCTTTGGCAATGGTTTCTATCAATTCGGGTTTGCCTCCAGTAACCCCGCTAGTTTGATTGGGTTGTTGCAAAGAATGTGTAATATCTAAAATAGTTGGTGCATATTGCTGCATTTCGGGGATTCCTCTAAAATCAACAACCATATCCTGATAGCCAAACATAGTGCCTCTATCCGTAATCAATACTTGTTCATTTCCGCTATCATGAACTTTTTTTACCGCATGTTGCATGGCCTGTGGACTCATAAACTGCCCTTTTTTAAGATTGATAACCTTTCCTGTTTTAGCAGCAGCTACAACCAGTTCTGTCTGACGAACTAAAAAAGCTGGAATTTGTAATACATCTACATATTCGGCAGCTTTTGCAGCATCTCTTGTATCATGAATATCGGTAACCGTTGGAATATCAAATGTTTTTCCAACTTTTTCAAGGATTTTTAAAGCTTTTTCATCCCCAATTCCAGTAAAACTGTCAATTCTAGATCGATTGGCTTTTTTAAAACTTCCTTTGAAAATATATGGAATTTCTAACTTACTTGTAATTTCTATGCATTTTTCTGCAATCTGTAAAGCCATCTTTTCACTTTCAATAGCACAAGGTCCTGCAAGTAAAAAAAAGTTATTACTACTAATATTTTTTAATTTTGAAATTTTATTTAAGTCCATTATTAGTTTTTTATAAAGATACTATTTAAGATCTTACTCTTCTAAAAAATTGAAATATCCCATTGCAGCCTAACCCTACTACCAGATTTATCCACTGAAGAAAATTCATCAAAGTCTAAATACGAATATTCTAATGTCAATTTATTTTTGTGTTTATGAAAAAACCAGTTTACTCCAAAAGTATATTCCTGCTCATTATTATTTGATACATCAATATTAGGATCATAGGAAGCATATCTTCCAAAGATTTCTAATTTTTTTGGAATTTTTGAAAAAGTATTATTTAAAAAATATCCCATTTGAAAATAATAACCCGTTAATGAAGTGGAAGTTAGATTGATTTTATCATCTATATTTTTATAATGATATTCTTGTTGCCATGACCAGCCTTTGTATTTGAATGCTGTTTCAAATAAAAATTGATCTATTTCGTATTGTCCATCTTCGCCATCTTCAAATCCAGCCAGTTGCCCGCCACCTGACGTAGAAAATCTTGTATATCGACTTGTATTGGTTGTAGCTGCTATTGCAAATGAAGAAACAAATTTATCATGACCTTCCAGGTCAGAACCACTAAATTTTAAAACTTCATTATTAGGATTCCATTGTAACCTCCCCATGTACATAAGTTTAGAATCATCATTAGAACTTGCTCCTCTTCCTGAACCCATAAATGCAGATGCCCAATAATTAAAATTAGCCATTCCATTTCCAGCTAAATTTCCAAATACAGAAACTCCTTGTTGACGATCAAGTGTAAAGGCATAGTTTATAATTGATCGATCTAATCCCTGTTGATTCCCTGAAGAAATCACCCTTTCTCTTGAATATCTAACTTTCCACTGACCTAATCTTAATTTTAAAAAATTATATTTTTCAATCTGTACTCTAAAATCGAGCAAATTCATTCCTTTGATATCTTGTTCAAAATAAAAAGTATAATATGGTTTATAAATATGTCCACCAATTTTTATCCTGGCTCTATTGATCTTTAACCCTGCTTTTTCATTCTCAAATGTTACAGGATTATTGTCATATGGGTAAGAGGCTCTAAATTGCCCTCTAAAGTCTATTTGTAGTTCATATTGATCATCAAAAAAATGAAATTCAAATCCTTTACCTTTTGTAATATAGAAATCCTTATTTTTTTCTTGCGAAAAGGTTTGCAAAGAGAAAAATATCAATACAAAAAATACAATTATTTTTTTAAACAAAATATGATGACTTAATTAGTAAGTGTTTGAAATAAATTTTCTAAACTGTTTGTTTTTTGTTGTAATTGTAATGTTTTTAATCCATTTTCTTGAGCAAAATCAAATACTTTTGAACGCATATCCTTTTTATTATCAAAAGTTAAATACCAAGTGTTATCAAATACATTTTTTACTGATTTTATATTCGGTATTTTATTCAACAACTCTATATCTACATTTAAATCAAACTCAACTTCAATAATTTGCTCCTGATTCTCTAATAATTCTTTTAGGTTTTTATCAGCAACAATTTTTCCTTTATTTATGATGATTACTCTGTCACACTTTGCTTCTACTTCTTGCATGATATGTGTTGATAATAAAACAGTTTTAGTTTTGCCAATCTCTTTGATTAGATTTCTAATCTCTGATAATTGATTTGGATCCAAACCTGTAGTAGGTTCATCTAAAATCAAAACTTCAGGATTGTGTAGTAATGCCGCTGCCAAACCAACCCTTTGTTTAAAGCCTTTAGAAAGCTGACTTATCTTTTTATTCTTCTCTGGTTTTAAACCGATTAGATTAATTATTTCATCAATTCTGTTATTTGAAGTGTGGTGAATATTTGCGTGAAACTGTAAATATTCTTTAACGTATAATTCAGTATATAAAGGATTGTGTTCAGGCAAATAGCCTACAGATTTTTTAACATCTATAGGATTTTGTAAAGTATCAAAACCATAAACATTTACACTTCCACTATTCTGAGAAATATAGGTTGTTAAAATTTTCATCATTGTTGATTTTCCTGCCCCATTTGGCCCTAAAAAACCTACAATTTCACCAGAACTTATCTCAAAACTCACATCATTCAATGCTTTTTGATTACCATAGTTTTTAGTAATATTTTGAACTAAAATTGACATTTCTCATTATTTTATAATCACAAAGAAAAAACTTTTTTTAAAAACAATGTGTATATCTTAAATATTTTTACCTAAATAACTTAGCTAAAAAAATACTTCAAGTTTTAAAAAGGCTTTTATTGGTGAAGATTTTAAAATTAAAAAATGATTGAATAGTAGTATTCTATTATTTGTTTTGCAACATTTGGTGGGGAATTTAAATAATTTGTTAAAAATTCGATAAAAATTGTTGTAATTGAAAAATATATTTATAGATTTGCTGCAGATTTAAAAAAGATGAAAAATTCATTTAACTTTTTTGCACGTTTTTACTTTTATTTTAGAGATAAGAGCGAGATATGATATGTATTTAAGTTAAAACTAAAGATAAACATAAAAAGTCTCGAAATATTTCGAGACTTTTTTTTAGTTAAAAATTTATGAAAGTAGCTATTCAAGGAATTAGAGGATCTTTTCACGATATTGTTGCCAGACAATATTTTGGTGATAAAATTGAATTGATAGAGTGCATGTCGTTTACAGAAATTCCTATTCTGCTAAAAAACAATATCGTTGATAGCGCTGTAATGGCAATTGAAAATTCTATTGCAGGAGCCATTTTACCAAACTACGCCTTAATTGATGAATATAATTTGAATATTGAAGGAGAACTTTATCTAAATATTCATCATAATTTAATGGCATTAAAAGGGCAAACACTTAAGAATATTAAAGAAGTCTGGTCACACCCTATGGCAATTTTGCAATGTAGAAAGTTTTTTAGAAATCATCCGGATATTAAATTAATTGAAGAGAAAGATACCGCCGAAGTTGCAGAGAGGATTAGTACTGATAATCTAAAAGGTATTGCTGCAATTGCCAGTAAAGAGGCTGCTCAATTATTTAATTTAGAAATTATTGAAGATAATATCCAAACCATTAAACACAATTCAACCAGATTTTTTATTTTAAAGAAAGGAAAAAGTACACCTTATCATGAAAGTAAAATAGATGGAACAAAAAACAAAGCATCTATTAAATTTATTACCAAACACAACAAAGGAAGTTTAGCGGAAGTTTTAGACATTTTTGCTAAACATGAAATTAATCTGACCAAGATCCAATCAATGCCAATTATTAATCAGCCCTGGAGCTATGCATTTTTTATAGATCTAATGATAGAAGATTTCAAACTATATGAAAACGCCTTGCATTTGATCAATAAAAAAGTAAATCACTTACAAATATTAGGAGAATACCACCAAAATAAGGGATATGAAGTTTGAAAAAGCAAATAGATTAAAAAATGTTGAAGAATATTACTTTTCAACAAAATTAAAAGAGGTGAGATCATTAATTAGTGAGGGTAAACCAATTATTAATTTAGGAATTGGTAGCCCTGATCTACAACCACCTCAAGAAGTTATTGAAGCCATATCAAAAGCTTCTTTAAATCCAAATAATCATGGATATCAAAGTTATCAGGGTATTCCTGAATTACGGGAATCAATATCCAAGTTTTATGAAAAGCACTACAATGTTAGACTAGATAAAGATCATGAAATATTGCCATTAATGGGATCAAAAGAAGGTATTTTACATATTTCAATGGCATTTTTAAATAAAGGCGATCAAGTTTTGATTCCTAATCCCGGTTACCCTACTTACACTTCGGTAACCAAATTGGTAGAAGCTGAACCAATATTTTATAATTTAACAGAAGAAAACAATTGGTTACCATATTGCAATGTTTTAGAAAAAATGGATTTATCTAAAGTTAAAATTATGTGGGTGAATTATCCGCATATGCCAACTGGAACAAATCCTACTGATGAATTGTTTGAAAAATTGATCTCATTTGCTAAAAAGCATCAAATTTTATTGGTTAATGACAATCCGTATAGTTTTATTTTAAATGATAATCCAAAGAGTATTTTAGCTTTTAAGGGAGCTAAAGAAATTGCCATTGAATTAAATTCTCTTAGTAAGACCTTTAATATGGCTGGATGGAGAGTTGGCATGGTTTTAGGCAATGAAGAACATCTTAAAAGTATTTTACAAGTTAAAAGTAATATGGATTCTGGGATGTATTTTGGTATTCAAAAAGGTGCAATTGCAGCTTTAAACCTACCGATAGAATGGTTAAAAAGTATCAATGATATTTATGCAAAACGCAGAGAAATTGTTTGGGAAATTTGTGATGTTTTGCAGTGTAGCTATGATAAAAACAGTTCCGGTTTATTTGTTTGGGCTAAAATTCCGGAAGGAAGATCATCAAATGAGTTTACTGATAAGTTATTATACGATAATGATGTCTTTGTTGCTCCGGGAACCGTATTTGGTGAGAATGGTGAAGGTTATATAAGATTTTCAATCTGTATTGCTGAAGAAAAAATTCAAGAAGTATTAACAAGAGTATCATGAAAAAAATAGCAATTATTGGTTTAGGATTAATTGGAGGTTCTTTAGCCTTAGAGTTAAAAAAAACAACCTGGGCAACTATTTATGGTGTAGACAATAATCCCAACCATTTAGAAAAGGCTTTAGAATTAGGAATAATTTTTAAAAAAACTGATTTAGAAATAGTTAAAGAAGTAGATGCTGTAATTATAGCAGTTCCTGTAAATGCTATCCCAAAAATAACTTTACAAGTATTAGACTTAATAGACAACAATACTTTAGTGTTTGATGTAGGTTCAACAAAATTTGATGTTTGTAAAGCAGTTAAAGACCATCCAAAAAGAGGAAATTTTGTTGCCATTCACCCTATTGCTGGTACTGAATTTTCCGGTCCGGAAGCTGCTATTTATGATTTATTTACGGATAAAGTAAATATTATTTGTGAGCAAAATTTGAGTAACAAAAAAATGATTGAAAAGGTAGTTTCATTATTTGAAAAATTGAAAATGCAAAATGTATTTATGGAATCTGCCAAACAACATGATAAACATATCGCTTATGTATCTCATCTTTCTCATATCAGTTCATTTATGCTCGGAAAAACTGTGTTGGAAATTGAAAAGGATGAAAAGAGCATCTTTAATATGGCCGGAAGTGGCTTTGCTTCAACAGTCAGACTGGCAAAAAGTAATCCTGAAACCTGGACTCCAATTTTTTTGCAGAACAAAGAAAATATATTAGAATCACTAAATGCATACATAAATAATTTAAATCAGTTCAAAGAAATTATTACTAACGAATCAGCAGCAGAAGTTTTTACAATAATGCAAAATACAAACCGTATTAAAAGTGTTTTAACTGGAATTAAAAATTAAAAAAATGGAAAATACTAATTTTAGAGCATGGTTAGAAAACATGCAATTGAATCATCCTTTGGTAATTGCAGGACCATGTAGTGCCGAAACCGAAAAACAGGTTTTAGATGTAGCGCACGAATTAAAAAATACTGATGCTACTATTTTTAGAGCTGGAGTTTGGAAACCAAGAACACGCCCTGGAACTTTTGAAGGTAATGGAGCTAAAGCTTTACCTTGGTTACAAAAAGTAAAAGAAGAAACAGGATTATTAACTGCTATAGAAGTCGCCAATGAACAACATGCAAAGCTTGCCCTAGAATTTGATATTGATATTTTATGGATAGGTGCAAGGACTACTGTAAATCCTTTTGCTGTTCAAGAAATTGCAGAAGCCATAAGAGATACAAATAAAATTGTTTTAATAAAGAATCCGATAAATCCAGATTTAGAACTTTGGATTGGCGCCATAGAGCGTTTCCTTAAAATGGGTGTTAAAAACTTAGGTGCCATACACCGTGGTTTTTCATTTTTTGGTAAATCAAAATATAGAAACATTCCAAGTTGGCAAATTCCGATTGATTTAAAGAACAGATATCCTTCATTGCCAATAATCAATGATCCATCGCATATCAGTGGGAATAGAGAATTAATTTCCGAAGTATCTCAAACCGCCTTAGATTTAAAATTTGATGGTTTGATGATCGAAACACATTGCAATCCTAATGAAGCTTGGAGTGATGCAAAACAACAAATTAAACCTAAGCGTTTGATAGAAATAATGGATGATTTAAAGGTTAGAAAACCTCGATTTGAAAAGGAGGAATATCTTTCAGCTTTAAATGCCTTCCGTCAGGAGATCAATGAAAAAGATGATCAATTGATAGAAATTCTATCAGAAAGGATGAAAATCGTTGAAAGCATAGGAAGGTCAAAAAGGAAAAGTAATGTTGCCGTTTTACAAAACACCAGATGGCAAGAAATTTTACAAAACATGGTTGACAAAGGTTATGATCAGGGTTTAACACAAACATTTGTTGAGAAAATATTCAAGGCAATACATCAAGAATCAATCGTTCACCAAGAAAAGATCATTAATGGATAACTTTTAATTTAAATATTTCACAAAACCTGTTTATCTTTAGACAGGTTTTTTAATTTATTAATTTGAGTAGACTAAACCATATCTTAGTAATTCGATTATCTGCAATGGGTGATGTTGCTATGACTATTCCCGTTTTAAGAGTATTTGTTAATCAAAACCCAAATGTGAAGATTACAGTTTTATCCCGACTTATTTTCAAACCACTATTTAATGATATTCCAAATGTTAGTTTTTATGCTGCTGATGTAGAAGGGATTCATAAAGGGATTTTAGGATTAAAAAAATTATCAAATGAATTATTAGAACTAAATATTAATGCTGTAGCTGATATCCATAATGTTTTACGGTCAAAAATTTTAAGATTTTTCTTTTCTTTTTCTATTAAAAATATTGCTGTAATAAATAAAGGAAGGTCAGAAAAAAAAGCTTTAACCAGAACACATAATAAAATTTTTAAACAATTACATTCGACTCATGAACGTTATGCTGATGTTTTTAGAAAATTGGGATTTAAAATTGATCTATCTAATCATCAATTTCCACAAAAGAAAGATTTTTCAAAAACTATCGAAGAATTAATCAAAAATAATGACAAAACATTAATCGGAATAGCACCTTTTGCTCAGTATAAATCTAAAATGTATCCTTTAGATTTGATAAAAGAAGTTATTAGAGAATTATCGAGAAATTCAAATTATAAGATTATTTTTTTTGGAGGTGGTAAAAAAGAAACAGATATATTGAATTCTTTTGAGAAAAACTTCAAAGGTACTTTATCATTGGCAGGAAAATTGAAATTAAAAGAAGAGATGATCGTAATCTCTCATTTAGATTGTATGCTAAGTATGGATTCTGCTAATGCTCATTTGGCAGCAATGCAAGGTGTAAAAACATTAACTTTATGGGGTGTTACACATCCTTTTACAGGTTTTTATCCTTTTGATCAACCTATTGAATATGCAATAATTTCTGACTTAAAAAAATTCCCTAATATACCTTGTTCGATCTATGGTAATAAAGTATGCAAAGGGTATGAAGATGTGATGAGAAGTATTCCTTCTAAAAAAATAATTGAGTTGATTGAAAAAGTGGTCAAAAAAATCCCTGAAAAAAATAATTTCAGGGATATGAGTAATTGATTATAAATTTGGAATACGTAAAACCTGACCTGGATAAATTTTATTAGGATCAGAAAGCATAGGTTTATTTGCTTCAAAAATTTCTTTGTATTTCATAACATCACCATAATATTCTTTAGCGATCAAACTTAATGATTCACCACTTTTAACTGTATGCATTTTTGCCTCTGGTTCAGGTAAAGCAGTAGTCATTTTATCTTCTACATTGGCAATACCTTGTGTATTACCTAGTGTTAACAATACTTTTTCACGAGTTGCTTGGTCAGCAGCAGTGCCCCAAACTTTTGCGGTGTCACCATCTACCTCAATATCAATATCAGTTACATCGTAACCATAAGAATTGACAGTATTCATTAATTGAGATGCATTGGCAGCATTATCCGCAGCACTATCAACTGCTTTTTCTCCAGAATTTTTG
The DNA here is from genome assembly GCA_030617765.1 of Flavobacteriia bacterium. Taxonomy (GTDB): domain Bacteria; phylum Bacteroidota; class Bacteroidia; order Flavobacteriales; family Flavobacteriaceae; genus Namhaeicola. Next base: position 10,537 of record JAUWUU010000027.1, on the reverse strand, counting down.
TTAAATGAAAATAGTCCCATAATATTAATTTTTTATCGATTAGTTTTTAATGGCGTGAAAATACAAAAAACTAAGCTTTTATTATAACAATTTCCTTATAAATTTAGGAACACAAAAGCAACAAAAAAACTTATATTTGTAAAAAATTTATATTTTGGAAATACATAATTTTGATAGTTCTAATTCAATATTAAATAATTTTATTGCTGAAATAAGAGATGTCGATAAGCAAAAAGATTCAATGCGTTTTAGAAGAAACATTGAACGAATTGGGGAGATCTTAAGTTATGAGTTAAGTAAAGAATTAACATTTTTCTCAAAAAAAGTAACAACACCTCTTGGTAAAAAAGACATTGATATCATTCATAATAATTTAGTTTTATGTTCAGTATTAAGAGCGGGTTTACCTTTGCATCAAGGAATTCTTAACTATTTTGATTCAATTGATAATGCCTTTATTTCTGCTTATCGTCACCATACAACAGGAGATGATTTTGATATTAAAGTTGAATATTTGGCATCTCCTTCGTTAGAAGGAAAATCATTAATTTTAGCTGATCCAATGTTAGCAACAGGGAGATCCTTGGTTGCTGTATACAAAACTTTAAAAAAATTAGGCAAGATTAAACAAATTCATATAGTTTCTGTAATTGCAGCTAGTGAAGGTATTTCATATATTACTGATCACTTTCCAGAAAACACACAGATTTGGGTTGCAACTGTTGACAAAAAATTAAATAAAAATGGTTATATAATTCCGGGATTAGGAGATGCTGGTGATTTGGCTTTTGGTAACAAAATTTAATATAAAGAAGTAACTACTATCGATAATATTAAAAACATTATAAGAATAGCTTCTTTAAACCAATAGTCTTTTACTATTTGTAAATATCTTGCGAAAAGAATTGAAAAAGGAAAAAATAAAAATAAAAACTCCGAACCATCTTTTATTGGAGAAACAATTACTAAACTTATTGCAAGTAATAAGTGTATCAAGAGTAATGAATACGTTGCTCTTTTATGTTTTTTTGCTTTTAAAGATTTTTTTAGTGTAGGATAAATTGACCAAATAATTATAACTAAGATAATAGCAATGGGTAAAAGTAAACTTAGATCATTGTAGTTTTTATATTGAAAAGAGACATCAAATGACCAAATTTTTTTAAATAATTGTTCTTTACCAACAACTAAAAGATAAACATAATACAAATAAACTGGTGTAATAAATCCTATTATGGGAATTATTAAATGATTCCATTTTAATTTCCTAAATAAAAATATTGCAACATAGATTAAAACCAAATAAGTAATACTCCAGCTATAAAAAAGTGTTGCCAAACCAATCCAAAAGGCACTGTCAAAAAGTTTGCTTTTAGTTTCAAATAATGTACGTAAACTATATATCCGACGAATAGCAAAAATCAAGAAAAAGTTACTTATAAATATTTTATTATTGACAAAAGTTTTAGGGAATAAAGCAAATAACAATATAAAAATCAATAATGCATAAGAATTATCACCAGTCAATTGATTTTTACTTTTAATAAAACTATGTATGAACAAAAAAAGTAAAAAGAAGAATAAGTAAAAAAAAATACTCACAAAAGATACTGAATAATTTTCATCAGAATAATTAATAATGACAGCCGTAAAATATACTAAAACACTTAATGTGTTAAGTACTATAAAATTTACGGGTTTGGTCTTATTAAAAAAATCAGCAATCATAATGATATTTTATATTTTTTCAATTCTATTGATTTCAAGAATGTTTTCTAAATAAAAATACATATTTTTGGTACTTGTTTCGTTAAGTATATAGCGAATGTAAAAAACTTTACAACATAAGCCTAAAGGTTTTGTTGTTTTTAAAATTAAAATTTATGCTAGCAAATAATTTCTTTAGAGCATTAGCCGATTTTCATACAGATTGTTTATTTAAACCTTATGATGCTTTGCGTTCAATAGATGGCTGGTGGGCTTCTAACATTGTAAGTATCGTATTAATATCTACTGGTTTTATTTTATTTTTTTATTGGTTAGGTCAATTGCAAAAGTTTAGAAAAACTGCAAATGAATAAGATGTTTCTTTTAAAAAGACTTAAATCTTTAAATTTCAGTGGGAAGTAAAAATAAACTCAAAAGATTCCGTGAAAACGAATCCTTCAAAAATGTAATTCAACCTACCAGACAAGAAGTACTTGACGGTTTTTCTATTAAAGGAAAATGGGATACTTTTTTTAATAATCAAAATCCAATTATTTTAGAACTCGGATGTGGTAAAGGCGAGTATACTATTGCTTTAGCCAAGAACAATCCAAATATTAATTTTATTGGCATCGATATAAAAGGAGCTAGATTTTGGCGTGGTGCGAAGACTGCTATCGAAGATCAAATAAAAAATGTTGCTTTTTTAAGAACTCAAATCGAATTAATTGATTTTTGCTTTGATAAAAGTGAAGTTAGTGAAATATGGATTACATTTCCCGATCCACAAATAAAATATAAACGTACCAAACACAGATTGATTAATGTAGATTTCTTAAGAAAATATCAAACTATTTTAAATAATAATGGTGTTATTCATCTAAAAACAGATAGCGAATTTTTACATGGTTATCTATTGGGAATGCTCCATGAAGGAAATCATCAGGTAATCTATGCTCATCATGATATTTATAATAGTAGTAGTCCGCCCGTAGAAGCAACTTCTATTCAAACTTTCTACGAAAATCAATATTTAGAAAATAATAAACCAATAACATATATTAAGTTTAAAACAAATTATATTGTTTTATGATATTTTAATTTATGGAAAATGAAGGTTTTTTTGAAAGAGTATACAAAGTTGCTAGAAAAATACCCTATGGCAGAGTTACGTCATATGGTACTATAGCAAAACATTTGGGAACACCAGGGTCCGCTAGAATGGTTGGCTGGGCAATGAACAATTCTAAAAATGATCCAACTATACCTGCACATAGAGTTGTTAATAAAAACGGACTTTTAACAGGGAAGCATCATTTTGAAGGATCAAATTTAATGCAACAATTATTAGAAAATGAAGGTATTATTATTAAACATAATCAGATTCAAGATTTTAATCAAGTTTTTTGGGAACCCTAAAAATAAACAGAAAACTTAATTTTCTTAAAAAAAATCAGGATAAAACTTTTTCTTTTTTATATTTGCATATCTTTGCAACAAATTGAATTACATAACATGAAGAAATATTTACTTAAAATCACACTAATATTTTTTTTCTCCTTTACAGTAACTAGTTACTCTCAACTAGATCTTAGTTCTGAAGTAGGGGTTATGTTTGGAGTGACTTCATTCCAAACTGATTTTGGAGAAAGATATGATTTCCCCAGTGCTAATGCTGCCAGTATGAGTTTTGGTGTAATGCATTATTTAAGATTTTATGGTAACCAATACAACTGGAGAAGTGGTACAAGTTTCTTTTCTGACCATTTTAAATTAAAAACATCATTTGATTATATTAAAAATACAAACATAAAACATGAAGTAGATTTTGGTATAGAAAAGATGAAAGAAATGAGAGGAGATATTAAAATGTATAATATTGGCTCTCAATTAGAATTTTATTTTAGTAGTTTAGAAAATTACAGCACTCTTTTTAGTGATAAAAAAGCATTTAATCCTTATTTAAGTGTAGGTGTTCATTTTAGTTTTTATGATCCAGAAGTTACCTCATTATTAGGTAGTAGTGACTGGAGAAATTATGTTATTTACGACACTCCAGATAGAGGTATTTATGATAAGTGGTATTTACATGATGTACCAGCGAGTGACCCCGATAGTTTTGATGGTTTGAATCATGAGCAAACTATTTTTAATGAATCAGGTACTGCTTTCGGGTTTTCAGTTGGTGCTGGTTTAAGATATTCTATGCAATATTTTGATTTAGTAATTGATACACGTTGGCAACATTTCTTTTCTGACAGAATTGATGGTTTAGATGCTTCAAAAGATCCTGGAAACAAATATAATGATACTATGGTTTATGTTAATTTAGGTATTATTTATACTTTTAATCGTTATTAATAAGACTTAACGCATTATTTAAATCATTTATTAAATCTTCAAAATCTTCAATTCCAACACTTAATCTAATTAGAGAATCTACAACACCTGTTTTTTCTCTTTCTTTTTTAGGAATTGATGCGTGTGACATACTAGCCGGGTGTCCGCATAAGGATTCTACTCCACCAAGTGATTCTGCTAAAGTAAATATTTTTAGATTTTCTAATAATATAACAGCATCTTTATATTGGTTTCCTTTTATTGTGAAGGAAAGCATACCACCAAAATTTCTCATTTGTTTTGCAGCAATTTTATGATTAGGATGATTTTTAAATCCTGGCCAATAAACTTTATCAATTTTTGAATGATTTACTAAAAATTCAGCAATGGCTTTTGCATTTTCATAGTGACGTTGCATTCGTAAATGTAAAGTTTTAATACCTCGTAAAACTAAAAAACTGTCCATAGGTCCACAAATAGCTCCACTTGCATTTTGGATAAAATATAATTTATCAGCCAATTCTTTATCTTTTACAATTAATCCACCTAAAACAACATCTGAATGACCTCCAAGATATTTTGTTGCAGAGTGCATAACGATATCAGCACCAAGATCTATCGGAGTTTGTAGATATGGAGTAGCAAATGTATTATCAACAATTAACAGTAAATGATGCTTCTTTGAAATTTTTGAAACAGCCTCAATATCGATAATGTTTAACATTGGGTTGGTAGGCGTTTCTACCCAGATCATTTTAGTTTTTTTATTTATATTTTTTGATAATTCGGAAGCACTATCCATATTTATAAAATGGAATATAATGCCGTAGTTTTCAAATATTTTAGTAAATAAACGATACGATCCTCCATAAAGATCGTTAGTTGAAATAACTTCATCACCAGGATTTAATAGTTTAATTACAGCATCTATAGCTGCTAACCCTGAACCAAAAGCCAAACCAAAATTACCATTTTCTATGCTCGCTAAAGCCGTTTCTAATGCTGTTCGTGTCGGATTTGCTGTACGAGAATACTCATATCCTTTATGATTTCCAGGTGACTTTTGAGCATAGGTTGAAGTTTGATATATTGGAGGCATAACCGCTCCTGTACTTGGATCATTTTGTTGGCCACCATGAATAACTTTTGTGTTAAATTTCATTTCTAATTAAATATTTTATACATTTCAAAATTATTTTTATCTAAAAATAAGTAAATTTCAAAGAAAAAATAATGAAAGATCAAAAAGATGAAAAAAATATATTTTTTAAAAACCTGTGATACTAATAAAAGAATTTTAAATTCAATTTCACTTGATGGGTTTAATTTACAAGAAATTAAAACAGATCTAATAACAGCTAAACAGCTTGAAGAAATGTATGCATTATCAGGTAGTTATGAGGCTTTATTTAGTAAAAGAGCGAAAAAATACAAACAAATGGATCTAAAAGATCAAAAATTAAATGAACAAGATTACAAACAATTAATATTAAATGAATACACTTTTTTAAAAAGACCTGTAATAATAATTAATGATCAAATTTTTATCGGAAACAGTAAAAAGACAGTTGATTTATTACAGTTTACTTTAAAAAAATAATAGTAATTTAAAAATCTTGTTTATCTTTATTTCTAATTAAAAACCTTTTAATGTTGAAAAATAAATTTTTTAAAAAAAGTATAATAGTAATTTTAATTCTCTTAGGCATTACTCTCTTAGCTAATGCATTTATATCTAATTTTGTAGAAGACAAAATAACAGAATTATTATTAAAAAACAATTCTGAATATTATACAACAACAGTAAAAGATGTTAGATTTAATCTTTTAGACAGATCAATTAAAGCTAAAGGTTTATTGTTAGAACCTACTGAGCTATCCATTTCTGAGTTAAAACAAAGCGATTCAATAGCAAAAGATTTACAAATAATTTCATTGTCTTCAATTGAATTAAATGGAATTCACTTTTATAAAACAATTGTTAAAAAAGAAATTGAAGTTAATGAGTTAGAATTAAATGGTTTAATTGTTCAAAAGCTTATAAATTCAAATTCTGAAAAAATTAAATCTGAAAGAAAATCGATCAATTTAGATTCTATTTATATTGAAAAGATCAACGATTTTCAGATAAATAAAATCGACATTAATAATGTTTCCTATCAAATTGTTGATGTTATTTCTAATGATACCCTTTTTCAACACAAACCTTTAAGTTTAGATCTGGATGGTTTTAAGTTAAATAATTATTTTGATCAATATTTTAAAATTGAACCAATTAAAGAGCAGTTTGAAATAAACGATATAAAAATTAATCTGGACAAAAAAAAATATACTTTAGAAATTAAAGCCATAAATTTTGATTTTGATAAAGAAATTATCAGTTTTAAAAATATTAGATATAAACCTATAATGGATCTTATGGCTTTAGCAAGCACTTATAAATATAATGATGCAGTTTTTGATATTGATATTGAAAATATTAATATTTATAATTATGACCTTCACAAAACTGTAAAAAATGAAGGTCTGTTTATTGATAGCATATTGGTTTCTGGTATGACACTTGATCTTTTTAAAGATAAAGCAAAACCGTTTGATCCCAGGAAAATAAAACCCCTACCCAATGTTGCTTTAAAACAAATGGATCTGCCTTTATATATTAATAAAATTAATATTGAAAAAAGTTTATTAAAATTAGAAGAAAATTTTGGAAAAAAAGATCTTCTATTAAAGTTGACATTAGATGATATAAATGCTCAAATAACGAATATCACTTCTATTAAAGAATTTAGAGAGCAACCTATGAAAGTTGTTCTTCGTACTCAATTAATGAATAAAGCTCTATTGCAAGCCAACATGACCTTTCCTTTAAAAGATCATCAAACAACTTTTTATTTTAATGGAAGTTTAGGGGCTACAAAATTTAAATATTTTGATGAAGCCATATTTCCTGTATTGGGACTTAAAATTTTAAAAGGAAATCTTAATAGTCTTACATTTAACGCTAGTGCTGATAATATTTCATCAAAAGGTAAAATGACTATGTTATATAGTGATTTAGAAGCTAAAATCTTTAAATCACATTCAACTGAGAAAAGTAAAATTTTAAGTTGGTCTGTTAATCAAATTATACATAATTCGAATCCAAGTAAAGGTAAAAAATCCAAAATAAGAGTAGCTCAAATGCATTACAATCGTATAAGTATTGAGGGGTTTGGGTCTTATTTGTGGAGAACTCTACAAAGTGGAATTACCAATACTATTGCTCCTGGAGGAAAAACTATCGGTAAAGTCCAAAGTAAAAAAGATAAAAAAGCTAGAAAGAAAATGAAAAAATAAACTACTCCTCTTTATATAACATCGGGTTTAGATCATCATCATTATACATTTTCATCTGTTTATATACTTTTACATATTTTCTACCTTTAGAAAGATCATTTAATAAATCATCAATAGCAGATGAAAGATCATCTCTTTGTTGTAATAAAGTCTCTAGTTTGATTTGACATACCTTTCTATGCGCTTCATCAGCTGATTCTCTATTTGCTTCCTCATGCATATGATATATTTTGAGCGCCAAAATTGATAACCTATCAATAGCCCAGGCAGGACTTTCGGTATTAAAAGTTGCTTCAGGTAAAACAGAAACATCTTTAAATTTTTTTAAAAAATAACTATCAATAAATTCAACCATATCAGTCCTATCCTGATTAGAAGCATCAATTTTCCTTTTTATAACCAAAGCCTGAATTGGTTCAATATCCGGTATTCTGATAATATCTTCATAATGCCATTGAACTGTATCGATCCAACATTTTTTATATAATAAATGCTCTAATATATCATTAGGAAAAGGATTCTCAAATGGTTGATCAACTTTATCAATAATATGATATTTTTCAATTACGTTGTCAAATATTTGGTTGTATTGCTGGGAGTTCATAATAAGGGGATTTTAAATAAATTTTCTTTCAATAATTACTAAAAAACGTTCTTCTAATTCTTCTTTTCCTTGCCAATTATATTTTGTTTTCACGGTATGCCGAATGTAATTTATTGCTTCATGTTTTGTTTCGCACTCATTGAGAAAACTCAATGTTTTATTAAATTCAGCTTGGCTGAAATTAAATAAATTATTTACAAAAGCAATCCTGTCGTTTAAACCAATCTGAATACTATTAGAAAGAAATTTCTCATGTAAGGAAAGCTGCTTATCTTCAGGTTTTTTTGTCTCAAATAATTTTTCAGTTTCATCCAAAGAGATCGTATCCTTAAACTCTTCTTTTTGACTAAAATCTTCTTTAACAGAATCAAATTTTGGTTCAAAGAAAGAAGTCAATTCATTTTCTTCATTTCTTTCAGCAGGTTTAATTTTTGCTATTGGTTTCTCCGATTTTAATTCATTAATTGAATTATTCAATTTATCTAAAGTTTGAGAATTTTTAAGCGAAATATTTTTTATTTCATCTATATGTTTTTTTAAAAATGATACTTCAAACAATTTTTCATATAAATTATGTGCTTTCTCTCGTAAAGCTTCAATATCATTAAAATCTTTAGATTGAAGAATTTCTTGCGCTAAATTCTTTAATTCATTTTCTAACTTTTCATACATAACTTAAAATAGTTAAAATAAAAAATATGATTAATCATCCCACAAATTTAATGCTTATCTAAAGAAAAACAACATACATTTTTCATTACATTTGTAATTCAAATAAAAATCATACTTTTAAGTATTAAATTTACAAAATGTTTCTTGAAAATACTGTAAATCATATAGAACAACACGGTTGGATTGAAGTAATTTGCGGCTCGATGTTTTCCGGTAAAACCGAAGAATTGATTCGCAGGCTTAAACGTGCGCAATTTGCCCAACAAAAAGTAGAGATCTTTAAGCCTGCTATTGATACAAGATATGGCGATGATGCTGTTGTATCACATGATGAAAATGAAATTAGATGTACGCCGGTTCCTGCTTCTGCAAATATCCAGCTTTTAGCAAGTGATATTGATGTAGTAGGAATTGATGAAGCTCAGTTTTTTGATGATGAAATTGTAAATATTTGTAATGATCTGGCCAATAAAGGTATTCGTGTTATTGTTGCCGGTTTAGATATGGATTTTAAAGGAAAACCATTCGGTCCAATGCCGGCTTTGATGGCAACAGCCGAATATGTAACTAAAGTCCATGCAATCTGTACAAAAACCGGAAATTTAGCGCATTACAGTCATCGTAAAGTTGCTGATGATAGTTTAGTCTTACTTGGTGAAGTACAAGAGTACGAACCTTTGAGTAGAGCGGCATACTACAGGGTAAGACAAGAAGAGTTAGAGCAAGAAAAAGAGGAAAAAGAAAAAAGTAGCAATGAATAATTCACCTACTGTTTTAGAAATTGACTCTAAAGCAATTCAACATAATCTTAGATTTTTCAAATCAAAAATTAATTCACAAACTAAATTGCTGGTTGTTATTAAAGCTTTTGCTTATGGTAGCGATTCAGTGGCTATTGCTAAGATTTTAGAAAAAGAAAAGATAGATTATTTGGCTGTTGCTTACGCAAATGAAGGAATTGATCTAAGAGAAGCAGGTATAACTTTACCCATTTTAGTTTTACATCCTCAAATTGAGAATTTTGAAAATATTATTGATTATAATCTAGAACCAAATCTTTATAATTTTAAAACTTTACAATCTTTTAGTAAATTAATAAAAGAAAAGAATTTGAATGATTTTCCTGTTCATATCAAAATTAATTCTGGAATGAACCGATTGGGTTTTAAAAGAAATGATCTAAATAAGTTAAAAAAATATTTGAAAGAATTGGATCATCTAAAAATAAATTCAATTTATTCACATTTGGCTGCAAGTGAAGATGCTCAAGAAAAGGAATTTACGCAACAACAAATTTCTGATTTTGATCAAATGAGTGATACTTTAATTGATATTCTAAATTACAAACCATTCAGACATATATCAAATACATCTGGAATTATAAATTATCCCAAAGCTCAATTTGAAATGGTTCGTTTAGGAATTGGTTTTTACGGATTTGGTAATGATAAATTAGAAACTAAAAAACTTAAGAATGTTTGTAATTTAAAAACTAAAATTTCACAAATTCAACATATTGATAAAGGAGAAACAGTTAGCTATAATCGTAAGTTTAAAGCTTTAGAACATTCCAAAATTGCTATTATACCACTTGGATATGCAGATGGTATTAACAGAGCTTTAGGTAATGGAAAAGGATATGTTACCATTAATAATCATAAAGCCCCAATAGCAGGAACAGTTTGTATGGATATTATCATGATAGATGTAACTAAAATTAAATGTAAAGAAGGAGATGATGTAATTATTTTCAATCATCAAGAGCATATTTTAAATTTTGCTAAAAGTACGAATACCATTCCGTATGAAATATTAACCTCTATATCACAAAGGGTTAGACGAAAAATCGTATAAAATATCTATATTGCAACATAT
>JAUWUU010000019.1 GCA_030617765.1 Flavobacteriia bacterium | reverse complement strand
TAATTTATTGATTTACTGAATATTAGAAGTTTCACACAAACTTTCCATATCTTCAATTATTTTTTTGTATTTCGATCTATCAAATACAACCTCTTTAATAATATCACGATTTTCACAAAGGTCTTTACAGAGTACAATTCCTTTATCCAACAGTTTGGATTTTTCTTTTCTCGTTAAAGTACTCATTGAAGTTATTGGAAATAACCCGTATTTATTGATGGTTTTTTTAAGACTGTTATTTAAAGGGTAATCCCAGCTAACTAACTTTAAACCTGCACATTTTGCATAGTCGACTGCATCAGATGTAAATCGTGTATTTGTATAGATCCATCCTTGATGAAATTTTGAATTTTGCCCTTCTTTAATTTTGCATTGCTTATCAATATCTAAAAAACGAGATTGAATATACAATGGGATTTTTACATCATTTACCCTACCTTGTCTATTGTGATATTTACATTCAACCATATAGTGATGTGTATCATTTTTGGCAACAACGTCTATTTCATGAGTAACACAATACCCTTGAACGATAACACCGACTTCAGTTTTAAAACCTTCACGCTTTAAGATTTCACCTACAAATTTTTCAAATGGAAACCCTGAAGGTCCAAGTTCCATAATTGCTTTTTTTAGTTTATATCTCGATGCGCAAATACCCTTTTTACTTTTAAGTATTTTGTATGCCATCTGATAGATCTTTTTAGTTGTGATTCCATCATAAAGTTGATTTTCAACTTCGGCAACTATCTTTTCAATTAAAGCGTCATCAGTTTTGGCGTTTTTTAATGAACGAATTAATTTATCTACATCAAAATCAACTATATCTCCGGAGAACTTTTTTATCTTAAATTTTTTATTCATTTATAAACTCATCAAAGGTTTTTAATTCTAAGTCATCTACTTTTGCTTTCTTTTTAAGTTTTTCAAAATCCTTTTTAGCTTTATTGAATCGGTCTTCAATAACTACGAGATTATCTAATTCAGCATCAGATGGTTTATCATAACTTCCTGCAATTTTACTATAAAGATCAGCCATTTTTTCTCTTAATTGTGGTTCAGCAGATCCTACATAATTATCTCCGGTAGTGATTACTAAAGTTTCTTTAAGCTCTTTTAAATCTGCAGCAATTTTTTTATTATCATCTTTAGTTTCTTCATAAATTGCATCTAATTCATAAACCATATACGCCAACTCTTGCGTCATATCATACATTTCCATGGTTGTATTATATTTTAGTTCCCGATCACTTTTTGATAAACCGGTTCGCTCATCATAAACAACTTCAAATTCATGTTCATAAGTTTCTTTACTTTTTGTGAGAATAGCTTTATATTTCCCTGCTTTGACCCGAGGTGAAGTAAAACTTCCGAAGCTAAAAGTTTTTCCTTTTGCTGCTTTAGGTTGTTTGATAGAATATGGCCAATTTACAATATTAATTCCCTTTGATTTTCCGGGACTTAATGTTGTTATTTTATTCCCTTCTAAATCTTGAATTTCTAAAGTCATTTTTCCAAAAGTATGGCGTTTTGGAAGGAAATATTTAATTTGTGCTGCTCTTGTAGGATTAGCGCCAACAAATTGAGTTTCACTCCCAAAATTTCCTGAAAAGCCACCTTGATCAACCATAATAGTAGGTTTAGAATTTAAGAAATGTACTTTTTCTTTCATCATTTCAGGAGTAATTTCACGCAAGGGAGAAATATCATCAATTATAATAATTCCTCTACCATGTGTAGCTATTACCAGATCATTGGTTTTTTTATGCAAATCAATAAAATGAATAGCTGCTGAAGGCATATTATTTGTAAATTTACTCCAGCTATTACCACCGTCTAAAGTTATATACAGACCAAATTCAGTGCCTAAAAAAAGTAAATTCGGATTCTCATAATCTTCCTGAATATTTCTAACAAAACCAATTACATCTTCAGTTATTATATTTGTCCATGTTTTACCATAATCCATTGTTTTATAAGTATATGGTTTCATATCTCCGGTTGTATGTCCTTCAAAAACAGCATGGGCAGTTGCTTTGTCATGTGAACTAGCTTCAATATGATAAACCCAGGTGTTTTTTGGTAAACCAGAAATATCCGTTGAAGTATTTACCCAACTCTTACCGCCGTTTGTAGTAACTTGAACATTACCATCATCAGTACCAACCCAAATAATGTTTTCATCTATGGGAGATTCAGCAATCGTAAAAATAGTAGTATGATTTTCAGCTCCTGAATTGTCAATAGATAAACCTCCTGAATTTTCTTGTTCTTGTTTTGCTTTGTCATTTGTGCTTAGATCAGGAGAAATAATTTTCCAGGTATCGCCCATATTTTCTGATTTGTGAAGAAACTGGCTTCCTATATAAATTCTATCGGGTTTAAAATTACTGATTGCTATTGGTGCATTCCAGTTAAAACGTAATTTTGGATCACCTTTTTTTGGTAATGGTTGAATAGTCTTTATCAGTTTTTTATCTACATCATAACGCCAAACGTTGGCAGCTCCTTGCATTTCAGAATAGATAATGCTTTTGGTTGGATGTTTGTATACTCTAAAACCATCTCCCCCTCCTATTGATTTCCAGTCTTTTGCTTTTATTCCTCCTGAGGATCTTGATGGACCATACCAAGAGCCATTGTCTTGCAAACCCCCATAAATATTATAAGGTTCTTCATTGTCAACACTTACATGATAGAATTGAGAAAGTGGCAAGTTTTCTACAATTTCCATAGTAGTTCCACCATTCCATGAACGATATACGCCACCATCAGTACCTGCATAAAGTATGTCAGAATCATTAATTGCAAAAGCAATATCATGAATATCACTATGCATATTACCTAAGTCTTTAAATGTTTTTCCTCCATCTCTTGAAATGGAACCAGTCAAGCCTCCTTTAACGATAACATCAGGGTTTTTAGGATCAACAACAAGTCGTGAAAAATAAAAAGGACGTACAGTAATACCAAAATCATTATTTAATTGTTTCCAGTTTTTACCAGCATCATCACTGCGATAAAGTCCTTTACGGTTATCTTTTTCAGCTTCAATAACAGTATAAAGTACATTTGGATCTGAAGGAGCTACTGCTATTGCCAAACGACCTAATTTTCCTTTGGGAAAACCATTGTGGATTTTATTCCATGTTTTACCTGCATCAACAGATTTATATAAAGCACTGTTTTCACCTCCCGATTCAAATGACCAAGCAGTACGTCTAAATTCCCACATTGAGGCATACAATATATTTGGATTTGAAGGATCTATAGCCAGGTCAGCACAACCGGTTTTTGGGTTTATATATAACACTTTTTCCCAAGTTGCTCCTCCATCTATGGTTTTATAAACACCTCTTTCATCACTATCAGACCATAAAGCTCCTAGAACAGCAAGATATATTTCTTTAGAATTTTTTGGATTAATAATAATATTAGCGATTCGTTCAGACTTTTCAAATCCAATCTTATTCCAAGTTGAACCTCCGTCAGTTGTTTTATATAAACCATCTCCTATAGAAACACTATTACGGGTCCATGTTTCACCGGTTCCCACATAAATAACATTATCAGGCTCATTTGGATCAACAGCAACGGCACCGATAGATTGACAATATTCATCAAAAATTGAATTAAATGTTGTACCGCTATCATTTGATTTCCAAACACCACCTCCTGCGGTTCCTGCATAAATTATTCGTGGATTTGTTGGATGTGTTTCCATATCGTTTATCCTACCGCTCATAAGCGCTGGTCCGATATGCCTAGCTTTAAGATCTCCAAATAGATCTTTTGCCTTTATTGTGTCAGTAGTTTGTGCATTTAAAAATAAAGGAACTATTAAAATACTCAAGAGCAATGTGAAAAGTAAATTTTTCATTTTTTAGAAATTTAAATGATAAAAAAATCCCCTTAAAATATTGGGGATTTGATAAATTAAGAATTTTATTTTTTAGTCTCTTCAGCCGGAGTTGTAGTTTCAGTCTCTTCAGGAAAAGTAAACGCTGAATCATCTATTTTTGGATTTAACTCAATTTTATCAATGTTTATAGGCTGTCCTCCTTGACCTTTTATACCTTGTGTTAAGGAATAAGGAAAATAGATACCATCAACTTCTTGATAATCACTCATTTTGGCTTCAGAAACTTGTCCTTTAAATTGCCCTGATCTAATTTCACTATGCACAACAATTGGCACAAAGTTTTCAGTATCAAAATAGTAATAGGAAATATTTTCTTCTTTCTTACCATCTACAGTTATAGGTTCTTTAACCAATTTTAACTTGAAGGTTTCGGCTCCATCAATAGTTTCTTTACCCAACAATTCAACTGAATAATTCTTTGCTTTATAATTTAAAAAAGGGTCAGGAAAATCATTTTTTTCTAATTTCATATTATCTGTTGTTTCCTTATCATTTTTTTCGGCTTTTTGAGTCATAAAGTTGATACCCCATAAAGTTTCCCCGTCAAAAACACCTTGTTTGATCTCTTTTCCTTGAAAATTAATAACGGTCATTTGTTTACCTCCTTTTAGTTGTGTAATCTCAAGTGGAATTTCCATACCGTTTTGATTAATTTTTGCATACATTTTAATACCTTCTACCTTTTCCCAGTTGTCAATACCTCCTGTATTTTCAAAATAATTTTCAATAATTTCATCTGCAGTTTGAGCATTTGCATTAAAAGAAAAGCCAATAATTAAAGTTAATAATAGTAATTTTAATGTTTTCATAATGTTAATTGATTTAGTTTTTTAATTTGACATCCAAATTACAAAAATGTTACCATTTTAATAGATTTTTTTATTGGATTTTTTTATAAACACTTAGAATGCTATTGATTAAAAGTAAATGATAAATTATTAAAACTAAAAAAATAGGATAAATACTTTTTTTTTGAATTTAGTAAACGTATTAAACCTCTTATAAACTGATATTTTATACAATTTTTTATAACTTGCCCATTATATATGATTCAATTTATATTAAATAATAAGATCATTAATACCTCTTCCAATTCTGGTATGACTTTGCTTGATTTTATTCGAGAAAATGAACAATTAAAAGGAACAAAAATTGGATGCCGAGAAGGAGATTGTGGTGCTTGTACAGTTTTAGTAGGAACATTACATAAAAATAAAATATCTTACCAAAGTGTTACCTCATGCATTTCTCCTTTAGGAAATGCTAACGGAAAGCATATTGTAACTATTGAAGGTATCAATTTAGCTAAAGATCTAAATCCTGTTCAACAATCTTTGTCTGATAATCATGCAACACAATGTGGTTTTTGTACACCGGGTTTTGTTGTTTCATTAACCGGATATGTTTTAAGAAATCCAAAGGGTAGTCTCAATACAATTAATGATGCTATAAGCGGAAATATTTGTCGTTGTACCGGATATAAATCTATAGAAAAAGCAGCAATAGATATTGATGAAAAATTAATATTTAAAGATGCAGATCATCAGGTTAAATGGCTAGTTGATAAAGGATTTCTTCCAGATTATTTTAATGAAATACCAAAGAAATTAAATGATCTAAAGATTCAAAAATTAAATTCTTCAAGCGGAACAATAGTTGCCAACGGAACTGATTTATATGTGCAATATGCAGATCAATTGTCTGATGAAAAAGTTCATTTAATTGGTGAAGAACATGCTTTAAAAGGAATAATATTTTCTAATAAAGTCTGTACTATTGGAGCAAGTACAACTGTAACTGAATTGTTAAAAAATGAAAGATTACTAAATATTTTCCCAAAGCTAAGTTCTTTTTTAAAATTAGTTTCCTCTCAGCAGATTAGAAATATGGGTACACTTGGAGGTAATTTTGTAAATGCATCACCGATTGGTGACATGTCAATTCTTTTTTTGGCTTTAAATAGCACTTTGAAGATTAAACAGAAGAATGGTACAACAAGAAAATTACCTTTTCAAAAATTTCATCAAAGTTATAAAAAGTACGATTTACAAGAAGGGGAATTAATTAGTTCAGTGTCTTTTTTAATTCCTGATAAAAACACCGTTTTTAATTTTGAAAAAGTAAGTAAAAGACAACACTTAGATATTGCCAGTGTAAATGCTGCAGGTAGAATTACTACCAAAAATAATAAAATATCTGAGGCTTATTTTTCATTAGGAGGTGTTGCAGCAATTCCAAAAATTTTGACAAAAACAAATGATTTCTTGAATGGAAAAAAAATTGATACAAAAACCATCAAACAAGCTGAAAAAATACTTCAATCAGAAATAAGTCCGATCAGTGATGTTAGAGGCACGTCAGATTATAAACGTTTGTTGGCAAAACAGTTATTCTTTGCACATTTTATTGAATTGTTTCCTGAAAAGATTAAATTTCTAAACCTAATTTCTTGACAAAAACTATAAAAAATATAGATTCTTATGGCCATTTACGAGGTGCATCACTTTTTGTAGATGATCTGATCACAAGACATGATACCTTATTTGGTTTGGTGTTTGATTCTCCAAAAGCACATGGAAAAATTATTTCAGTTGATTACACTAAGGCGGAAGATTTTAAAGGTGTGATCAAGATTTTTACTTACAAAGATATTTTAGGAGTAAATCAGATAGGAGGAATTATACCTGACGAACAACTTTGGGCAGAAAAGGAAGTCCATTTTATTGGGCAACCAATTGCTTTTATTGTGGCTGAGAGTGAATCTATAGCAAAAAAGGCTAGAGCGCTTATCAATATAGAAATAAAAGAATTGCCAGTAATAACAACAGCAAAAGAAGCTAAAGAAAAAGGCATTTTTATCAATGCTCCAAGAAGTTTTAAATTAGGGAATACCAAAGACTCTTTTGCAAATTGTGATTATGTTTATGAAGGAGATACTTTTTCAAATGGTCAAGAACATTTGTATTTAGAAACACAGGGTTCTTATGCAATTCCTATGGAAAATGGAAATATCAAAATCACTTCCTCAACTCAAGGACCAACAATTGTTCAAAAGATAGCTGCAAAAGTATTGGGAGTTCCCATGAATAAAATTGAAGTTGATGTTATTAGATTAGGTGGAGCATTTGGAGGAAAAGAAGATCAAGCAACAGCATGGGCAGTGATGACAGCAGTTGCAGTTCAGCAGTTAAAAAAACCGGTAAAATATGTATTAGATCGTCATGATGATATGCGAATGACAGGAAAGCGTCATCCTTATGAATCTACCTTTAAGATCGGCTTGACCAAAGATCTTAAAATACAGGCATTTGAAGTAGAGTACTTACAAAATTCTGGTGCAGCAGCAGATCTATCTCCTGCTATAGCAGAACGAACATTATTCCATGCAACCAATAGTTATTTCATTCCAAATGTAATGTCAACTGTTTATAGCTGTAAAACCAATTTACCTCCAAATACAGCTTTTAGAGGATTTGGCGGACCTCAGGGAATGTTTGTAATAGAATCAGCTATTGCCAGAGCTGCAGATGAAATGGGGGTTAATAAACGACTTATTCAAGAAGTAAATTTAATAACAGAAAATGATGAATTTTCTTATGGCCAAATCGCTACACAAGTAGAAGCTCAGAAAAGTTGGTTTGCTGTAAAAGAAAAGTTTGATCTAAAAAAGATTGAAAAAGAAGTTGAAATTTTTAATAAGGAAAATTTACAATTTAAAAAAGGAATATCTTTAATGCCTATCGCATTTGGAATTTCATTTACCTATACTCCTATGAATCATGCCAGAGCTTTAATTCATATTTATCAGGATGGTAGTGTGGGTGTTAGTACCGGTGCTGTTGAAATGGGGCAAAGTGTTAATACTAAGATGTTGCAAGTTGCTTATATTACTTTGGGAATTAGTCCATCAAAAGTTAAGTTAGAAACTACCAATACCACAAGAGTTGCCAATACTTCACCTACTGCAGCGAGTGCAACAGCAGACCTAAATGGAAAAGCAGTATTAAAGGCCTGTAATTCATTAATTGAAAGATTAAAATTAGTTGCTTCTAAAATGCTTTCTGTATCAGAAAGTGAAATTATTTTTAAAGAAGATTTTGTTTTTGTAAATAATAAAAAATCTGAATTAACCTGGGAAAAAGTTGTTGCTACGGCTATGTTAGAGCGTGTTGCTTTATCGGAAAATGCACATTACGCAACAGCAATAATTCATTTTGATAAAACAAAAGAAAAAGGTCATCCGTTTGCTTATCATGTTTATGGTACGGCAATTACATCAGTAACAGTAGATTGTCTTCGAGGAACATATGAAATTGATGCAGTTCAAATTGTTCATGATTTTGGTAAAAGCATGAACCTGGGTATTGATATTGGGCAAGTTGAAGGTGCTTTGGCACAAGGAATTGGCTGGATGACTATGGAAGAAATTGCGTATAATAAAAATGGACAATTATTATCGAATTCTTTATCATCTTATAAAGTTCCTGATATATTTTCTGTAGCTAAAAAAGTAGATATTGTTCCCTTAGAAACACAAGGTAATGATATGGCTATATTAAAATCAAAAGCTGTAGGAGAACCTCCATTAATGTATGGAATTGGAACTTATTTCGCTATTCAGGACGCTGTTGCAGCATTTAATCCTAATTATAAACCTAAATTTCATTCCCCTTTTACACCAGAAAAGGTATTGTTGAGTTTGTATGAAAGTTAAGAAATATAATAATGCTGTGAACTTCTTTATTTCTCAGTACATCTCATTAAGTGTAATAACATAAGAATTGTGATATACAACAAAAAAAACATCATAAACGGAGCACTGATCTATAGTGCCGGAGACACCATTGCATCCTTTCTGCTTGATGAATTTATGTGGAGTCGTTTAATTGGGATGTTATTTATTGGTGCTACGGTTTATGCCTTTGAAATACCAAATTATTTTTATTGGATTGAGAAAAAAACGATAAATCTTTCTGGAATTTCAAAAACTCTCGCCAAAACTGCTTTGGCAATTTTATATTTTAATCCTTTATGGATTACCAGACATTTATTTTTTATTAAATTATTTTCAGGGAATTTACAAGAGGTCAGTAACAATATATTAATAATTGCCCTTTGGTCTTTTTTAGTTAATATTCCCATTTCATTTATCGCAAATTATATCATTCAAAATAAATTTAAAATTAAATGGAGATTTATTGCCAGTGCAATTTTTTCTGGATTAATGGCCATTTATTATGCATTTAGTGAAAATATTTTTAATTAATTATTATGGATTTCTGGAAGACCCTTTTATCAAAGTTACAAGAAGATCAAAAAGTATATTTATTAACTGTTATTGAAAACATTGGAAGTTCTCCTGGGAAACAAGGATTTAAAATGATAGTTGTTGAAGATGGTTCAATTTTCGGCTCTATTGGTGGAGGTTTAATGGAATTTAATTTGGTTGAAGAAATTAAAGAGATTGTAAAAAAGGAATCTCAAACCATATTTTTAAAAAAACAGATTCATAAAGAAAAATTAAAAGACAGCTCAGGAATGATCTGTTCAGGAGAACAAACCATTGTTTTTCACCCTTTAGGGAAAAATCATATAGAAACTGTAGAAAATATTATCAATTGTTTAAGTGGTGACCAAAAAGGAATTATACACTTAACTCCTGCCCAATTTGAATTTTATCCTGAAGAAATTACATCGCAATACCATTATAAAATAAATAATTCTGATAATTGGTATTATAAAGAGCAAATAGACTTTAAAGATACTTTATATATAGTTGGAGGTGGTCATGTTGGTCTTTCAACTTCAAAAATATTTAGATTATTAGGATTCTATATTGTAATTCTTGACGATAGACAACATCTAAATACTTTTGACCTAAATGATTATGCTCATGAAAAGCATATTATTCAATATAGAGAAATTGAAAAATACATCAAACCCGGAAAAACGAGTTTTGTAGCGATAATGACCAATAAACATTCTGATGACAAATTTGTATTGAGTAAAATTATCAAAAATAATTATAAGTATCTTGGTGTTTTGGGAAGTAAGACTAAAATGCAGATCATGTTTAAATCATTGTTAAATGAGGGATTTACAGATAAAGAATTGAACAAAGTTTACACACCAATTGGATTAGCTATCAACAGCAAAACTCCGGACGAAATTGCAATAAGTATTGCAGCGCAAATTATCAAAGTAAAAAATTCTTGAAAAAGGAAATTTTATTTTGACTAAAATGGAATAAATAAAATTCTGATTATTATAGGAATCATAGTATTTTTGTATAAAATTTTTATTCATGGAAAATAATGCTCATTTAATTTTTGATTATCTTATTTCATTGGGTCTGTCAGAAACTCTGGCAAAGTACCTAAATATGTTTGCTTTATTATTGATCTCAATTATTGTAATCTCTGCCATTGATTATTTTTTAAAGAAATTTTTAATTAAAGCTTTTGGTGAATTCGCTAAAAAATCAAAAACAAATTTTGATGATATTTTGGTAAAAAATAAAGCGATAAGAAAAATAGCACATATTATTCCTTTATATTTTGCCCTGGAAGTGATACCTATTGTTTTTACTGAGTTTGATTTTATAGAGAATATTATGGTCAAAGCTGTAAAAATTATCTTTATTCTATTAATTCTTAGAACTGTTAAAAGCTTTTTTGGTTCAATAAAAGATTATTTAAAAACCTTAGTCAGGTATAAAGACAAACCTATAGATAGTTATATACAGGTTCTAATGATATTTATATGGACTGGCGGATTGTTTTTCATCTTTGCAATTATCACGGATATCTCTATCTGGAAGTTTATTACTGCAATGGGAGCTGCTTCTGCAGTTTTAATTTTGGTGTTTAAAGATACAATTTTAGGTTTTGTAGCGAGTATTCAAGTTACCATAAATGATATGGTTAGAATTGGTGACTGGATAACTTTTGAAAAATATGGCGCCGATGGTAATGTAACTGAAATAAACCTGGCAACTGTTAAAGTTCAAAATTTTGATAAGACCATAACAACTATTCCTACTTATGCACTGATTTCTGATTCGTTTAAAAATTGGAGAGGAATGGAAAAATCAGGTGGTAGACGTATTAAGCGTGCTTTAATTATTAAGTTAAATAGCATTAAGTATTTATCAGATAAAGAGGTAGATAGATTAAAAAATATTCATTTGATATCATCTTATTTAGATGCCAGTCAGAAAAATATTAAAAAATTTAATGATGATAACAATATTAATAAGGACTTACTTATTAATGGAAGAAACCTAAGTAATGTTGGTGTTTTTAGAAAGTATGTGGAAACTTATATTGAAAATCATTCGGCTATCAATAAAGATATGATGATCATGACCCGGCAATTAGCACCTACTTCACAAGGAATACCTATTGAAATGTATGCTTTTAGCAGTGATAAACGCTGGCAAAATTACGAGTATATCATGGCTGATATTTTTGACCATCTTTTAGCAGCAGTACCTTATTTTGATCTAGAGATTTTTGAATTACCAAGTAGTTTAAATCTTAAAACCTGAGTTTTTGTGAGTTAAATTTTAGATTAAACTCAAGTTTAAAGAATAAATTAAAGATTATCTCCTTTTGAAGATACTTATTCGGATATTAAATTAAAACCTCCAATTAAAAACTGGTCTGTATTCTTAAAAGTATTACTTTCTTTGATTTCAATAAAGCCACTGTTTATTCTGTCGGTAATTATTTCTTTTATCTCAAAGGAATATTTATCAGAATCATCTGATTTTAATAGTAATACATAATTTTTGTCATCAATTTCAATTACTGCATTTTCAGGCAGCGCTTCAGAGAGATTGTCATCAATTACAATATCTGCTTCAACAAACATACCAACAATAAAATTGTGTTGTATTTTATGGTCAATATGCGCATGTACCTGAACTGTTCTGTTTTCATCAATTGATCTTCCTATCAAATGAATATCTCCTTTAAAAACTTCATCGGTAGACTCAGGTAATCTGAAAATTACTTTTTGTCCTTTTTTTATCTTCAAAACATCTTTTTCAAATGCTCTTAATTCTAAATGAATATGATCTGTATTAACAATTTCCATGATTTTATCAGCGGGAGAAACATAAGTTCCTGTACTGATATTTACATCGGTAATACTTCCGCTAATTGGCGAGTAGATAGTTGAGACAGAAGTCAAATTACCTTTTTCAACCGACGCAGGATTGATATTTAACATTTGTAATTTTTTGCGTAAACCATTGTACTTGACACTTGTTCGATTATAATCACTTTCAGCTTTTAAAAAGCTTTTTTTAGAAGAAATCTGTTCTGCAAATAATTCTTTCTGACGTTCATATTCAGACTTTAAGTATGTTAACTGTTCACCAACTTCTAAATACTCTTGTTGTAATTGCACAAATTCAAGATTTTCAATAGTAACAAGCACTTGTCCTTTTTTTATTTTGTCACCTATTAACAGGGGAGAATTTTTTATATATCCTCCTGTAAAAGCACTAATAACAGCCTTACTATTTGGAGGTACATCAATCATTCCTGTTGTTTTTATATTCGTTGAAAAAGAAGCCTTTTGGAACGTTACCAAGCTCATATTTTCACTTTGAAATTGAGCCTTTGACATCGTTATGATGTCATTATTATTTGTACTTTCAGAATCTATTGAAGATGTTTTTGATATTTCTGGATCACTTTTTGATTTTCCGCAACTTATTATCAATAAAGTGATCAATACTATGAATATATGTTTTATGGTGATTTTCATTTTTAGTTCTTTATAATGTTAGATAATTAATTTTAATAACTGTTTGATTGTACAAATTCAGGTTGTCCAAGTAATTCAATACTATCCCGAATGCATTTTCTAAACTTTGAATATATTGAAAGAAGTCTATCTCACCATTTTTATAACTAAATTTTGCTGTTTTAAAAATTTCTTCAGAGAGGTTTTTTCCTTCATCATCATAATAAGAAAGCGCTTCTTCGTACTTTCTTAATTTGGATAATAATTGAGCTTGTTTAGAATTTAATCTAATTTTATAGTCTTCGGCTTGTTGCGCTACAATTTCTTGTGCTATTTTTGATGCCTTAATTTTTGAAGCATTTCCGCTAAAAAGCAAAGGGATCTTTAGTCCAATCATGTAACCAGATAAGTTATAGTTCAGATCTGAATTGCTACCCTGAAAATAATTCAGACTTATATCCGGTAACAACTGCTGTTTTTCATAACTGTTCTTTACCTGAAATAGGGTCTTTTTATTTTCAAAATAAGTCATCCCTAAATTTTCATTTAAACTTAAGATGTGCAACTCCAATTTTTCGATAGTTTTTGGTTTAATAGTGAATTCACTTTCACTTTGAACGACCCTTTGCATATTCACCAAAGAAGAATTTACATCTTCTTGTGATTGAATATATAGCATTTGTAATTGCTTTTGTTTTGCTCTTGCTGTAATTTTTTCTAAATAGTTTGTTTCACCTGTTTCAAATTTTCTTCTAGCCGCATAAGCAAAGGTCTTATAAAAACTATCCATTTTTTTGTAAACATTCTCTTTTTCTAATTCGTATTGCATTTGATAGTATGCAGACGTAACCTCTCGTTCTAAAATCTTCTTTTTAATATCATAAGAACTGGATTCAACATTGTATGTGGCTTCATTTAATTTCTTGCCTGCAAAATAAATTGTAGGAAACAAGAAATCCTGTTGAATGCCAAATACTTTAAGAGGCTTATCATTAATAGCCATATTATTTTCATCATAACTATAATAGATCTCAGTTTTATCAAAGTTAAAAGCATTTCCAATAAGGGCATCTGCTTCATCCACTTTTAATGAGGAAGCCTTAAGATTTGCATTATTTTCCAAAGCTAAATTATAAACTTCATCAAGACTTAATTGTTTTACCTCCTGTGCATTACTTTGCAAGCTTACACTTAATAAAATTATTAAAAAACCAATTATTTTAATATTTGCTTTTTTAGACTTTTTAGTTTCTTTTTTTTTATCAAAAATTGAATATAAAACAGGTAATACTAACATTGTTAATAATGTTGCAGAAACCAAACCTCCAATAACTACTGTAGCCAAAGGTCGTTGCACTTCTGCACCTGCATTTGTTGAAACAGCCATTGGTAAAAAACCAAGTGCTGCTGCTGCTGCTGTTAATATCACAGGTCGAAGGCGTTCTTTGGCTCCTTTGATAATTCTTTCATTTATATCCTCCATCCCTTCTTGTTTTAATTCTTTAAAATGTTCAACCAATACAATACCGTTTAAAACTGCAATACCAAACAACGCAATAAAACCTACCCCTGCTGAAATACTAAAAGGCAGATCTCTTATCCATAATAAAAGTACGCCACCTACTGCAGATAATGGGATTGCAGAATAGATCATCAATGCTTCGCTTGCAGAATTAAATGCAAAATATAGCAGTATAAAGATGAGTACCAATGCAATAGGAACTGCCACTTTTAATCGAGACTTTGCATTTTGTAAATTCTCAAATTGTCCGCCATAAGTTATATTATAACCTGCCGGTAGATTAATCTTTGTTTCAATTAAATTTTGCACATCATCAACAACAGATTGCAAATCTTTATTTCTAACATTAATACCAATTACGATCCTTCTTTTTGTATCGTCTCTTGATATTTTAGCGGGACCTTTGGTATAGGATATTGTTGCCAATTCATGCAAAGGAATTTTAATACCCGATGGTGAATCTATATAAAGATTCTCAAGGCTGGTAATACCTGATCTATTTTTCTTGTCTAATCGTATAACCAGATCAAAACGTTTTTCTCCTTCATATACGCTACCAACGATTGCTCCTGAAAATCCGGAAGATATCATTTTGTTAATGTCTTCAATATCCAATCCATATCGTGCTATTTTTTTTCTATCATAAATTACGCTCATTTGAGGAAGTCCAGCTATTTTTTCGACAATAATATCCGAAGCACCTTCAACATTTTCGATCAATTTTTTAATTTCATTCGCTTTTTCGCTTAGAATATTTAAATCTTCACCGAAAATTTTAATAGCAATATCTGCCCTAACTCCTGTTATTAATTCATTAAAACGCATTTCAATAGGTTGCGTAAATTCAACTTCCAAGCCAGGTATGATAGCCAAAGCTTCTTTAAATTTATCAGCAAGTTCATCTTTAGTTTTGGCAGAGACCCATTCACTTTTAGGTTTTAATTTGATAATTACATCACTTTCTTCCATTGACATGGGATCTGTCGGAATTTCTGCAGCCCCTATCCTACTCACAACCTGATCTACTTCAGTAAAATTATCCAATAAAATATTTTCAATTTTTGTAGTTGTTTCAATGGTTTTACTCAATGAAGTTCCTGTTTTAAGTACAGGCTGAATTACAAAATCACCTTCATCTAATGTTGGAACGAATTCACCTCCCATGGTTGTAAAAAGATAAATGGAAAAGATCAATAAAGCAGATGATAATCCTAAAACAATTTTTTTATTATTTAAAGACCAGCGGATAGATGGTTCATACAGTTTATTTAAAAATGTCATCAATCTAACTGAAATATTATTTGGAGAAACTTTTGCAGGTTTTAAAAATACTGATGACATGACCGGTACGTATGTTAATCCAAATATCATGGCACCAATCAAAGCAAAGCTAAAAGTTAAAGCCATGGGTTTAAACATTTTTCCTTCTACACCGGTTAAAGTGAGAATAGGGATAAATACAATTAATATGATAAGCTGACCAAATACAGCAGAATTCATCATTTTTGATGAGCTTTTAAAAGTTATATCATCAATAGCTTCCTGCTTTTCATTTGGATTGAGTTTTAAAAGTTTCTGCCTGTTCGAAGTAATTTGAAATGCAATATATTCAACTATGATCACTGAGCCATCAATTATAATTCCGAAATCAATTGCACCTAGACTCATTAAATTAGCATCAACACCAAATAAATACATTAATGATAACGCAAATAATAATGTTAAGGGGATAACCGATGCAACAACAAAACCCGAGCGCATATTTCCTAATATTAAAACTACAATAAAGATTACAATCAAGCAACCGAGAATTAGATTTTCTGCAACTGTATGTGTAGTTTTAGATATTAATTCACTGCGTTCTAAAAAATCATTGATATAAACACCCTCAGGAAGTGTTTTTGAAATAGATTCAACACGATCTTTAACAGCTTCGATTACTTTTTTAGAGTTACCATCTTTTAGCATCATCACTTGTCCCAAGACTTTTTCACCTTGTCCGTTACCTGTTATCGCGCCAAAACGCGGAGCGCTTCCAAATCCAACTTCAGCAACATCTTTAACATATATAGAAAAACCATTAATAGTTTTAACTTTAATATTTTTTATATCATCAATGGATTTAATCAAACCTTCAGCCCTAATAAAATAAGCTTTATTTGATTTTTCAATATATCCGCCACCTGCAATACTATTATTTTTTTCTAAAGCATTGAAAAGATCAACTGTTGAAATATTCATCGCTTTTAATCTTTCTGAATTTGTAGCAACTTCATATTGTTTTAAATAACCACCCCAGGTATTAACTTCAACCACACCGGGTATTCCTGAAAGTTGTCGCTTTACGATCCAGTCCTGAATAGTTCTTAGGTCTGTTACAGAATATTTGTCTTTAAAACCAGGTTTGGTATCAAGAATATATTGGTATATTTCGCCCAATCCTGTTGTGATTGGTCCCATTTCTGGTGCTCCAAATCCTTTCGGAATTTTTTCACTTGCCGATTTTATTTTCTCAGCTATCAATTGCCTTGGCAGATAAGTTCCCATATCATCTTTAAAAACAATGGTAACTACAGATAATCCAAATTTTGATACCGATCTAATTTCAACTACTCCTGGCAGGTTAGCCATTTCCAATTCAATTGGATAAGTAATAAACTGCTCAATATCTTGTGTTGACAGATTTTTTGAAGTTGTTATTACTTGAACCTGATTATTGGTGATATCAGGCACTGCACCAATAGGAATTTGGGTGAGAGAATAGATCCCAAATCCTATAATAAAAGCAGTAAATAAAAAAATGATAAGCTTATTTTTTAGGCTAAATTTAATAATGTTAGTTAGCATAATCCATTGATTGTTTTATTGAGTTAGACCTTTATTAAATAAAAGGGTTTAAGTATAATAAATTTATACAATTACTTTATTAAAAAAAACTTATTAGATAAATAATTTTTTCTTAAAATTGGAGCGAATTAAGCAAGTCGAGGTGGTTGAAAAATTTTTTGTTTTTCGAATGAAGAAAAGTTGTCCAGATAAAAATAAATTGTGGGCTTCTCTGGTATTTGGCCATTTTTAATTAAAAAAGAAACAATATTGATTACAAAAGGAGCTTGAAATTGAGAACCACAATCGTGATTTATTGGTGGATGTGAGTGCTCTTTTTCTTCTTCTGTATGTTGTTCTTTATGTGATTGTTTGAGTTCACCATAATGCTTTGATAAGAATACCAATAAATCATCTCCATATCTATTTTTATGTAATTTAGCATGTTCCATCATTTCATTAAGTTTTAAAACATCACCAAAATGTATGTTAAAACTTTGAATAAGAATTATACTTGAAATAAAAATGGAAAATAATTTAATCATATAGTTATCAAATATATTATATATTTTTGAAATTGATAATTTACTAATTCAACCTATAAAAAATGTATCGTTGGCTTATTATAATTGGAGTCATTTTAGTAATCATAGGTTTGGCGTTAAAATTTGCTCCATGGATAATCAACTGGTTTGGTAATTTACCGGGTGATATCCATTATGATCGTGGAGATACCAAAATATTTTTTCCAATAACTTCAATGCTTTTGATCAGTTTTATTCTTTCTATGGTAATTAGAATTATTAAAAAGTATTTTTAATGTCAAAAATTGATTGACAATAAAATTAATACTTTATATCTTTCTTTTTTATAAATTACATTGATAGATTTGATATCTTTATAAAATAAATTTATATCGATGACCATAACACAATTAAAGTATCTTTTGGCTGTTGCCGAGTACCGGAATTTCACAATTGCTGCTGCAAATAGTTTTGTAACACAACCAACTTTGAGTATGCAAATTCATAAATTAGAGGATGAATTGGGTGTAATTATTTTTAATAGAAAAAAGAAACCTATTGAACTAACTTTGATTGGTGAACAAATTATTGAACAGGCAAAATTAATTGTTAGTGAAAGTAACAGAATCTCTGATATAGTAGATCAGCAAAAAGGATATATTGGCGGGGAATTTAAATTGGGGATAATTCCAACGATTATGCCTACGCTACTTCCACTATTTTTAAAATCGTTTATAAAAAAATATCCAAAAGTTCACCTGTTAATTGAAGAATTAACTACCGAAGAGATCATCAAAAAAATATCCGATGGTCATTTAGATGCAGGAATTGCAGCAACACCTCTTGAAAACCCCACAATATTAGAAAAAGTATTGTACTATGAACCTTTTGTTGGATTTGTGTCAAAAAAACATCGATTATTTAATAATGATACTATTAGTGAAGATGATTTAGAGATAGATGATATTTTGCTGCTAAAAGATGGTCATTGTTTTAAAGATAATATTATTAACCTATGCAATTCTGAAATTTCAGATAATAAAAATAATTTTCATTTAGAGAGTGGTAGTCTTGATACTTTGATAAAACTTTCAAAAGATGAATTGGGAATGACGCTTCTTCCTTATCTACAAACATTAGATCTTCCTGAAGAAGATAAAATACTTTTAAAACAATTTAGCGGAACTGTACCAGCAAGAGAAGTAAGTTTAATCTATCATAAGTCGCAATTAAAAATGCAGCTTATTGAGGTGTTAAAAAATAGTATTGATGGCATTATACGTGGTGCTATAGCTTTTAGTGATGTAAAGATCATTAGTCCTCTACAAAAAAAAAGGGGCTAAAATAGCTCCTTTTTTTTATTTATTGCAACTAAACTTGGCGTAAGCTCAGGTTTATCAGCAGTAAATTTTTCTAACCAAATACGTAGTTCTTCAATTTCAAAAGGCAAAAGGCGATTTAATGCTTTTTCGAGTTCTTTGAAAAATAACTCAGCATCAAAGCTTACTTTTTTTAGAACAGTTTTGGTGTACTCGTATATTGCTCTTGCCATATAAATAGAATAAAAATATTTATTAATAAATAGAACGTTAATATACAATATTTATTACAAAAATCAAGCCAAATTTTTGATTTTATATAAGTAAGAATAATAAAAAATAATTAGACTTTCAACTTTTCTAATTTTAATAATAATTTATGGGCTTTTGATTCTAAATCAGCATTAACTGATTTGAAATGCTTATTTTTATTTTCAACATTTTTTTCATTGACTTTTACAATCAGATCATCAAAAGTTGTTATTGTCTCATCAATAATTTTTTCAATTTTAGCATTATTTTTATCATCACCTGTAAGTTGACTAACATAACATTCTTCAATTATATCAGATAATACAAAATTGATATTCTTCTTTAAATTTTTTACACTTGCCATTATGATATGTTTTTTTGCAAATTTAATTAAAAATGTAAGAAATTGGGCAATAATTAAAACAACTTACATCAATTCATATAATGAGCGAAGTTTTTCTCTTGTAATTGTTTGTACATTGTTACCGAATATTTCCCCAAAGCATTTTCCCATAAAGGAACTAGGCCTAATGCAACATCAATCATGATATTTTATTGATCAACATATTTTGTTTTTGATTTATCTTCAAATTGTATCATTATTCTTTAAAGAAATCCTAATGATCATCCAAACATTTCCTTTAAAAACATCAACAACAATAAATATAAAAGGAGAATTCTTATGAATTCTTTTGGCTTCGATAATCTTACTTAATTGATTAAAATTGGATTTACCAAAAACAACATGAGGAACATTGGAAAGTTTTTAAAACGAACGCACTTAATTTTAATTATTTTTAAAAATAGTTTCAGCTTTTTTTAGATCTTTAGGGGTGTCAATTCCAATTCCCATATAATCTGTTTCTACCATTTTTATATTTTTACCATATTCTAAAAAACGGATACACTCAATTTTTTCAGTTGCCTCTAATGAGCGCATAGGTAAGTTATAAAAATCTAAAATAGCTTGTTTTCTAAATGCGTAAACGCCTATATGTCCAAAGTATTTAGCTCCTGCATCTTTATCCCTTGGATAAGGAATGGGTGAACGTGAAAAATACAAAGCAAAATTATTTTCATCAACAATTACTTTTACATAATTAGGATCGGTAATATCTTTCCAATCCTTCACCTCTTGCATTAATGAGGCCAGATCAATCTTATTTGCATCATCATCTTTAAAAACATCCACTACTTTTTGCAAAGGTTCTTTTTTAACAAAGGGTTCATCACCCTGGACATTTACTACAATATCAATATCTAAATTTTCTACTGCTTCAGCAATTCTATCAGTACCACATTCATGTTCTTTTTTACTCATAATGGCTTTACCACCATGTTTTTCAATGATATCTTTAATGATTTTACTATCGGTTACAACATAAACATCATCAAATAATTTGGTTGCTACTGTTGATTCATAGGTGCGAACAATTACAGGTTTTCCTCCAAGATCGGCAATTAATTTACCGGGAAATCTGGTAGCACCGTAACGTGCTGGAATCATTGCAATAATTCTCATTTTAAAACCGATTTTATTGTTTCAAACATTTTTTTAGCTTTATTTTGAACTTCCTCTTCTTTCCATGATAATTTGATCAAACAAGAAATATTTTTTGAAATAAAATCATCATTGATTTCTTTTCTTTCAGCATCACCAAATAATTCAAATCCGGGCATATATTTAGATTTTTATTCATTTCAAATATAATTATTTGTTACGAAATATTTTTTGACATATTGTATATATTTTTTACAATAATTCTAAAATATTCTTTATTTTTTTAACGGTTTTAAATTCATTACCATTATGTTCAACAATTTCATGTGCCCATGTTGTGTGATACGGAACATGAATTGCTTTGGATCCAATTTCAATTAATGGTAAAACATCTGATTTAAGAGAATTACCAACCATTAGGAATTCAGAGTTTTTGATATCGAGATGTGATAATAATTTTTGATAATTCTCTGTCTTTTTATCGCTTAGAATTTCAATATGATGAAAATACTTCATCAACCCTGATTTCTCTAATTTTCTTTCTTGATCCAATAGATCACCTTTAGTTGCCAAGATCAATTTATACTTGGGATTTAAAGTTTTTAGTGTTTCTTCAACATCATCTAACAATTCTATTGGTTTTTGTAGCATATTTTTACCAATATCAAGAATTTGCTCGATCACTTTTGTGTTAATCTTATAATTTGATAATATTAAAGCAGATTCCACCATTGATAAAATAAAACTCTTAATACCATAACCATATAAAGATAGGTTTTTCATTTCGGTTTTAAAAAGTTCCTGGTCTAGTTTATTCTCAGTTTCATATTTAGATAACAAATTAATAAATTCCTGCTCTGCTTCTCTGTAATAAGTTTCATTGACCCAAAGTGTATCATCAGCGTCAAATGCAATTACTTTTATGTTTTTATATGTATCCATCAATCGATATAGATTTCTAAAAGCTCTGAATATTCTTTTGGTATTAGTTTAATATTTTTTAATGAAGCCGGAATTAAAATTGTTTCGCCAATTTTAATATTCTCAGTTTTACCATTTTCTAATTTAAGATCAACATCACCTTTAACACACATATAAATTACAAAGGAATCTTTATTGGAATGATCAGTATTAAATTCTTTATCAATAGAAATTATATTTGTTGTAAAATACTGACATTCAATAATATTAGTGTTATTATTTAATTTTTTTATATAATGAGTTCTATAATCGTTCTGTTCAGTAAAATCTATGGCATCTAATGCATATTCGGTATGTAATTCACGATAATTACCTTGTTCATCCTGCCTGTCCCAATCATAAATTCGATATGTAATATCGCTTGTTTGTTGAATTTCAGCTAGCATAACACCAGTATCAATTGCATGCACCCTTCCAGTAGGAATAAAATAAACATCACCTTCTTTTACTGGATCAAAATTTAGGATTTCGGTTAAGGTTTTATTCTTTAAATGTTGAAGGTATTCATTTTTACTCACCTCTTTATTAAAACCTACCACTAAACCTGCATTTTCATCAGCTTGAACTACGTACCACATTTCGGTTTTACCGAAAGAATTATGTCTTTTCTTTGCTAACTCATCATTTGGGTGTAGTTGAATACTCAATGGCTTGGCAGCATCAATGAACTTTATAAGAACCGGAAATTTATTGCCAAATATTTTGTAAACCTTTTCTCCTACTAATGCTCCTTTATATTTTACAATTAACTCATAAAGGGACATTCCTTGTAAGGTTCCGTTTTTTATAATTGAAATATCACCCTCATGATCAGAAATCTCCCAACTCTCTCCAATATTTGAAACATCAGTTTCTTTATGAAGTATATTCTTAATTTTTTCACCACCCCAAATCTTTTCTTTAAGGATTGGCTCAAATTTTAATGGATAATTTAACATTGGACATTGTATTTATGCAAATATCGTTAATTTTAATCTTTTATAATTGATTAAAGCATAAACAAATTATTAAATTTGTGCTATGAAAAAATTTATTAATAATTTACCAAAAGCAGAATTGCATTTACATATTGAAGGAACTTTTGAACCGGCATTAATGTTTGAAATTGCCAAAAGAAATAAGATTGAAATTCCATATAAAAGTGTTGAAGAAATTGAGAAAGCTTACCATTTTTCTTGTCTTCAGGATTTTTTAGATATTTATTACCAAGGTGCAAGTGTTTTGACCAAGGAGCAGGATTTTTATGATCTAACCTATAGTTATTTGCAAAAATGTTCTGAACAAAATGTAAGACATACCGAAATTATGTTTGATCCACAAACGCATACAGATAGAGGAATTACTTTTGAAACTGTAATAAATGGTATTTCAAGGGCCTGTGATGATGCTGAAGAAAAATTAGGTGTTACTTCATTGTTAATTATGAGTTATTTACGACACTTATCCGAAGAAGATGCTTTCAAAACATTAAAACAATCATTACCTTTTAAAGATAAAATTACGGCAATTGGTTTAGATTCTTCCGAAAAAGGAAATCCACCCAGTAAATTTAAAAATGTATATGAATCATCTGTAAAAGAAGGCTATATTCCTTTAGCACATGCCGGTGAAGAAGGTCCTCCGGAATATGTTTGGGAGGCGCTGGATATTCTAAAAATAAAGCGTATTGATCATGGTAATAATGCTTTGCAAGATCCAAAACTTGTAAATGAAATTAATAAACGTGATATGGCACTTACTGTTTGTCCGCTTTCAAATACTGCTCTAAAAGTTGTAGATGATCTAAAAGATCATCCGCTTAAAAAAATGATGGATTTGGGATTAAAAGTTACTGTGAATTCTGATGATCCTGCTTATTTTGGCGGACAGGTAAATCAAAATTATATCGATATTCAAAAAGCTTTAAATTTGAGTAAAGATGATTTGTATCAACTCGCTAGAAACTCTTTTCAGTATTCTTTATTAAATAATGAAAAAAAACAGCGATATTTAAGTGAGTTAGATAAATATTACTTTGAAATGTCTTCTTAAAACCCAATTCTTATTTTTTATTTAAAACATTAAGTAATTTTTATGATTAATATCATGTTTTTATAAAATTGAAAAAGTATTTTTGCAAAAAATTAATTTAAAATATATTTAAAATATGAAAAAAGTCGCATTTATTTTTATCGCGTTATTAATTACGAACTTTGCATTTGCTCAACTTTATGTTTCAGGTAGTGCCGGATATGCTATTGGTAGTGCAGAACAAAAACTTGGAGAAACAATTACAGCATCAAGTACTGAAAATTCTTATGGAAGTTATGGTGAAGGTTCAAACTATCAACTAAGAGTTGGTTATTTCTTTAATGACACTTTTGGTGTTGATTTAGGATTTTCTTATTTAAATGGTTCAGATCAAACTGTAACTAAAGTGGATATTCCTGGTTATAGAGAAACTGATGCAATTGCTCGTGCACGTGCTTATGGTCTTTCTCCTTCTATAGTTTATAAATTTACTGATCATTTATATGGTCGTTTTGGAGCACTTTTAAAATTAGGTGGTAAAACAGAAGCCATTGTTTCTGACGTTGCTGTACTGGAACATCCTGAGCAATTAGGATTACCCCAAGGATCTTATACTGAAACCGATTATGTTGAAGATTATCACGGACATTTACCTTTAGGGTTTGTAGGTGCTTTTGGTTATAAATATGATTTTGCAGAAAATTTCAGTTTTTTTGCTGAAGCAGAATATATGGGGATTAGTGTAAAAAGAAAAGATTCTGAAATCCAAAGTTTTAACACTGATGTTAAATTACCTGATGGTACAACTGCTGTTGAAGGGTTTTATACAATAGATAATTTACCTCCGGGATATGCTATTACTACAGAGTATGTAGATGAATTACCAAATAATAATACTGATGTTTCTAAAGAATTATCTCAAAGTGTGCCTTATTCTTCTTTTGGAATAAATGTTGGTGTTACTTATCATTTTGGAAAATAAAAATTAGAACTTTCTAGTTATTATCAAGTTTTAAATTATAATATACTTCGCTTTTTAGCGGAGTATTTTTTTTATCAGTAACAGTAAAATTCCTTTTAGTTTAAGTTATTCCACCTTTATTTTTAATATGTCCCCTAATTTCGGATGATATTTCTTCAATAGGTTTATTTGTTACATTAATGATAGTCCATTCAGGATGCATCCTA
>JAUWUU010000030.1 GCA_030617765.1 Flavobacteriia bacterium | reverse complement strand
CCAATAGTAGCTTGCATTAAAGTTGCTGAACCAATAACTTTATTATCAACAAAAACCAATCCTTTTCCACCGGCACCGCCAATTACAAGACCTCCTTTAGTAATTTTTGGAAACACAGCATATCCATAGGCACTATCAAACATTTTTCCAACATTTGGATTTTGTTTAGCCATAAGTAACATTGAATTGTTAACATCATTTTGTAGCTTAGTATCTTTTGGATAATTTACTGTAAACCCTGCTGCTTTAACAACATCACTTGCAGCTTCTTGAATATCTTCTGTAGCTTCAGCTACTTCATCAGCAGCATCCAGAGCAGCATCTGCAGCATCTGCAGCAGCATCTGCAGCGGCATCAACAGCTTTGTCAACATTTTTTTCTGCTTTTTCAACAGCATCTTTTAAATCTTCTTTTGCTCCTTCCGTAGTTTTTTTACACGAAATAGCAACTGAACTTATAATAGCCATTGCTAAAAATAATCTTAATAATTTCATCATTTAAAATTTTAGTTAATTATAATTTTTTGCAAATAAACCACAATTTTATAAAAAACAGCAATAGATTTATAATTATTTTTATTCAATAGAAGTAAATTTATTAACATTTTCAATTCTAACAACCTTATACAAATCACCTCCTGCAATATTTTGAATGATATTATAGAACTGTTTCTTATTAATAATGTTTTTATCATACTCAATTCTTCCTAATTTTTCTTCAAAACTAACTTTTGCATATCTTACACCTTCAGTTTTGGCAAGTTTAGACTCAATTAATTTGGCACAACCAATTTCACAGGTCATTCCTTCTATTTCTATCTCTATCTTTTCTAAATTTTCAACTTTACTCTTTGCAGCTGTTTTACCTTTTATGTTCTCATTTTCTTTTTGAGATGTATTACATGAGAACATAAAAACACTTAAAAAAAATATTATACTTATAAATAAATTGATGTGTTTCATAATAGAAATAAATTTTCAATACAAATGTAATCATTTAAATAATTTAAACGATTTTTGTAATTATTTTAAATTCAACTTAATGAACAACAAGCAACTCCGGTGGTTTTTTTTAATTTTACTTTCCTTTATTTGGGGTAGTTCATTTATTTTGATGAAAAAATCTCTCTTGGGTTTAACACCTATACAAATGGGTGCACTTCGTATTATTCTAACATCTCTAACTTTAATGCTTATTAGTTTTAGGTCGATTTTTACATTGTCAAAAACGGAATGGTATTATATTTCTTTAACTGCATTATTGGGTACATTTTTTCCAGCATTTCTTTTTGCATATGCAATCCAGAACATTGATAGTTCTATCGCTTCGATATTAAATTCATTAACCCCTCTTAATACATTAATAATAGGTGCCTTATTTTTTGGTTTTTCATTTTTAAGAAAACAAATTTTTGGTATTATTTTGGGATTGTTTGGTGCTATTTTCCTGATCTATCAAGGAAGTCAGATCAATCCTGATCAAAACTACAATTACGCACTATTAATTGTTATTGCTTCAATTGGTTATGCTTTTAATGTTAATATTTTAAAAAAACATTTAGATAATGTAAATGCCTTAACTTTAACAACTGCAAACTTTGTTTTATTGTTAATTCCTGCTTTGATTATCTTATGGAAAACCAGTTTTTTTGAATTAGAAATGACGGGTACTTTAAAAACTTCACTTTTATATGTTGGCATTTTAGCAGTATTTGGAACAGCTTTAGCCAAAACGTTATTTAATAAGTTAGTTCAAATATCATCCCCAATATTTTCTAGCTCAGTTACTTATTTGATTCCTTTGGTTGCAATTTTTTGGGGTGTTATAGATGGTGAAAAATTATATTTTAGTCAATTAATTGCCGGCACAATCATATTAATAGGTATTTATTTAACCAATAAAAGCAAATAAATATTATTGCACAATTACAACAATTTAATATGCAGCATTTTATACAAATAAAGTAGTAGCTTGATTTGATATTAAAAAGATTTTTTCAAATTCATAAAAAGATGTATATTTGCACCCTCAAAACCCAGAATGAATTGGGTTTAAAATTAATTTAAAGCGTAAACACATAAATTATGTATGCAATTGTAGAGATAGCAGGGCAGCAATTTAAAGTAGCTAAAGACCAAAAGGTTTTTGTTAATCGTTTACAAAAAGAAGAAGGATCAAAAATTACTTTTGATAATGTTCTTTTAGTTGATGATGGCAAAGTAACCATTGGCGCCCCGGCTATAAAAGGTGCAGCAGTGACTGCCAAAATATTAAGTCACCTTAAAGGTGATAAAGTAATCGTTTTTAAGAAAAAACGGAGAAAAGGTTACAGAGTAAAGAATGGACATCGCCAGTTTTTATCTGAAATTCAAATTGAAAGTATATCGGTTAACAGTGTAAAAAAAGCTGTTAAGAAAAAAGTTGAAGAAACTAAACCAAAAGCCGAAGTTAAACCGAAGAAAGTTGCAGCTAAAAAAGTTGCCAAAGCTGACGATTTAAAAAAAGTTGAAGGTATAGGGCCAAAAATAGCTGATATTTTTAAAGAAGCCGGAATTGATTCTTTTGCTAAATTAGCAAAAGCTGATGTGGCTAAATTAAAAGAACTACTTGAAGGTGCCGGTTCAAGATATGCTTCTAAAGTTCCAGATTCATGGCCAAAACAAGCTAAATTAGCTTCAGAAGGCAAATGGGACGAATTAAAAAAATGGCAGGAAGAAGTAAAAGGTGGGATTGAAAAATAGTCTCTTTTTACAATATTTAATTATTAAAACTTAATATCATGGCACATAAGAAAGGTGTAGGTAGTTCTAAAAACGGTAGAGAGTCAGAATCTAAACGTCTTGGCGTAAAGATCTTTGGAGGTCAACAAGCTATAGCTGGTAATATACTAATTCGCCAAAGAGGTACAAAACATCATCCAGGCGAAAATGTTTATATGGGTAAAGATCACACTTTACACGCTCAAGTTGATGGTGAGGTTAAATTTACCAAAAAGAAAGATAACAGGTCTTATGTTTCGATAGTTCCTATCGAAGCATAATATTTTATACAATATTTTGAACCCCTGCAATTTTGCAGGGGTTTTGTTTTTAAGTAATATTTAAAGTAAATTAATTTAATGTACAGACATTAAATATGAAGTAGAATTATTAATAAATAAATTATGAGTTTAAAAAAACAATTTTTAAAAAGTAAAGAAATTTGCAAAGTAACTTTTGCGCTTTCAGCTGAAGAAGTAGGTGATGTTAAAAAAGTAAGCGTTGCCGGAGAATTTAATAACTGGAGCAAAACAAAAAATCCATTAAAAAAATTCAAAAATGGAAATTTTAAAACTACAATAGATCTTGAAAAAGGAAAAGATTTTCAATTCAAATATCTGATTGATGGTAAAACCTGGATGAATGATTCAGAAGCAGAACTATTAGTTTCAAACGCTATGGGAACCGAAAATTCTGTTGTTATAACTAAATAAAAAACTTATTTTAAGAAAAAGATTTTCAAAAATCTTTTTTTAAGAACAAACAAACTGCCTTTAATGTAATATTTTAGGCAGTTTTTTTATTATTTTTTCCATTTCAAAAAAAAATTCATAATTTAATATTCTCCTTAAAAATTTCATACTTTCGTAAAATTAATGTAATAATCTTGTAGCAAAGAATAATTTATTTTAACATTGAGTACATTAAAGCGTTTTTTTAAAGATACTGTTATTTACGGAATCGCTGCTGTGCTTCCACGAGCCATTAATATCCTTTTAGTAAAATTACACACGAATACATTACAATCAGAAAAATTTGCAGTAAATACTTTGTATTTTGTCTATGCTGCCTACTTTAATGCCTTTCTAACCTATGGAATGGAAACAGCTTTTTTTAGGTTTTTTACCAAGGAAAAAGAAAAAGGAAAGGTAATTTCAACTTCATTTATCAGTATTTTAGTTACTACATTACTTTTTTTATTTCTTACCTTAATTTTTAGTGTAGAATTATCAGGTTATTTTGGATTTGACAAGCCCATCTATTTGCAAATACTAATCTTAGTTACAACCTTTGATACACTTTTGGTAATTCCTTATGCTTATTTAAGAGTGAAAAACAGACCAATTCGGTTTGCATTTTATAAAATATTAAATATAACAATTTATGCTTTATTGAACTTGGTATTTTTAATCTATCTACCAAGAGCTATAGAAAACGGATCATATATACCTCAATATTTTATTAATATTTACAATCAATATCCTATAGTCGTTTTTATTTTCATTGCCAATCTTATCGCGAGCGGAATTACATTTATTTTATTGATTCCAATCATTTTTAAGTTCAAATATGATTTTGACACTGCTTTACTTAAAAAAATGCTTCAATATGCCATTCCTCTTTTAATAGCTAGTTTGGCATATGTTACCAATGAAAATTTAGATAAAATACTTTTGGATAGAATGATTGGTAAAGAACAAATGGGAATTTATGCAGCTTGTTACAAACTAGGGGTTTTTATGATCTTATTTATTATGGCATTTCGCCTTGGAGCTGAACCCTTCTTTTTTAATCAGGCAAAAGAAAGTAATGCTAAAGAAACTTATGCAAAAGTTTTAAAATGGTTTACTATTTTTGGCACAATTACCCTTATCATAATTATTAACTATATTGATATTTTTGCAAATATGCTATTGAGTAAGGAAGAATACTTTTCAGCTTTATCTATAGTTCCAATTATTTTATTGGCCAATTTATTTTTAGGCATATATTACAATTTAGCTGTTTGGTATAAACTTACTGATAAAACTAAATATGGTATGTATTTTTCAGTATTAGGAGCTGCTGCTACCATATTGATCAATATTATTTTTATACCCAAATATGGCTATATGGCATCTGCATGGGCTACTCTTATTGCTTATAGTTCAATGACATTAATATCTTATTATTATGGCAAAAAATATTACTCAATCCCTTATGAAGTAAAAAGAATTCTTTTTTATATTGTTATTTCTTTTATTTTATCTACCATATCATTTATCTTTTTCAGGCAGAATTACTTGGTCTCAACAATCCTATTAATACTGTTTTTTGTAACTATTTATTTTAAAGAAAAAAACGAACTGCAAAATATTTTTAAAAAATGAAAGTTAATATAATCAACAAGTCGAAACATCAAACACCAAGTTATGAAACTTCGGCGTCAGCTGGCATGGATCTAAGAGCTAATATTGAAGATCCAATTGTGCTAAAACCATTAGAAAGAACGATCATTAAAACCGGTCTATATATTGCATTGTCTAAAGGTTTTGAAGCCCAAGTTCGTCCACGAAGTGGATTAGCTGCTAAATTTGGAATAACAGTTTTAAATGCACCGGGCACTATTGATGCTGATTATAGAGGTGAAATTGGCGTAATTTTGGTTAATGTTTCAAATGATGATTTTACGATTAATGATGGAGATAGAGTAGCTCAAATGGTCATTGCAAAATATGAACATATTGAATGGAACGAGGTTTTAGAATTAAGTGAGACATCAAGAGGCGCTGGTGGATTTGGAAGTACTGGTATATAATTTTTATATATGCAGAATAGATATTTAAAATATGCAAATGAAAGGAATAACAATACTGCTTTTTTTTATTTTAAATTTTGGGTTTAGCCAACAGAAAACTGAACAAGTTAAAGATATATCTGAAAATGCATGTGAATGTATTTCAAATATTAATAGTGATATCGATCAAAAGAACAAATTAATAAAGAATTGTATCACAAATGCTATCATTACAATTTTAAAACCCGATGTAGTTTCTAAAACAAATAACATCTCTGAAATTCAAATAGATAAGAAATTATATTCAAGTATTGAAAAATATTTAATTGAGAATTGTGAAGCATTAAAGAATATTTCATTTTCCGAAAATAAAAAATTTGAACATGCAACTTCCAGTGATGTTCTGGCTCAACTAGCTTATGATGATGGAATGGAATATCTGGAAGAAAAAGATTATGAGAAGGCTATTTTAAAATTTAAAAAAGCTGTAAAGATCGATTCAAGTTTTGCTTTTGCATGGGATAACCTTGGTGTCTCTTACCGTAAAACCAATCAATTTGACAAGGCTATTGAAGCTTATAAAAAATCTTTAGAGATTAATCCTAATGGCAGAATGCCACTAATAAATATTGCTGTAACCTATAATCTGAGAAAAGATTACAATCAAACTATAAAATATTACAACAAGTACAATTCAATTTATACAGATGATCCGGAAGGATATTATGGATTAGGATTGGTTTTATACAGTAATAAAGAATACGAAAAAGGACTCGACAATTTAATCCATGCATACACCATTTATACCAATCAACAATCTCCTTATCGGACTGATGCCGCCAGTAAAATTGGATACATGTATAACGATTTAAAAAAACAAGATAAGATTGATATTTTTAATAAAGTGGCTGCTAAATACAATTTAAAGATTGATATCAAGTAAACTAATCTACATTAATTACATCATCAATTCTATCCATTGTTTTTTGAGGGATAAAGTGTTTACTGGCTAAAATAATTCCAAATACAATAAAAAATATACCTATAATTATTCTGATCTTTCGAAGAACAATTGGTGTAAGTTTACTCTGTAATTTTTTTGCCAGAGTTATCTTTACCAGATCTGTAACTAAAAAAGATATAATTACAATCGAAAAATATCTTAATATCCTGGTTTCATTCATTTGTAAACTTGAACTAACTGCAATAACAATAGCAAACCAAAAGGCCAATACGCCAATATTAACAAAATTTAGGAAAAATCCTTTTAGAAATAATCCTAAATAATTATTATTTTCAACAACGACCAATTTTTCATCAGTGATAATTTTCTTTGTTTTATTATTAAAAACTGTGTATAAACCAAAAGAAATTAATACTAGTCCACCTAAGAGAAATATTCTTGGATCGTCTTGAATTCTTTCCAATAACGTTACACTACCATAATACGCCAATAAAATAAATACAATATCGGCTAACAAGACACCAAAATCAAAAATTATTGCGGCCCTTGCCCCCTTAGTGATACTGGTTTCTATTAAGACAAAAAAAACTGGCCCAACCATAAAGGCCAAACCAATACCTAATAAAACAGCATTTAAAAACTCATTGAACATACTCAGTATATTTTACTACACATCATCAAAATCAACAATGATCTTAGAAGTTACCGGATGTGCCTGACAAGTAACAATTAACCCTTCATCAACTTCTTTTTTATTTAATATCTTATTATTTTTCATTTCTGCGCTACCTTCTTTTACCCTAGCCAAACAACTACTACATATACCTCCCTGACAAGAATAAGGTGCATCTAAATTATGTTGTAGCGCTGCACTTAAAATGGTTTCATCTTTTCGCATTTCAAATGTAAACTCTTCTTCATCTAAAATAAAAGTAACCTCTGTATTTCCACTGAGGTCTTTTTCAATTTCTTTTTTTGAAGAGGTGCTCGAAAATAATTCAAAATAAATATTCTCTTTTGCATATCCATGATCCAATAAGTTATTTGTAACAGTATCAATCATTTCTTCTTGTCCGCAAATAAATACTTTGTCAAAGCTGATATCATTGTATTGGTCTTTAAAGATCTCATCAACAATGTCATTATTTATTCTTCCAAATAATGCCTTTTCAACCAACTCTTGACTATAGAGGTAATGAATTTTAAAATTTAATGGATAATTGCTAACCAATTCATCCAATTTGTTTTTAAAAATAACTTCTTGTTCACTCTTATTTCCATAAACTAAAATAAAATTACTGTCCTTTTCGATTTCTAAAACCGATTGAATCATCGATAAAATTGGAGTTATTCCACTACCTGAAGCAAAAGCAATATAATTATTAACATTATTATTCAAAGGTTTTAACACAAATTTTCCTTCGGGAGCAGAAACTTCTAAATAATCTCCTTCTTTCAATTTTGTATTGGCATAAACAGAGAAATTACCTTTAGCCATTGCTTTTACGGCAATTCTTACTTCATTACTATTTAAAGAAGAGCAAATTGAATAAGCTCTACGCAATACTTGACCATCTAATTCTTTTTGAATAGTAAGATATTGTCCAGGAAGAAATTGAAAATCTTCTTTTAAATTATCAGGGATATCAAAAACTATAGAAATTGCATCTTTTGTTTCTCTGATAACCTCTTTTACAAGGAGTTTGTGAAATATTGACATTTTTAATAAAATTTAAGAACTAAATAAGGAGAACTATTCTCAACCCTTTGAAATCTCATCAGGTAATTCATTAATATCCTCTGTTTTATAAGGAAAATATTTTTGTAATTTTTGACCTGCCTCAATAATTCCCAAAACTAAGCCATCTGCATGATTACCTTTTGCAAACTCACCTGTAACTCGATTTTTAACAGAATCCCAAAAATCATCAGGAACAACGTTATCAATTCCTTCATCTCCTATTATTGCAAATTGCTTATCATCTACGGCTATATAAAACAATACTCCATTTTTATCTTTTGTTTTATGCATATTAAGAATATAGAAAACCTCTTCAGCACGCTCAATACATTTCATATTTGCACATTTTTCTATATGAACTCGTATTTCACCAGAGGTATTTACCTCAGCTTCTTGAATAGCTTTAACAATATCTTTTTCTTCTACTGCAGTTAAGAAATCTTCAACATGTGACATAAAATTAAAAATTTAGAAACCGATCTAACGAAAGGTTAGCTTTCGATAAATCGGAATTTATTTGCTTTATCTTGTATGATCCTAGTTAAAATCTACAGTTGGCGCTTTATCACTACCTTCAGTTCCTTGGAATAAAACCAGAGGGTCAAATTTTAAAATACTGGCAATTATACTTGCCGGAAATTTTCTGACATAAATATTATAATCTTTTGCAAGTTCATTATAACGATTTCTTTCAACATTAATTCGGTTTTCTGTTCCTTCTAACTGACTTTGCAATTCTAAAAAGTTTTGGTTGGCTTTTAAGTCGGGATATTTTTCAACAACAACCATTAATTTACTCAAAGCACCCGTTAAAGAATTTTGAGATTCTTGAAATGCAGCCATTTGTTCAGGAGTAACATTAGTAGGATCAATAGTTGTTTTTGTAGCGTTTGCTCTGGCTTCAATTACACCTTCTAAGGTTTC
Source organism: Flavobacteriia bacterium (assembly GCA_030617765.1). Taxonomy (GTDB): domain Bacteria; phylum Bacteroidota; class Bacteroidia; order Flavobacteriales; family Flavobacteriaceae; genus Namhaeicola. The sequence goes on along the minus strand of JAUWUU010000030.1, from coordinate 10,936 downwards.
TTTTTCATGACTTGCATAACCTTTTACAGTATTTACAAGATTAGGTATAAGATCTGCTCTTCTTTGATAAGCACTCTCAACATTGGCCCATTGGGTTTTGGCAGTTTCTTGTTTTTCTACCATGGTATTGTTAAGTCCAACACCCCATTTGAATATGCCAATTAAAATAATTATAATAATGGCAATAGGAATTAGTTTTTTCATAATAAATAATTTAAATTTCTATAGTTGATTTTTAATTTTTAAAAGTTCATTTTTAATATTTTCCAATCTAATAATAATTTGATGATTATCAGATATTTTTTCAGGATTTTCTTTTAGTTTGTTTTTTGCACCTTCCAAAGTAAATCCTTTTTCCTTAACCAAATGATAGATCAGCTGCAAATTCTTAACATCATCCTGTGTAAACAGTCTATTTCCTTTCTTGTTTTTTTTTGGTTGCAGAACAACAAATTCATTCTCCCAAAATCTAATCAAAGATGCATTAACACCAAAAGCTTTGGCAATTTCACCAATTTTAAAATATCTTTTATCAGGTAAATCTATATACATTAGTCTAATGATTGTCCTTCTTGCGAAGCTTTAATTAACATTTCTTTAAACTCTTCAGGAGATAAATCTCCATAATAAAAATTAATAGGATTAATTGGATTACCATTATACCGCACTTCATAATGCAAATGAGGTGCCTGTGACCTACCTGTACTTCCAACAAAACCTATTAAATCACCACGTTTAACTTTTTTACCTTTTTTTACATTGTATTTTGATAAATGCGCATATAACGTAACGTATCCAAAACCGTGATCAATTCTGATATGTTTGCCAAAACCTGACGACCCACTATCAGCTCTAATTACTTTTCCATTACCGGTTGCATAGATAGGTGTTCCTCTTGGAGATGTAAAATCCATTCCTTTATGCATTTTTCTAGCTTTTGTAAAAGGATCAGACCTCCAACCATATCCTGAAGCCATTCTTGTTAGATCTTCTTTTTTTACTGGTTGAATAGCGGGAATAGCAGCTAATAACTTTTCTTTATCTTTAGCCAAAGCCGTAATCTCATCTAATGATTTTGATTGTACATAAAGTTGTTTGGATAATATATCAATATTTTTGGTTGCTTCGATTACCATACTTGAATTATCAAAACCTTCAAGAGATTTATATCTATTTATACCGCCAAATCCTGCTTTTCTCTGTTCTTCGGGTATTGGGTTCGCCTCAAAATAAATGCGATAAATATTATTGTCTCTTTCTTGAATATCAGATAAAATGTTTTGTGATAATGCCATTTTTTTATCAAGAAGATCGTAATTCAACTTCATATTTTCGAATTCACGCCTTAAAACCTTCTCCTTTGGTGATTCAATAAATCTTAATGTTAGGAATAAAAATAATACGCCAAATAAAGCAGATGCCATTGTAAAAAGCATTACTTTTTTAATTCTATCGCGTTTACGCGACTCAATTTTCCGGTATGATAAGGTATCTGAATCGTAATAATATTTTACCTTCGCCATAACATATATTTATATTATTTTTGTATTTGAAATTTACCTTTTCAAATACTTAATTAACAAAAGTACATTTTTTTTGTTAGTTATAAATAAACTTATAAAAATTAGCGAATAAATAATTCAAATGACATCACAAGAAATCAGACAGGCATTTTTAGATTTTTTTATTTCTAAAGATCATAAAGTAGTTCCTTCAGCGCCAATTGTTATTAAAAACGATCCTTCTTTAATGTTCACTAATGCCGGAATGAACCAGTTTAAAGAGTACTTTTTAAATCAGAAAAAAGTTGAACTAAAACGTATTGCCGATACTCAAAAATGTTTACGTGTCTCGGGAAAACATAATGACTTGGAAGAAGTTGGTATTGATACATACCATCATACGATGTTTGAAATGCTTGGGAATTGGAGTTTTGGTGATTATTTTAAAAAAGAAGCCATTGCCTGGGCATGGGAATTATTGACCGAAGTATTAAAAATCGATAAGAACAATCTTTATGTAACTGTTTTTGAAGGTGATAAAAAAGATGATTTAAATTTTGACAAAGAAGCCTTTAGTTATTGGGAAAAAGTTATTGATAAAGATAAAATTTTAAACGGAAATAAAAAAGATAATTTTTGGGAAATGGGTGCTCAGGGACCATGTGGACCCTGTAGCGAAATTCATATAGATCTTAGATCTGATGCTGAGAAGAAAAAAATTCCGGGAAAAGATCTAGTCAACAAAGATCATCCTCATGTTGTTGAAATTTGGAATCTGGTTTTTATTGAATTCAACCGAAAAGCTAATGGTGAATTGGAAAAATTACCTTCCCAACATGTTGATACAGGTATGGGATTTGAGCGCTTGTGTATGGTATTACAAAACAAAAAATCTAATTATGATACCGATGTTTTTACACCATTGATTCGAGAAATTGAAACAATTACACAATCTAACTATGGTAAAGATGAAAAAATCGATATTGCCATTAGAGTAATTGCCGACCATGTTCGTGCAGTTGCCTTTTCAATTGCCGATGGTCAATTGCCTTCAAATAATGGTGCGGGATATGTGATCAGAAGAATTTTAAGACGAGCCATTCGCTATGGATTCACTTTTTTAAACAAAAAAGAAGCTTTTATTTACAAGCTTGTCAATATCCTGAGCGATCAAATGGGCAGTACTTTTCCGGAATTGGTATCTCAAAAACAATTGATCCAAAATGTAATAAAAGAAGAAGAAAACTCATTTTTACGCACATTAGATCAAGGTTTGATCTTATTAGATAATATTATTAAAAATTCAAAAGGAGATATAATTTCTGGTGTTAAAGGCTTTGAATTATATGATACTTATGGCTTTCCAAAAGATCTCACTGCATTGATCCTCCGTGAAAAAGGACTTAAATTTGATGATGATGCTTTTGCGGTTGAAATGGAAAAACAAAAGAACCGTTCAAGAGCTGCTGCCAATATTGAAACCGATGATTGGGTAATTTTACAAGATGATATCGAGGAAGAGTTTATAGGTTATGATTATTTAAATGCCAATGTCAAAATTACACGTTTTCGAAAAGTGACATCAAAAAAAGATGGTGAAATGTATCAACTTGTCTTTAATATGACTCCATTCTATGCAGAAGGTGGTGGACAAGTTGGTGATAAAGGATATCTAGAAATTCCTAACGGAAATGTAATCTATATTGTTGATACAAAAAAAGAAAATAATCTAATATTACATTTTACAAAAAATTTACCTGAAAATACCAACCAAACTTTTAAAGTTGTCGTAGATGAAAAACAACGTTTTAGAACCAACTGTAACCACACAGCCACACATTTATTACACCAGGCTTTGCGCAAAATTTTAGGAAAACATGTTGAACAGAAGGGGTCTGCTGTACATTCTAAAAATCTGCGATTTGATTTTTCACATTTTTCCAAATTAACTCATGATGAAATTAATGAAATAGAAAAATTTGTCAATGCACGAATCAATGAAAAGATAGATCTTGAAGAAAATAGAAATATTCCTATTGAAGAAGCAAAAAAGCAAGGTGCTATTATGCTTTTTGGTGAAAAATACGGAGATACGGTAAGAACAGTAAAGTATAGTAAATCCATGGAACTCTGTGGCGGAACTCATGTGCAAAATACGGGTGATATATGGTATTTTAAAATTATTTCAGAAAGTGCAATAGCTGCAGGCATAAGGAGAATTGAAGCCATTACCAATGACGCAGTAAAAGACTATTTTTTAGTACAGGATGATGAACTTTCAAAGATAAAAACTACTTTTAAGAATCCTACCAATGTTTTAAATGCTGTCACAAATCTACATGAAGAAAATACAAAACTAAAAAAAGAGGTTGAACAACTATTAAAAGATAAAGCTGCATCACTAAAAGATGACTTAATTAAAAATGTTGTTGAAATCAATGGAATTAACTTTTTAGCAACCAATATAGATTTAGATAATAATACCGTTAAAAATCTGGCTTTTGAATTGGCAAACAAGATTGACGATCTTTTTTTTATCAATGGAGCCAACATCAATGACAAAGCATTTTTAACCATCTATATCAATAAAAAATTAAGCCAAGATAAAAACCTCAATGCAGGAACCATTATAAGAGAATTAGGAAAACTAATTCAAGGAGGAGGAGGAGGTCAAGCTTTCTTTGCAACTGCCGGAGGTAAAAATCCTGATGGAATTAAAGAAGCATTGGAAAAAGCTAAGGATTATATTAAATAAAAAAACTATGTCTTATTTTGATGATGATGGTGGTAAAATTAATCCAAATCTTATTTCAAAACCTCAACTTTGCTTAAGTTGTAAAAAAAATGATGACCCAAAAGAAGAAATTCTATGCAATTTAAATCGGCTTGATCAAAGTAATAAAACTGAGTTTAAATGCTATGCTTATATAAGTTTTTAAAACTTAAATTAATTCTAAAAAATTTACATCGTTAATAAATTGAATTTTTGAGCTGAAATATCTTTCTAATGAAATTCCGAACAGAAATTAACATTCCAAAACAAAAAAATCAGATTAGTTATAATTCTGAGGTTGTACTTTTTGGTTCGTGTTTTACCGAAAATATCGAAAAACATTTTAATTTCTATCAGTTTAATAATAATTCAAATCCACACGGAATTTTATACAATCCAACAGCCATCGAAAATTCTATCAATGATTGTATAGCAAATAAAAAATATATAACAGAAGATCTATTCCTTTTTAATGATCTTTGGTTGAGTTTTAATCATCATACTAAATTTTCATCTGAAAATAAAGAAGGTACTCTGAGTGATATCAACAAACAAATTCAACAAACAAATTCGGCATTAACAAAAGCAACACATGTTTTGATTACTTTGGGATCTTCGTGGGCCTATCGTTTTGAGGAATCTGATAAATTAGTTGCTAATTGTCATAAAATTCCACAAAAAAATTTCCATAAAGAATTATTAAACATAAATCAAGTTGTTAAAAGTTTAGAGAATTCCATTTCAAAAATTAAATCGATTAATCCAAATACTCTATTTTTATTTACAGTAAGTCCTGTTAGACATCTTAAGGATGGTTTTGTTGAGAATAGTCTTAGTAAAGCACAGTTGATTTCAGCAATACATCAAATAATTGATTATAATCAAATTTTTTATTTTCCTTCCTATGAAATAATGATGGATGATCTAAGAGATTATCGATTTTATAAAAGTGATATGTTACATCCTAATGACATTGCTATGGAATATATTTGGGAAAAATTTAAAGACTCCTGGATTGATCCAAACGCATTTCATTTGATGCAGGAAATTAAAAATATTCAAAGAGCTTTACAGCACAAACCTTTTAATAGATCTTCTACAAAACATCAGAAATTTATTAAAAAAACTGATTCTAAGATTAAGACAATTCAAATTAAATATCCACATATAAAATTTTACCAATAATTGAGCTTAAGCTTAAAGGAATTGCAAAAAAACTATCTGAAATACAAAACTCCCCTGAATCCTTTTTGATCAAATTAACAATATTATCTATTTATCCACGTTATAGATTAAGATATATTAATGATAAACACATGATATCTACTTAAGAATATTTCTAAATTTTTCTTCCCTTCTATTTAAACATAAAAAAAACAGGCTATGAAAAATGTAATTTTTATTCTATCTTTTTTATTGATCTTTCTTACTAGTTGTAGTAATGAAGAAATTGATATTAATACAAAATCAGGTTTTAGTATTCAACAAAGATCTTTAGAAAACAAATCTACAAACGACACAAAAAATATAGTAAATCCTTTAAAAGGAAATATTGAATTTACTAAAGTTATTATGGGTGTTCGTAATATTGAATTAAAAACAAATACTAAGATTTCAGGTAATAAAAAATTCGATTTTGAAGGGCCTTATCAATTTAATGTTTTAACAGGAGCAAGTACGCCTCCTATTGAACCAGCTTTTATGGAACCCGGAATTTATCATAAAGTTGCTTTTGAGCTTACTAATATACTTCCAGGCGGAAATTCATTTGAAATATACGGAACTTTTGTCAATGACAAATTTTCTTTTGAATTTGAATATACAACTGATATGGAAGGTTTATTTGAAATTAAAAACAATAAAGGAATTCAACAAATTGAAGGAGATATTAGTCAGTTTATTATATATCTTGACCTAAAAGAATTATTCAATGGAGTTGATATAAATAATATAAGTTTTGAAGATAATATTGTTAAGATAAATACTTCATCAAATTCTGAGTTAGCATCTGTTATGAAAAACAACATACAAAAAATAATGGATTTTGAACGTGAACTTGATTGATAGATAGTGTTTAAAATGACCAAATAAAAGAGGCTGTCAAATAAGACAGCCTCTTTTATTTATATTTAATATTATGTCTTATTTAATATAACTAGCTACATTTTGCCACGGACCACCATTGATTGCATCAATACCATGGTGTTTTAAAATACTTGCAGCAGATCCACTTCTTGCACCACTTCGACAGCAGGTAATGATTGGTCGATCCATCTTCTTAAGATCATTAACTTTATCAGCTATCAAATGTAAAGGAATATTCTTTGAACCCTCAACATGACCATCATAAAACTCCGGCTCTGTTCTAACATCAATAATAATCGCATCTTTTTGTAAATAATCATCAATAGACACCGCTTCGGAACTACCACCAAATAAACTAAACAATCCCATCTTTTATTATAAATTTAAATAATTTGCAAATTAACAGTAAAACTCATTAATTAATGTAATAGATGTTACAAGAAATCATTCCGCATAAGCATTCATATAATCTAATGTTAAATTAACCATTGCTGTAACACCAAGCTTTAATCCACTTTCATCAATATAAAAATCAGGTGTATGGTGCGAAGAAGCATTTTCTTTTGTAATATTCAATGGTTTTCCTCCTAAAAAGAAATATAAACCGGGAACTTCTTTCTGATAAAATGAAAAATCTTCGGCTCCTGTTATTGCATTTACTAAAATTACATTTTCTTTACCAGCTGACCTTAGTAATGAAGGCAACATTTTTGTTGTTAAATTTATATCATTATAAGTAATTGGCAAACCGCTTTCAATTATAATTTCTGCTGTCGCACCATAACTTTCCGCTATAGATTTTACACGAAACTCCATCATTTTATTTAATTTTTCTTGCATTTTATAGTCTAAAGTCCGAATAGTACCAATCATTTCTACTTCTTCAGGAATAATATTGCTACGAACACCACCTCTAATTAAACCTACGGTTATTACAGCAGCTTCTTTAGTAAGTTCAGTGTCTCTACTAATTATTGTTTGTAAACCGTTAATGATTTGAGCCGAAACTACAATAGGATCAACGCCACTCCAAGGCCTTGAACCATGTGCTTGTTTACCATGAACTTTGATAACAAAACGTTGTGCTGCTGCCATCGTACCTCCCGGTTTATATGTAATCTTACCAATATCTGTTTGAGAGCTGATATGTAAACCAAAAATAACATCAACATCAGGATCTTTTAAAACACCCTCTTTTACCATTAATTCGGCACCTCCTTCTTCACCCTGAGGAGCACCTTCTTCAGCAGGTTGAAAAATAAATTTTACGGTCCCTTTTAAGTCTTTTTGAAGTTTACTTAAAACTTGAGCAGTTCCCATCAACATTGCTGTATGTGTATCATGACCACAAGCATGCATTACTCCGGTTTCAATTCCATTATATGTGCTTTTTACTTTTGAGGCAAAAGGAAGCGCTACTCTTTCGGTTACAGGTAAACCGTCAATATCAGCACGAAGTGCTACTATCGGACCAGGTTTGCTGCCTTTTAATATACCTACAACCCCGGTATGTGCTATTCCGGTTTGAACTTCCATACCCAGACTTTTTAAATGTGCTGCAATCTTTTTTGAAGTTTCAAATTCTCTATTTGATAATTCCGGGTTTTGATGAAAATCTCTTCGCCATTCAATAACTTTTGGTTCAATATTATCAATTAAATTTGAAGTATTATTCGTTTGAGCATTAATTGCAAGTGAAATTAGAATTAGAATTATTGTTATTTTATTCATTCTAAATTAATTAAAATTTAACTTTTGTAAATCTAAGAAATTTTAATTTATATTCTGAATTAACTTTTTTACATTTACATTTATTAAAATAGTCTCAAAAATATTAAACTTTACTAATTGTATTTTTGATATCTTAAAAACCAATCAATAATTTGAATATTCTAAAAATATTTATAAAAAAACATCCGGCCATAAGTTTGGTATTGGCATTTCAGCTCTACAGATTGTTATTATTACCTTTTATGGGTTTAATGCCTCAAGATGCTTATTATTACTTTTATGGAGAAAATCTTTCTCTTTCGTATTTTGATCATCCTGGAATGATTGGCTATCTTTTAAGAATCTTTACAACTCTTTTTGGGAAATCTGTATTTACACTTAAACTTGCTGATTTTGTCATTACTTCACTCACACTATTAAGTTTTTACAAATTAGCATCATACTTTTTATCAAAACAAAAATTACAATATGCAATTGTTTTGATTGGTTCAACCATTTTTATTTCAATTTTGTCATTCAATTCTACACCTGATGTTCCGCTGTTATTGTTTTGGACGACTGCTTTAATATTTTTGTACAAAGCAATTTTTAAAGAAAAAAAGATTCATTGGATCTGGGCAGGAATAGCTATGGGGCTTGCCTTTGACAGTAAATATACTGCTTTGTTTCTTCAAATAGGATTGGTAGGCTTTTTAATATTTTCAAATAAATACCGAAAACTGTTACTGTCACCATGGTTTTGGATGTCAATAATTATTTCTGTTTTAGTTACTTTACCAGTTTTTTGGTGGAACTATCAACACGACTTTGCCTCATTTTTATTTCAATCTTCCAACAGAACGGGTGAGATTTCTGAATTAAATATTAATCCAAAAAATTTCTTCGGAGCAATAGGGCATCAATTGTTATTATTATTACCGGTTTTGTTTTCTGTTATCGTAGCCTTAACACTAAAGTATCTTAAAAAGATTATTTTTAAATTTAATTTACCATCCGACAAAACTTTGTTCTTACTCGCTTTTTTTATTCCAACTTTCGTAGGATTCTTTTCATTGACTTTCATTTACTGGGTAAAACTCAATTGGATGATGCCTTCATATATAACAGGAATTATCTTAGCCAGTATATTTATTACAAAAAAACTTTTAAAGATTCAAGTAATTATATCAATTATTATCCATGTACTCATTAGTTTACAAGTATTATTCTACCTTGTTCCAATTAAAAGTGATGATACCTGGGTAGGATGGGAGGAACTCGCAGAAGAAACTCAAAAATTAAAAAAAGAATATCCTGATACATTTATATTTTCTGCAGATAATTACAAAACATCAGCTGTGTTAGACTTTTATTTAGATGAAAAAATATATGCACAGAATATCATAGGTTTACACGCCAAGCATTTTGATTATTTAGGTGATAATTTAACTATTTTAAATGGAAAAGATGCACTTTTTATTGACTCTGATTCACGCTTTAAAAATTATGACAAAGGAAAAATTAAACCTGAGCTATCTAAATATTTTCAAGAGATCAAACAATTAGAGCCAATAATAATTAAAAAGGGAGATAGAGATATTAGAAAATTCTGGGTTTTTTATTGTACGAATTATCAATCTCATTAATAGTTTTATCAGAAAAGTAATTCATACTTATTTTTATCTTTTTTAAAGGCATATCCTATTGTCCATTCAACATAATCTGCATGAAATTCGGTAACTTTTAAATTTACAGCCAAAATTATATTTTTATGTTTGCCCAATAAATAACCAAAACCAACTCTTTGATAAAGTAATTGTTCATAATTTTCAACATTGTGATTTAAATGAATTCCAAAATTAAGAGGTATATACATCCTCTCAGTTATTAGCCATTCCCATTGAGCAGAAATTCCATAACTAAATTGTTTGTTAAAATCACTTTTATCTTTAATAACTCTATCCAAAGAACCTGCCGTATAAAAAATTTCAGAACCTAAACCATAACGAAATTTGTACTTAAATTGTCTCAAAAAACTGACTCCAAAAGTAGATTTAAAGTATTTTGCTTCGCCATATTCAAAATTCTTAAAACCGGCTGCACCATAAATATTAAAAATATGAAAAGGTTTAAAGGTGCGGAGCTTCCCTTTGTCAATATCAGTATATTTATCTCCAAAATTATATTCGGTTGTTACTGTTAAAGGCAATAAATTGATTCCTCTATTGGGCAAGATCACTCTGCCATTTGAAAAATGTTTAAATCCAAATCCTAGTCCGGCTACCCAATGTTCAGTTATATTATATCTCCCTTCCAATGAAAAAGCTATATAAACATTTTTATTAGAACCTATTAACTCATTTGAAGGGTTTTCATCGGGATCATAATAATTAAAATTAAATGCCAAACCTAAGCCAATGGTATATATCCAATTCCATTTTTTTCTTTGATTTAATATTGGTATTTCAACAAAACCGTAAAGCCCATTTGGTTCACCAAAAGCATTATTATCAAAAGAGCCAGAGTAAAAACCTAAACCAAATTTTGGTGCCTTATAAAGTGTAGAATATACATCATTTTCTTTTTTTTGCCATGCAACTCTTAGATCTAAACCATAATACTTTTCAATTCCCTTTTCCTTAACTGTAGGAATAATACCTCCATAATCAAATTTTACCTGTGCAAAGAAATTTTGCTTATTTTTTGATTTAGATTTCTGCTGGGTTTCAGAAAAAAAAGATTCATCTTCACCTAAAGACTGAGCATTTGAATTGAAAACAAAAAACATAATCAAGGTCAATAATAAAATATTATCTAACCTTGATTTGTTTTTATAATTTGTAGAAAATATATTCAATCTCAAAAA
>JAUWUU010000139.1 GCA_030617765.1 Flavobacteriia bacterium | reverse complement strand
TTGTATCATTATTTTAGTTACGAATTCATTGATCCTTGCTTCTTTTTTTTCAATATTTTTAGTCTTTGAAAGGATTCCTGTTCCCATACCTTGCCAGGCAAGTTCTTTTTTATGAGCATCGATCAGATCAATAAAAAGCGTTCCTTCTGTTGAAGAAGAAACATTGTTATAACCAAAGCCATATCCCATGCCATAACCCCCATAACCCCTATAACCATAACCAAAGCCGTAATACCATGGGTACCAGCCATAATAATTATTATTATAAACATCAATTTTTTCACGAGATTTCGTAAAGATACTAACCAATAGATCCGGATTTTCTGATTTAACAAATCCTTTAGCTTCCATTTCTGCTTCTATTGCCCTTAGTATCCTGCGTTTATCAAGATCTGAAATTTCAACTTTATCGATTCCTTTTTTATAAAAAGCATAAGATTTATAATTAGAAAAATCAGTATTCTTTTCATAATCTGAGTTAACATTAACTGATGAACATGAGGCAATTAAGAAAAAGAATAAAATTGGAATTACTTTAAATAATTTCATAACTTAAAATTTTAAAACAAATTTTCAAGCAATGTATTTTCAACAGTATTGGGTATCGTAATTTTTAAATTTGGTTCCATTTTCATAGCTCGTTTTGCAGTATTTACAGCACCTTTATTACGAGCCCAGCTTCGTCTGCTAATTCCATTGTTAACGTCCCAAAACAGCATTGATTTTAATCGTTTGCTTGCTTCCTCAGTACCATCAAGAACCATACCAAAGCCTCCATTGATCACTTCTCCCCATCCAACTCCACCACCATTATGAATAGAAACCCAAGTTGCACCTCTAAAGCTATCACCAATTACATTATGAATAGCCATATCAGCTGTAAATTGTGATCCGTCGTATATATTAGCGGTTTCCCGATAAGGAGAATCTGTTCCGGAGACGTCATGATGATCTCTACCCAAAATAACAGGTGCCGATAATTCATTATTCTTAATGGCAAGATTAAAAGCTTCAGCAATTTTAATTCTTCCAACGGCATCAGCGTACAAGATCCTTGCTTGAGAGCCTACAACTAATTTATTTTCCTGAGCACCTTTTATCCATTGAATATTATCATTCATCTGCTGCTGGGTTTCAGTAGGAGAGTTTTTCATCAATTCATTTAAAACTTCTGTAGCAATCTGATCTGTTTTAGCCAGATCTTTTGAATCACCTGAAGCACAAACCCATCTAAAAGGTCCAAAACCATAATCAAAACACATGGGTCCCATGATATCTTCTACATAGGATGCATAAGCAAATTCATCAACACCAACTGCTCCTCTAGAAATTGGAGGATTTTTGCGATTTTGAAAAGTTGATGATTTTAAAAATATATCAGCACCAGCGCGTGAAGCTTCCAGTAAAAAAGCATTTCCATAATCAAAAAAGTAAGTGCCTTTTTCGGTGTGTTTATTGATAGCATTCGTTTGACGACGTAAGGACTCCTGAACTTTTTCCTTAAACTTTTCAGGATTATTTGCCATCATTTCATTTGATTCTTCAAGGCTATAACCAACAGGATAATATCCTCCAGCCCATGGATTATGCAATGAAGTTTGATCACTTCCTAAGTCGATATACACATTTTCTTCAAAAAATTTCTCCCATGCATCAACAATATTTCCTTGATAGGCAATGGAAACAATTTCTTTATTTTTTTTAGCTTTTTTAACTCTTAGTACAAGCTCATCTAAATCTTCAATAACTTCGTCAACCCAATTTTGCGAATGTCTTGTGTAAACAGCTTTAGGATTTATTTCAGCGCAAACAGTAATGCAGCCTGCAATATTCCCTGCTTTTGGTTGTGCACCACTCATACCTCCCAAACCGGAAGTTAAAAACACCTTACCTGCGAGACCCTCACCATCTTTTGCAATTTTCCTTCCTGCATTAAGAACTGTGATCGTTGTGCCGTGTACAATTCCTTGCGGACCGATATACATAAAACTACCCGCTGTCATTTGTCCGTATTGCGTAACTCCCAAGGCATTGAATTTTTCCCAGTCATCTTGTTTTGAGTAATTTGGAATCATCATACCATTTGTAACAACCACTCTAGGCGCATTTTTATGTGATGGGAATAGACCCATTGGATGACCTGAATACATTACCAAAGTTTGTTCATCATTCATTTCGGACAAATACTTCATAGTCAGTAAATATTGTGCCCAGTTTTGAAAGACAGCTCCATTGCCACCATAGGTGATCAATTCATGTGGATGTTGTGCTATAGCGAAATTCAAATTATTTTGAATCATGTGCATAATAGCTTTTGCCTGAATACTTTTACCCGGATATGCATCTATTGGTCGGGCGTACATTTTATAATCTGGTATAAATCTGTACATATAAATTCTACCGTATTCGTTCAATTCAATAGCAAATTCTTTTGCCAAAACCAAATGATGTTTTTTATCAAAATATCGCAATGCATTTCTAATAGCCAGTTCTTTTTCAGCTTTGTTTAAAATATCTTTTCGCTTAGGAGCGTGATTTAAATTTTTATCATATGGTTTTGGATTCGGCAATAAGTCCGGAATACCTTGTTTAATTTTTTGTTGAAATGAATTCATAACGCTAAGTTTAAATATTTGTTAACCCATTTTAGGGTCAAATCCATAAGGACAATGTTTGCAATTATTTTTACAGCAATAACCTCTTTTTAAATGGTATTTTTCAGTAAATATCTTATAACCTTCTTTTGAATAATAAAAATATTCAGATTCTAGATTATTATTTTTAAATTGCATATACAAATGTATTTGTTTTTTGTGGTTTTTTAAATTTAGTTTAATGTTTATATTTTCTAAACATATTTTTGTTTCAAGTTTTAATGCCTTAACTATTTGGCCTTTTATTATATTGAAACACAAGAATTTAAAAGATAACAAAATAATTGTAAATCACGAGAAGATACATTTAAGACAGCAAATGGAATTGTTATGGTTTATATATTTTATTTGGTATTTGTTAGAATTTAGTATTAATATGATAAAATATAAGGATTTTATGAGTGCCTATTATAATATTAGCTTTGAAAAAGAAGCCTATAAAAATGAAAAAAATCTTACCTATCTTCGCAAACGAAAATTTTGGAGTTTTTTAAAGTATTATTATTAAGTGGTCAATAAGGTGAAAGAGATAATAAATCAGCCTGTAATTTTGAAGGAATTAAAAAATTATGATATTTCTCTTTTTATGAAAAGAGAAGATCAAATACATCCTTTTATTTCAGGCAATAAATACCGAAAATTAAAATATAATTTATTCAAAGCCCAAGAACAAAATAAAGATACCTTACTAACTTTTGGTGGTGCATTTTCAAATCATATCAGCGCTGTAGCTTTTACAGGAAAAAAATTTGATTTTAAAACAATTGGAATAATCAGGGGTGATGAACTAGAAAAAGATCTGGAAGAAGTATTAAAACACAACCATACTTTACAAATTGCCAATGAACATGGGATGCAATTTAAATTTGTTTCAAGAAGTGATTACAGATTAAAACACACCAATAGCTTTATTGATGGCCTATATAAAGAGTTTGGAGATTTTTATTTAGTTCCTGAAGGAGGAACCAATAAGCTTGCTATCAAAGGCTGTGAGGAAATTTTAAAACCGAAAGATGAAAAATTTGACGTAATTTGCAGTGCTATTGGAACAGGAGGAACCATTGCAGGATTAATTAATTCGGCTAAAGAGCATCAAAAAGTTTTAGGTTTTCCGGCTTTAAAAGGTGATTTTTTAAGAAAAGAAATTGAAAAACACACAATACAAAATAAGAATTGGAGTTTAATAACTGATTATCATTTTGAAGGTTTTGGGAAAGTTAATTCTGATTTGATCAATTTTATCAATACTTTTAAAGAAGAAACCAATATACCTTTGGATCCAATCTATACGGGTAAAATGATGTTTGGTATTGTTGATCTAATAAAAAAAGGATATTTTAAAAAAGGAACAAAGATCCTGGCAATCCATACCGGTGGTTTGCAAGGAATTAGTGGAATGAACAATCGATTAAAACAAAAAGATTTACCTTTAATTATTGAATGATGCAAAGAGTATTATTATTGACGCTAATCTTATTTACGGGTTTTTTTGCCAGTTGTAGCAGCTCAAAAAAAGCGACTTCTTCAAATTCTAAAAATGAAGACAAAGTAAAAAAAGAGCAAGCCTTATATGCACAAAGTGATAAAGTATTTGATGATTTTAATAAAAAACAAGGGGAGAATTTAAATCAACATACACTTAAATATATTAATGATTATAAAGAGATTGCCATCGATAAAATGGTAGTTCATAAAATACCGGCAAGTATTACATTGGCACAGGGAATTTTAGAATCGGGTAGTGGTAGAAGTGAACTTTCAAGAAAATCAAATAACCATTTTGGAATAAAATGTCATAAGGATTGGAACGGAAAAAAAGTACGCTATGACGATGATAAAAAAAGAGAATGTTTTAGAAAATATGAAGATCCTGAAGGTTCTTTTCATGATCATTCTTTATTCCTTACTTCGAGAGGTAGATATTCATCATTGTTTGATTTAAAACCTGACAATTATAAGGCCTGGGCAAAAGGCTTAAAAAAAGCTGGTTATGCAACTGATAGGAAATATTCGCATAAACTTATTGATCTAATCGAAGATTATCACCTTCATAAATATGATGATCTGGTTTTAAAAAAGAAAGGTTATGCAAAGATAAATACTTCTAGAATAAGAACTGAGGAAACCACGATTGCTGATAAAATTGTTATTGTTTCTACCGGAGATACTTTGTATTCTATCGCTAAAAATAATAAAACTACAGTAGAAAAATTGAAACAAATGAACGATCTCTCAACAAATGAGATAAATATCGGACAAAGATTAATAGTTTCTAAATAAGTGCTTAGATAAAAAAAAAGCTGTTTAAATCTCTTTAAACAGCCTTTTAATTAACCAAAACTAACTATCTATTTCTCATTTTCTTATGTGATCCACTTTTGTTTCCTCTACTATTATTATTTCCTGTATAATTGTTAAATCCCATATTTCTTTGTTGTTTTGTAGCTTTCCATTGCTCATATTGATCAGCATTAAGAATTTTTTTCAATGAGTTCTGCATAGCAATTGTTTGATCTAATTGATTATTCATCATTTTAAATCGCTCATCAGAAGACATCGTTTTTCCGCTTTCTTTATTTGCTAAAATTGATTCTCTATTTTTTTTAAGTTCAACAGCTCTTTTTTTATTGATCTCAAGAACCTGTTTTTGTTGAGCAGATGTTAGTTCCAATGCCAGAGTTAATCTTTTTGTTTGTAACTCGGCATATTGTTCAGGTGTAAAATTGTTATTACCCTTCATGTTATAATTGCCTCTCATATTACCATCTCTGTTTTGAGCGATTGTAATGAATGACATTCCTACTAATAATAAACTAAATAAATATTTCATTTTTTTATAATTTTATGTTTGGTAATATGACAATAGATATCTTAAAAGGTTTAAACTTTGATTATTAAAATTGTGTTAAAAT
>JAUWUU010000137.1 GCA_030617765.1 Flavobacteriia bacterium | reverse complement strand
TGTCAATTAAAGAATACTTTTTTTTAATGATAACAGTTCCATCTACGAGTCCTGCTTCAACTTTTGTACCCCCAAGATCAACTCCGATGATTCTTTTTCTTTTGTGTAGATCCATCTAATTTATTTTTTCTTTTTTAGATCGATTGTTTTATTGCTAATTAATGGTTTTGCCCAAAAACCAATACTTAAAATATAAATTAAAAGTATAAAATTAAAGAACATTCCAATTTTAAGTGAAGTAAGATCACTAATTAAACCAATTATTAATTGTACAATAGCACCGCCCATGATACCACTTACAAGGATCCCTGCAAATGCACCGTGATGTTTGTCAAGAGAGTTTAAAGCGAGTGAAAAAACTATGGGATACATTACTGCAAGAAAAAACCCACTTGCTTGAAAAGCATAGAGTGAGGTATCTACTGAACCAAAAAGGGCAACTGCTAAACTAATAATAGCCAAAGATGTAAATAATTTTAATACTACTTTACTATCCATAACTTTTAATAATAGTAGTCCAATAACACCTCCAATTGTCATTAATCCCCAAAAATTTCCAACTGCATTAGCTCCAATTGTTTCGGGATCGATGCCGTGATATGTTTGTAAGAATTTTGACATCCAGTAAGATATTCCTTGTTCTACACCTACATATGCGAAAATTCCAAAAAAGAAAAGAATAACTGTTCGATTTTTAAAAAGTTTTAAATAACTATCTTTTGTACCAACTTTTTCATCTTCTTGAAGTTCTACTTTTGGAAACTTTGTAAATAGAACTAATAGGATCATTAAGAAACTTAAAATTGCAAAAACCCAATAGATAGAAACCCATGTTTTATCTGTTGGAACCATGCCTGACATAAAACGGATAAAACTACTTTGTTGATCTACAGTTTTATCAATATTGGTAACAAGCCAGGAATAAACCTGAGGACTTACAAACGAGGCAGCTCCAAAAATTAGTTGCGCTATTACCGATGTGAAAGCGTAATTCTCTTCACCTCCAGCTGCACGTAAAAGCGGATTTATAACAACTTGCAGAATTGCCATTCCTGTACCGATAGTAAAAAGAGAAAACATAAAAACTCCAAAACTTGGAATGCCAGTAAAAAGTAACGAAGCTAATAATGCTAAAGAAAATCCTAAGATGATCATTTTCTTTTCACCGTATTTTTCCACCATAAAACCAGCAGGGATCGACATCACGCCATAGGCTATAAAAAAAGAAAAGGGTAAAAAACCAGCCATGGTTTCATTTAAACTATAACTGGAAGAAACACTTGGATTAAGTGCCCCAAGTATGTTTGTTAAAAATGATATTACAAAGAATGCTAAAAAGATTAATAATACTATGACATAATTTTTCTTCATTTTGATGCTTATTTAATATTAGTAAAAATTAAAATTGCGGTACTTAAGACAATTCTTACCGCAAATTTCAATAGGTTTTTATCCATTACTTTAATGTTTTTAAATCAACATTAAATGCTTTAATTTTAAGTTCAGGTTTATCTCCTTTTGAATTTTCAAGATTGTAATCAGCTTTAAAAGTTCTTGTTTCACCAGGTAAAAGACTTACATAGTTATCATCCCAAAAAATTGGGAGAATTGGTAATTCTGTTACAGAATCAATAAGATCAAAAAAGATGAAAAAAGCAATAGAATTTGATGGATTTTTTACGATTAATGTAATATGACCTTCTTTACCATCATTTTCGTAATTATAATCATAATCAAGTTCAACTTTAGGCAGTTTATTCAAAGAAGTAAAATCTGCATATTCTTTAGAAGGGGTGTGAAACGACCATGGCATTTTTTTTGCAGCTTCATAATCGAGTACATCTTCCTTTTGGGATAGCCAATAGAAATTATTATCAACTTCTTGATGATCTTTATTATAAATTCTTATATCTAAAAACCATACATCTGTCAAATTTTTAATTTCAGGAATTTTATAAATTAACTTTGAAATATTTGTTTCAATATCTCCTTTCCATTCCTCGGAAAATATTTCATTTGAATGAATATCGTAAATCTTAATTTTTACGGTAATATTGTTTGCATCTTCTAAATCTTCATTAGCAATATAAATATCATTAAAACCATATCTATAAATAGTATGAAGTGGTGTGCATGCTTTTTTAACACCGTAGAATGCACCATTTGGCTGAAGATATGTATCATATAATTGCCAGTACATTTCTGGCCAAGCCGAATTTAACATCCATTGAATCAGACCAGTACTTTTAGGTTTATGCGCTATAAATGCTTCAAACATTGGTCGCATTAATTCATAATTAATTATTTGTGATTTGAAAGCAAATTCCTCAACTGAATTTGATTTTCCATATCTTGAATTTAAAGCAGTTCTATATCTGTCTAATGTTTTGAATTGATTTCTCCCCGTATGGTACTCCCAATATTCTTTGTCAATTGGCCAAAGACTATCTTCGGGTAACATCATTTTCAAAGAAGATAATGGTGGAATATTGGGACCGGGACAAGTCTCGGTATTAAATCCATATCCTCCCCCAAATTCAACATCCTCAAACCAATATACTGGCGGAGTGTAACCATAAGGGCCTAGCATTTTCATACCAGTTGCACCACTAATTTCACTATATAGTGGCACTTCAGCCACAACATTGTTATCTTCTGTTCCAGCACCACCGGCTGAAGTAACATATGGTCTTGATGGATCATATTTATTAAATAATTCAATATATTTTTGTTCTAATTTAGGAGCAGGGAGTTTATCACTACCTAACATCCAAACAAAAATACTTGGATGGTTTCTCAACCATAACATTTGATCTTTCCATGAATCTGCTAAAAGATTAATATCGTCATCATTAACAGCCCCTCCATATTTTTCATCAGTTTCTTTTAATAAATACTCATCCCATTCCCAATGACAACTCCAGCCAATCATGATCATAATTCCATAGGCATCACAAAGATTGTATAAGTTCTCATCCTTACCCCAAAAACCTTCTAAACGAATGGTGTTCAAATTCATCTGACGTACATATTTTAATTGTGCCTCTACAGACTCTTTGGTATCTTGTAATAGCAAATCATCAACCCAGCCACCACCTTTTATCAATACAAATTTTCCATTAACAGTAAAAACTCTATTTTTATCTTCGTTTAAATAGCTATTGATCTCTCTGATACCATATTTTTTTTCAACGGTATCAACGGTATTTTCATTTACAATAAATTCAGTTTTAAGATTGTAGAGATTTGCATCTCCCATTCCATTTGGCCACCAAAGCTTTACATCTTTCACAGATAATTGTTTATAATCTTTTGGTGAAAATTTGACAGATAAAGTTTCATTTGCATTAACAATTACTTTCTTATCGATAGTGCCAAGTTCATAGTCTATATGCAAAACACCTTCAATAGGTTTATTTGTATTATTGACCAATTCTGTTTGGATAAAAAGATTTGCTTCATTTAAAGATTCAGTGTCCACTTTGGCATAAACAAATGGACTTCTAATTTTAATGCCTTTATTAATTTCAAGAAAAACTTCTCTAAAAATCCCCATATTTCTATCTCTAGGCAAAGGGTTCCAATCTACAAATCCAATAGAATATTCGCCATCAGCATGCTGTAACAATTTTAAAGCAACTGTGTTTTTACCTTTTTTAATATATTTAGAAATATCAAAAGAGAACATTTTAAAAGTACCTGAAAATTCACTTTTATCTACTACTTTTTTACCATTGATCCATAAATCTGCACGGTAATTAATTCCGTTAAAACGAAGAGAAATATTTTTATTTACATCTGATTCCTTAATATTAAAATTAGTTCTATACCACCATGCTTGTTTAAATTGATCGTATCCTACTTTTTGCATATTGATACCAAAATAAGGATCTTCAATAACACCAGTTGTAGCCATACTACCCAAAATAGTTCCAGGAACTATTGCATTGAACCATGTTTCACTGTTAAAATTATTTTGAGAAATTTTTTCATCACTTATTCCTTCTAATTTTTCAACCGGTTGCATTTTCCAGTTATCAGTAAGATTAATTGTTTGAGAAATAGGTGGATGCTTTACATCTTTATTATTACAACTATAAAACAATAAGTTTAATCCTAAAAGGATCATAGAATAGACTAAAACAGTTACTTTTTTCATTGGATTTATATTGAGGAATTATTATTTTTGTTTGTACTTTTTTCTATTTTACTTTTTCTCCATCAAGCCAAGTTTCCAAAACCGTGATATTTGGCACTTTCTCAATTTCTATTTCCATAATGTCTTGATCTAAAATGATAAAATCGGCAAATTTACCGGATTCAATACTTCCTTTTTCATTTTCTTCAAAATTTGAATAAGCGGCCCAAATGGTCATGCCTTTTAATGTTTCTTCTCTTGATAAAGAATTTTCAGGTTGAAATCCTTTTTCAGGATATCCCTTAGTGTCTTTTCTGGATACAGCTGCATAAAAAGTAAGCATTGGATTTACTTTTTCTACCGGAAAATCAGTACCTAAAGCAACTTTACCAAATTTATTCAATAATTGTTTATATGCATAAGCACCTTTTATTCTTTCATTACCTAACCTGTCTTCGGCCCAGTACATATCACTTGTAGCATGAGTTGGTTGAATAGAAGGGATGATATCATCAAAATATTTAAAATCTTCAGGATAAATTATTTGAGCATGTTCAATTCTCCATCGTCTGTCAGGTTTCCCTTTTAAAACTTCAGCATAAGTCTTAAGTAAGAATGAATTTGCAGAATCGCCAATGGCATGTGTATTCATTTGAAAATCAGAGTTTGCTATTTTTTCCGCAGTTTCTTTAATAGTTTGAATATCGTTTACTAAAGCTCCGAAATGACCTTTTCTGTCGCTATAAGGCTTTTTTAAAGCTGCACCTCGCGAACCTAGAGCGCCATCAGCATAAAATTTAAATGAGCGAACATTTAATCTATCCGATTTTATAATACCGTTTTTTAAATAATGATCAAGATTCTTTTTATTTGCCGAAACCATAGCGTAGATTCTCATTTTCAATGCGCCACTTTGCTGTAAACTATCAATTAGTTCAATGGTTTTTTTGCTTAATCCGGCATCGTCAACAGTAGTTAAGCCCAAATTAAAACAATATTTTTCAGCATCTTTAAGAGCTTGAATAGATTGCTGAGTTGATTCTTTAGGAATAATTCTATAAACCAGATCCATTGCATTATCAATTAAGACACCAGTTATTTTTCCATTTTTTTTGATGATCTCTCCACCTTTGATCTTTGTATTTTCGTTTATTCCGGCTAGATTTAAAGCAGCTTGATTTACTAGCATAGCATGACCATCAATTCTATTGATAGCAATTGGAGTTTTTGGAAAAAGAAGATCTAAAGTGTCTTTTGTGGGATATTCCTTAATTTCCCAATCATTTTGATCCCAGCCCCTACCAGAGATAAAACTAACTTTCTTTTCTTCTTGAAAATCAATAATTCTTGCAATAACTTCATTGTAACTTTTTGTTCCTGCTGCATCTATCAATTGCATATAACTACCTAAACTGTAAAAGTGGCAGTGCGCATCTATCAATCCGGGTAAAATTATTTTATTTTGTGCATCAATAATTTTTTTGCTGGTATATTTTTTTAAAATATCATTATTGGTTCCAACTTCAACAAATTT
>JAUWUU010000128.1 GCA_030617765.1 Flavobacteriia bacterium | reverse complement strand
GTTAAGTTTTATTGCATTCATCAGATCATGGGCTAAACCTCCTTCACTAAATTGTGCATTGCCTTGTCTCATTACATAATTCCATGCTTTTTTATCATAAGTGGTTCTTACGATATACATTTCAGAAATATCAATTTTTTTCCCTGAGATTCTTTCAATTTCTGATTCAATAAATGATGAAGTTGAGAAACTCCAGCATGTTCCTGTCCTTCCTTGATTCTTAACTGAAGAAACAGGTATGTCAACTAGATTTGTAAAATTATACTGTTGTGCGAATGAGAAGTTATAACTGAAAATTAAAAGGAATATTAAAAGCGCTTTTTTCATTGTAGGTTTATTTAATATAAATTTTTTTACATTGAACAAAAATAATATTAAATTCTGGATTTTAGTGAAATAGCCAAATTAAAGTAGAGCCCTTATTTAACAGCTTATTATAATTAACGAAATGTAAAGTTATCAAAACCTAGTTGATATCAATATCAACAGTTTAATAAATTATTGAAAGTATAATTAAATAATTTTAAAAATTAAAATGATTTGACCTAGTTGCTACCTTCTTCTTCATTATTACCATCATCTTCTGTGTTATTTTCATCACCATAAGGTAAACCTAATTTTTCAGCACGTCGTTTTTCTAAAACCCGTTCGATATTTTGATAATAAGCATCGGCATTTGGATTGTCAGAACCAATCTTAGCATAACCATTTTTATAGTATTTTAAAGCTTTTTTAAAATCGTAACCGGTTTCGTAGTACAAACCAATATAATAATCACCCATAGGCGAATCGGGATACATTCTGTTGATCATTTTGCCAAACTCTTCCAAATAATCACCATTATTCTTATCTATTATGATAGATTCTATCATAAAAATATCACTCTCTCTAATATCTAGATTTGAACCAAATAAGAATTCAATTTCAACATATTTTTTTTCGAGATACTCTATTGCTTCGGGAGGTGATAGGTCTTCTATGTTGGTGTTGAATTCGTCTTTAGAAATTGCTCCATATAATTCAAAAATAAACCCAATAGCACTTGGAATGGCCTGACCAATTGAAGCTGTTTTAGTTGTATTGCTGAATTTATCATATTTAAAATGAAATTTTTCGATCTCTGATAATTTTAAGAGATTATTTACCTCATTTATTTCTTTATTTCTTCTATCTTTCAGATAACTTCCCGAATTGACATAATAAAAAACATCATCGGTCAAATCTTGTGTTTTGATCTCTAGTTTTTCTGCCATTTTAGGAGCATAACTCGGATTTATATTGACATATGCATTGAATTCATGATTATTATCCAAAAAGAAATAGTTGATAAAATTAGCAGTTAGAGTATTTCCAATCAGAGTTTTAAATAATGAAGTACGGTAATTATCATCAATGTAAGGAAGTAGTTCGTCTTTTATAAAACCATAAAATTTTGTACTATCTTCATTGGGTAATCCGGTGTCAGTACTATAATCGCAATCAATATAGCGCTCTTCATTTTGATTTTGAAAAATTCCTACTATAATTTGTTCAGGAGCATCATCTGTTGAAGCAAATAGTTTTGAATTAGCAACATAAATATCAAATAAGTATTCAGCGTCAAATATGACCGCCACCGGATAAGTATGATCTTTATTTTCTTCATAAGATTTTGGTAAGTAAATCTTTAATGTTCTTTCAGTATTTAATTGATAAGAATTAAACTTTTTTAAAACGATATTATCTTGAGAATAGATACTAAAAGATATTAAAATGAATAGAATGGTTAAATGCTTCATTATTTAAAAGAATTTTATTTAATAGAATTGTTATTGCCTAATTTGAATTTAAAAACTAATCATGTTGCAAATTTTGCTAAATTCGCTACATATTAATATAATTGAACGAAATAATATATTAAATATTTTATTATAAAAACATTAATAGTTAAAAATGAAAGAACCTGTTTGGAAAATCGTTAAAAAATACGAAGATATTACTTATAAAAAATGTAATGGAGTAGCTCGAATAGCATTTAACCGACCTAATGTGAGAAATGCTTTTAGACCTAAAACTACAAAAGAATTATATGACGCTTTTTATGATGCACAAGAAGATACTTCAATTGGAGTTGTTTTACTTTCTGCAGAAGGACCTTCAACTAAAGATGGTGTATATTCTTTTTGTAGCGGAGGTGATCAAAAAGCCAGAGGACACCAGGGTTATGTAGGAGAAGATGGTTATCACAGATTAAATATATTGGAGGTTCAGCGTTTAATTCGTTTTATGCCAAAAGCTGTAATAGCGGTAGTTCCGGGCTGGGCAGTTGGCGGCGGACACAGCTTGCATGTGGTTTGTGATTTGACTCTGGCGAGTAAAGAAAATGCAATTTTTAAACAAACTGATGCAGATGTAACAAGTTTTGACGGTGGTTATGGTTCGGCTTATTTAGCTAAAATGGTAGGGCAAAAAAAAGCGCGTGAAATTTTCTTTTTAGGAAGAGATTATTCGGCACAGGAAGCTTATGAAATGGGAATGGTAAATGCTGTGATTCCGCATAAGGAATTAGAAAATACTGCTTACCAATGGGCTCAGGAAATTTTGGCAAAATCACCTACATCGATTAAAATGCTCAAGTTTGCAATGAATTTAACCGACGACGGTATGGTTGGTCAACAAGTATTTGCTGGTGAAGCAACGCGTTTGGCATATATGACAGATGAAGCCAAAGAAGGTAGAAATGCATTTTTGGAAAAGCGCAAACCCAATTTTGAGAAAAAATGGATACCGTAAAAAGTAAAAAGTAAAAAGTCAAAAGTCAAAAGTCAAAAAGTCGAATGTCATAAAATTCATTTGATTTCATCTTTGCAAATCACGAGGTGCAAAATATGAAGCTCCTTACCTTTTAAGGGGAGGTGTCCGCAGGACGGAGGGGTTTAAGAATCAGTTAGGAAATTAATAAAACTGGTAAACACTAATCAGGTATGTTCAATTGTCAAACCCGAAACTAAAAACCCAAAACTCATAACCAAATATTATGAAAATTATCTGCATTGGTAGAAATTATGCCAAACATATTAAAGAATTAGCTAATGAAAAACCTAAGGAACCGGTAATTTTTTTAAAAGCTGATTCATCAATATTGCCTAAGAGAAACCCATTTGTAATTCCACCCTTTAGTGATGATGTGCATTACGAAGTTGAGATATTGGTAAAGATCAACAGGGTAGGAAAGTATATTGATCAGAAATTTGCTAATAAATATTATGATGAGATTGGTTTAGGAATTGATTTTACGGCGCGCGATCTACAAAGTAAATTGAAAGAAAAAGGATTACCATGGGAAAAATCAAAAGCTTTTGACGGCAGTGCAGTCATTGGCGATTTTAAACCAAAACAAGATTATAACTTAGAGAGTATAAAATTCCAATTATTGAAAAATAACGAATTGGTTCAAAATGGCAATTCGATTGATATGTTGTGGAAAATTGATGAGATCATTTCCTATGTTTCACAATTCTTTACTTTAAAAAAAGGAGATATTATTTTTACCGGTACACCGGAAGGAGTCGGAAAAGTAAATATTGGAGATGTTTTGGTTGGAAAAATTGAAGATAAAGAAATATTCAAGGTGAATATTAAGTAAAAGATCAATTTATTTATAAAAAATAACACTACATCGCAATATATTTTGGCAGCAAATTTAATAAAAACAAAACATAACCACTACGTTTAGTTTTTCACTACATTTTGGCATACTACATTTATAATATAAAAAACTAAATAACAGTATTATAAAATAATTTAAAACACTGCAGCATATTTCTAAAAATTACAACTGATTTTTATCACCTTATTTAATTCCTATATAATTGTATCTTTGCTTAATAATTAAAAAATTAGCATTCCATGATTAATATTTTTAAAACATCAAAGTCTGTAGCGTTAAGTATCGACGAATTTTTTGATAAAATAGACCTGGGAATTTTAAATTTCAAGCAAGGGATTAAAAATTATATAAGTGGTAATACTATTGAATTTAATCAAAATCTAAAAACATTGAATATTTTAGAAAAAGATGCCGACTCAATACAAAGAAAAATTGAGAACGATTTCTACTTACATTCATTAATGCCAAATTATGCAAGTGATATTTTAAATCTGTTAGAAAGTGTAGATGATATAGTAGATAGATCTAAAAATGTTTTAAATCAATTTGATGTAGAATCACCACATATGCCTGAAGCGATAAAAAATGACTATTCAGAATTAGTATCGCTTTCTGCGAAATCAGCCGAAAATGTTTTACCTGCAGCAAGAATATTTTTTACGTCACCTGATGAAGTTAAAGATAAAATTCAAAAAGTTCTTTTTTACCATAGAGAAACTGATGTATTGTCAACAAACATTAAACGGAAAATATTTCAAGATTTTGACTCCTTAAAGTTAAGTGAAAAAATTCATTTACGATATTTTGCTTTACATATAGAACAAGTTTCAGAAGCAGCAAAAGATGTTGCACAGCAATTATCTTCTTTAGTGATTAAGATTAAAATGTAATTAGAAATTTAAAGTAGTTTATGTTTTTATTCTTTCTATCAAGCGGACTTTTTTTAGGGTGGACATTAGGTGCCAATGATGCTTCCAATGTATTTGGATCAGCTGTTGGATCAAAAATGATCCGTTTTAAACAAGCTGCAATTATTGCCTCAATTTTTGTGATTTTGGGTGCTGTTTTACAAGGTGCCGGTGGCTCTCAAACTTTAGGTAAGTTAGGTTCTGTTGATGCTCTGGGGGGTGCGTTCACAGTTGCTTTGGCTGCCGGTATATCTGTTTTCTGGATGACTAAACTGAAACTCCCGGTATCTACTTCACAAGCTGTTGTAGGAGCAATTATTGGTTGGAATTTTTTTACAAATAATCCGACAGATATGAATTCCTTAACTAAAATCGTTACTACATGGATTTCAGGTCCGATTTTAGGCGGAATCTTTGCTGTTTTATTATTTTTATTATTACAATTTATTCTAAAGAAAAGTAAGATTCATTTGATAAAATTAGATGCTTATATTAAATATGCATTGTTAATTGTTGGCGCATTTGGTTCTTTTAGTTTAGGTGCAAATAATATTGCAAATGTGGTTGGTGTTTTTGTGCCATCAGCACCTAATATTACTTTAGATTTTGGTTTCTTTACTTTAGATGGAATTCAGTTGTTATTCTTGGCAGGTGGTATTTCTATTGCAGTAGGAATTATTACTTATTCTAAAAAAGTAATGATGACAGTAGGTAATTCATTGATGAAATTAAATGCTGAAACAGCCATAATAGTTGTGTTGGCGCATTCATTAGTATTATTTGTGTTTTCTTCTCAGAGTTTATCTGATTTATTTGTCAGAATTGGTCTGCCGGAAATTCCTTTAGTGCCCGTATCAAGTTCACAAGCTATTGTTGGTGCAATTTTGGGAATCGGGATCTTAAAGGGAGGAAAAAATATTCAGTTAAAAGTTATTGGGAAAATTGCATTGGGTTGGTTAGTTACTCCGATAATTGCTGGTTTTATAGCATTTTTTGCTTTATTTATCATGAGTAATGTGTTTAATTTAAAAGTTTCTGCAAATCCATCAAAATTTGTTAAGGGAGATGTAGTTGTTGCAAAAGATTCACAAACTTCAGTTGATAATAGCACTAAAATAATTGATGACTTTGATGCGAAAAACGAAATAATAACTACAGTTAATTTATATAAACCGGCTGTTATTATTGTGATTATTCTTTTAGTGATTTTAGTAGTATATTTATTGTATATTATAAGTAAGCATAAAGAAAAAAATAAACTTGAAGAATTTCAGGAGAGTATTGAAAGATATGATGCACAACAAATATTACTTGAAAATGAACTAAGAGCGACAAATGAAGCGAACTTGAAATTAGAAAGGGAAATTGAAGATAGAGAGAAGGAACAAAAGAAAGTAGCATTAAGTATCATTAGGAAAAATGAAATATTATCAGAATTAAAAGGAGAAATTGAAAAATTGAAGTTAAAATCTGAGGACAAATTAAAATTCAAAGATTTAAATAAACTGAAATTAATCATCATAGAAAATCTGAATATTGAAAGAGAAAGAAAATCTTTTGATAAATATATAAAAGAGCTAAACAATAATTTTTATAAAAATCTTGAAAAAAAGTATCCCGGTTTAACCGATAATGAAAAAAAACTATGTTCCTTATTGCGTTTAAAACTAACATCTAAGGAGATTTCTTCAATATTAAATATTACACCAAAAAGTGTTGAAGTGAACAGATACAGGTTGCGAAAAAAAATGGATATTAAAAAAGAAGAGAAACTTAGTAAAGTTATTAGAAAATTATAAAATTGAATAAACATTAAAAACAAGTATATAAATTAATTATTAATTAAAATGAGAAATAAATTTTACACATTGGTAGTGGCATTGGTCCTTTACAGTAT
>JAUWUU010000031.1 GCA_030617765.1 Flavobacteriia bacterium | reverse complement strand
TGAAAAAACTAAAGAAACTTCAAAAAAATTAAACACTGGTTTTTCAATTGTTCATGATAATGATAATAAAATTATGAACGATTATAAAGTTGCTTTTGAAGTTAACAAAGAAAGTGTTCCAAATTATTATAGCATTGTATCAAAAAGAGTTGCTGAATACAACGTAGAAAATAACAATATTTTACCGGTTCCAGCAACTTATATGATTGGTGAAAATGGAAAAATAACCTATGTTCAATACAACCCAAATTATAAGAATCGATCAGATTTTAGTGAAGTTTTAAAGTTATTATAGAAATTTGTTTGAATAAGTAAATATGATTTTATTATATTTGTGATATATAATTAAACTTTATTAATATGAGCTTTAAAAATTATAATATAGAAGGAAAACTTAATGATCGTTTTGAGGAATATTATGAAAATGGTAAATTATATCAAAAAGGCACTTATAAAAATGGGAAGAAACACGGTGATTTTGTCCAGTTTTATGAAAATGGAGTGATGAATGTAAAATGTTCTTATATTGA
The DNA here is from genome assembly GCA_030617765.1 of Flavobacteriia bacterium. Classification (GTDB taxonomy): domain Bacteria; phylum Bacteroidota; class Bacteroidia; order Flavobacteriales; family Flavobacteriaceae; genus Namhaeicola. Next base: position 19,263 of record JAUWUU010000031.1, on the reverse strand, counting down.
TGGTGTTATGGAAGGACCTTATGAACAATATAAAGAAAATGGACAAATAGATCACAAGGGAGTATTTGAAAATGGAAAAATTGTGTAAGGCAATAGAAAATTAATAAATTATAGAAAAAGCCGCTTTGAATTTTCAAAGCGGCTTTATTTTTTTACAATGATAATTGCCAAAAACCCACGGGGATTAATATAATTACATCATACCCGGCATTCCACCACCACCCATTGGAGGCATTGGAGGCATTGGAGTATCTTCTTTAATATCAACCAAAGCACACTCGGTAGTTAAGATCATTCCTGCTACAGAAGCTGCATTTTCCATTGCGATTCTTGTAACTTTTTTAGGATCGATAATACCGGCTTTTAATAAGTTTGTGTATTCACCAGATTTTGCATCAAAACCAAAATCTTTTTTTCCTTCTAATACTTTAGAAGCAATAACCGAACCTTCATGACCAGCATTTTCAACAATTTGGCGTAATGGTTCTTCAACTGCTCTCGATACAATTTGAATTCCTGTCAATTCATCTAAATTATCAGAAGTTATTTTTTCTAAAGTAGATTTTGTTCTTATCAAAGCCACACCACCACCGGCTACAATTCCTTCTTCAACGGCAGCACGGGTCGCATGTAAGGCATCTTCAACTCTATCTTTTTTCTCTTTCATTTCAACTTCACTAGCTGCACCAACATATAAAACAGCAACACCTCCTGCTAATTTAGCCAGACGCTCTTGTAGTTTTTCTTTATCGTAATCAGATGTAGTAGTTTCAATTTGAGATTTTATTTGCTTAACTCTACCTTTGATGTCTTCATTTTTACCAGCACCGTTTACAATAGTTGTATTGTCTTTGTCAATGGTAATTCTTTCAGCAGTTCCTAACATATCAATAGTAGCATTTTCTAAAGTAAATCCTCTTTCTTCTGAAATTACAGTACCACCAGTTAAGATTGCTACATCTTCAAGCATTTCTTTTCTTCTATCACCAAATCCTGGCGCCTTAACAGCAGCAATTTTTAAAGAACCTCTTAGTTTATTTACGACTAAAGTTGCTAATGCTTCACCATCAACATCTTCGGCAATAATTAAAAGAGGTTTTCCGGTTTGAGCAACAGGTTCTAATAATGGTAACAGATCTTTCATAGTAGAGATCTTTTTATCATAAAGCAAAATATAAGGTGATTCAAGATCGGTGATCATTTTTTCAGAATCAGTTATAAAATAAGGAGATAGATAACCTCTGTCAAATTGCATACCTTCAACAATATCAACATAAGTTTCAGTTCCTTTGGCCTCTTCAACGGTAATAACACCTTCTTTTCCAACTTTATTGAAAGCTTTAGATATTAGGTCTCCAACAGATGTATCATTATTTGCTGATACGGTTGCAACTTGTTTGATCTTATCAATTTTACTTCCTACAACTTGTGATTGTTTATCCAAATCGGATATTATAGCTGAGACAGCTTTGTCGATTCCTCTTTTTAAGTCTAATGGATTTGCTCCGGCAGCTACGTTTTTTAATCCTTCTTTTACAATTGCCTGAGCTAAAACAGTAGCAGTAGTTGTTCCGTCACCGGCAAGATCACTTGTTTTTGAAGCTACTTCTTTTACCATTTGAGCACCCATATTTTCTAATGGATCTTCTAATTCAATTTCTTTTGCAACCGTAACGCCATCTTTTGTAATTTGTGGTCCGCCAAAGGCTTTACCAATAACTACATTTCTTCCTTTTGGACCCAGAGTTACTTTAACTGCATTTGCTAAAGCATCAACGCCACGTTTTAATCCATCACGTGATTCAATATCAAAAATTATATCTTTTGCCATAATTTAAATTTTTATTTTTTATAGTTTATATTTTATTTTTCTTATTTTTTTGATCGCCTTATATTATTGCCAAGATTTCACTCTCGTTCATAATAAGATAATCGATACCATCAAATTTTAACTCAGTACCCGCAAATTTTCCATAAAGAACTGTATCTCCAACTTTTACAGTTGTAGGTTGATCTTGTGTTCCTTTTCCAACTGCAACTACTTTACCATGCTGAGGTTTTTCTTTTGCTGAATCAGGAATATAAAGACCTGATACTGTTTGAGTTTCAGCTATGGTAGGTTCAATTACAACCCTGTCTGCAAGAGGTGTGATATTAATTTTGTTCATTTCTTATAGTTTTAAGTTATTGAGTAATGAAATAAGCAAATATTTTGCCAATCTAGAATAGCTGACAAAACTCAAAAAAAAATGCCAACGTGTCATTACGTTGGCATTTTTATTAAATATTTGTTGTTGATTAATTTGTGCTGTCAGAAGGAGATGAAGTGTCTAAAGTTGCCGGTGGCGTGTCAAAAGCAGCATCTCTTTCATTTACGATATTTTCGGTTTCAGATTTTGAATCTACAGCATAGTTTCTTGGAATGGCAAAATTAGATAGTAATATCAGAGCCAATAGAATAGTAGCAAGTGTCCATGTGCTTTTATCTAAAAAATCAGTAGTATTTTGAACACCACCCATGTTTTGTGCACTACCGCCAAATGATGAAGATAAACCTCCTCCTTTTGGGTTTTGAACCATGATGATTAATATTAGTAATATTGCTACAATAAAAATCAATATTAAAAATAATGTATATGACATAATTTAGGATTTATTTTGTTGTATTTTTTTTATCTCAAAAATTTGATTTGCAAAGAAACTACTTTTTTCCGGATATTTCAAACTTAAAATATTAAAAGCTGTAATTGCTTTTTCAAATTTATTTTGTTCTAAATAAACATGTGCCAAAGTTTCGGTCATCAAACTGTCATTTTCAATAATACTTTCATAAGCAAAGTTTGATTTATTATCTATTCCGGCAGGTTTTATTTTCGGATTTGAAGCAATAAACTTATTTATGAGATTGATATTTCTATCTGGCCGAGTTTCTTTGGATTCTTGTTTTTGGTCTTGTGGATATTCTCTTTTTATAGGTGTAAGGCTTGTTAATTTTAGCCACTCATTAAATGAAAAAGTATCTTGGTTTTTGAAATGAAAAGGTTTACCTATTGGAAGTGTGGTATTTTCAGTTGCTTTGGATCGATCTTTAGTTTTTTTAATAATTTCATGATCAATAATTTCAATTTCTTTTAAACTGTCATCGTCTTTAGAAATAAAATTTACAATCTCAAATTCTTCAGTAGTGATAAAATCAAATAAAATACTTCTGTCAGTCGTATAGGCAGCAGTTTTTTTTAATAAATTATTGTATTTAAAACTATGTTGTTTTTTTAAGCTACTCAGATAAATTACATTGGCAGCTTGAAAGTAAGGAAATTCCTCGATGATACTTTCAATAGATTCATTTTTTTCTTTTGAAATTAGATTTGGATGTTTTAATATTTCAGAAAATTCTATTAGATTCATTTATAAAGTCTATTTAATATATGTCTTTACCATTTTGCAACTGATGCATTGTAAATATCTTGTGTAATTCTCTCAAAAATTTCAAAATATGCATTTTCAAGAACACCTCCGGTTAGTTGTAAATTTGCATCATAATCACTATAAAATGAAAAAGTTTGTTCAAAATTATCTTCCTCTACTAATTTATTATAAAAATTAACCCTAACAGCAATGGTCAAACGGTTTTGTGCCGCTGTTTGCTGTGCAGTTGCAGCAATTGGAATTATTCTATATTGTGTTATTTCACCTTCAAAAAGCAGATCACCTCCCGAATTTGTTAATTTTAAATTGGTTTGTCTTAAGAACCGATCTTGTAAAGCTATTGTAAATTGCTGACTTAATGATGGTTCTACCATCCGTGCATTATTAGGAAAATAATTAATCTGTATGGTTTCCGCAGCACCTGTGCTTCCTCCAGTGAAAGAATAAACACCACAACTTTGTGGTATTATAAGGGTAATTAAAATAAAAAAGTAAAAATATTTTTTCAAATTATTAGATTTAAATTTTACAGGAAATTATTTTTAACAAATTAACAATGAAACAATAAGAATTACAAATCATATTGTTTTATTTTTCTATACAATGTTCTTTCAGAAATTCCCAATTCTTTTGCAGCCAGTTTGCGTTTACCTTTATTGCGTTCTAATGATTTTTTTATCATTTCATATTCTTTTTCCTGTAAAGAAATAGTGTCTTCAATAGTTTCAGCATCATCGTAATCCTCTGTTTGTGGCTGACTTTTATATGGCTCGCCTTGGTTAGGTGCAATTATTTCCAGTTCATTTTTATCAATATTATTTTGCTCCTCGTATATTTTATTGATCAATAATTGAGTATTTTCTGTAGCTTGTCTTTGATCACCACCTTTGATCAGATCTTGAGTTAATTTTTTTAGATCATTGATGTCATTTCGCATATCAAATAAAACTTTGTATAATATTTCGCGTTCATTTGCAAAATCACTTGACGAAACATTATCTTTGATCAAAGCAGGTAAATTGTGTGTGATCTTAGGTAAATATGATTCTAGAATTTCATTGGTTAAATTTCTGTTTTGTTCAATAACTGAAATTTGTTCAGTGATATTTTTTAATTGACGAACATTGCCTTTCCAGGGAAAATTTTTCAAGGTTTCAATACTTTTTTCATCTAACCTTAAAGTCGGCATTTTATATTTTAAAGCAAAATCTGAAGCAAATTTCCTGAACAATAAATGTATATCTTCCGGGCGTTCTCTTAGAGGCGGTATAAGGATCTCAACTGTACTTAACCTGTAATAGAGGTCTTCTCTGAATTTCCCTTTTTGTATAGCTTCAAGTAAGTTAATATTGGTAGCTGCAACAATTCTTACATCAGTTTTTTGAACTTTAGATGATCCAACTTTTATAAATTCTCCGGTTTCTAAAACCCTTAATAAACGTACCTGAGTTGAGAGGGGTAATTCGCCAACTTCATCTAAAAAGATAGTGCCACCATCAGCAACTTCAAAATATCCGTTACGGGTTTGTGTAGCACCTGTAAATGACCCTTTCTCATGTCCAAAAAGCTCACTATCAATTGTTCCTTCAGGAATAGCGCCACAGTTAACGGCAATATATTTATTGTGTTTTCTGTGAGATAACTGATGAATTATTTTTGGAATATTTTCTTTACCTACACCACTTTCACCGGTAACTAATACCGAAATATCAGTCGGCGCAACCCTGATTGCTTTTTCTAATGCAATGTTTAAATGCGGACTGTTACCAATAATTCCAAATCTTTGTTTGATGGTTTGTAGTGATTCCAATAGTCTAAAGTTTAAAGTTTAAAGTATAAAGTTGAATGTTAAATTGTTTTGAGTTGTTCATTTTATTTTTATTACTGCTTATTGCCAATTAAAGTAGCTGATGTACATTCATTGATTTTTACATTGACAAAATCACCAATTTTCTCATTCCCCTTTGGAAAAACAACCATGGCATTTTGAGAATTTCTTCCTTTCCAGTGTGCATCAGATTTTTTTGAATTTCCTTCAATCAAAACTTCAACAGTTTTTCCAATAAACTGCTCCATACGGTATAAACCGTGTTTTTGTTGCAGGGCGATGATGTCTGCCAATCTTCTTTTTTTTGTTTCCAACGGCACATCATCTTCCATTCTTTTTGCGGCCGGAGTACCCGGTCTTTCAGAATAAGCAAACATAAAACCAAAATCGTATTTTACATTTTCCATCAGTGATAAGGTTTCTTGATGATCTTCTTCGGTTTCACCGCAAAATCCAGCGATCATATCCTGAGAAATGGCACAATTGGGTATTATATTTTTAATATTATCGATCAAGGTTATATATTCTTCACGCGTATGCTGACGATTCATTCTTTCTAACATTCTTGTGCTCCCGGTTTGTACAGGTAAGTGTATATACTTACAAATATTATCATATTTTGCCATTGATCGTATCACATCCAAACTCATGTCTTGTGGGTTAGAAGTAGCAAATCGTATTCTCATTTTAGGTACTGCTAAAGCTACTATCTCTAATAATTTAGAAAAATCAATAGAAGTAGCACGAGCAATTTCTGAAGCCTTGTCAAAGTCTTTTTTTAAACCGCCACCATACCATAAATACGAATCTACATTTTGACCTAAAAGAGTAATTTCTTTAAAACCTTTTTTCCAAAGATCGTTTGCTTCTTCAACAATACTCTTCGGATCACGACTTCTTTCTCTTCCTCTTGTAAACGGAACAACACAAAATGTGCACATATTATCGCAGCCTCTTGTAATTGATACAAATGCAGTAACGCCATTGCTGTTCAATCTTATAGGAGATACATCTGCATAAGTTTCTACTTTTGATAAAATTACATTTACGGCATCTTTTCCATCTTCTACAGTTTTTACCAAATTTGGCAGATCCCTGTAAGCATCAGGCCCAACCACCATATCTACCATTTTTTCTTCTTCTAAAAATTTACTTTTTAGTCGTTCTGCCATACAGCCCAAAACACCAATTTTCATTTTGGGGTTTATGTTTTTTACGCTATTGTATTTTTGTAATCTTTTGCGAACTGTTTGCTCAGCTTTTTCACGAATGGAGCAGGTATTTACCAAAACAAGATCGGCTTCTTCAATATTTTGGGTAGTATTAAAACCCTCATTTGATAAGATGGAAGCAACTATTTCACTGTCGTTTAGATTCATTTGGCAACCATAACTCTCGATGTACAAAAGCTTTGAATTACTATTTTTTTGATTAGTAACTAAAGCTTGTCCTTGTTTTTTTTCTTCTATAATATAATCACTCGCCATTCTTATTTTTTAGGATTGCAAATATACAATCAAAAAATTGTTTTTATGACATTTTGGCAGAAAATTAACAGATTTGAAATCTTAAGAAAAGATAAACATCTTGTTTTAGAAGCTTATCTCAGGTTAAAAGTTTAAGCCCTGAATACAGGAAACTCAGGGGTTTAATATTTTATATTATCTTTTAATCACAATCTAATGACCAAGTGGAAGACTCATCTTTTGTCCAATTTGATACATCATTGTTGAGTTGAGATTCATTGACTTTAATACAAGATATTTGATTATCATAACAAAGTAATTTTTGTAAAGAAGTACTATTACTTACATCTAAACTTGTTAATTGATTCTTATAACACCATAATTCAATTAATAAAGTATTATTACTCACATCCAAACTTGTAAGTTGATTTTCGTAACAATTTATAAAAACTAAAAAAGTGTTACTACTTACATCTAAATTTATAAGTTGATTCTCAGAACATTCTAAATATTCTAAGGATGTGTTATTACTAACATCCAAACTTGTAAGTTGATTCCCTATACATCTTAAATATTCTATGGAAGTGTTATTACTTACATCCAAATTGGTTAGTTGATTTTCATAACACCATAAACTAATTAAAGAAGTGTTATTACTTACATCCAAACTTGATAGAGGATTTTCACCACAAAATAATCTTTTTAAAGAAATGTTACTTACATCCAAACTTGTTAGTTGATTTTCACTACAACTTAAAACTTCTAAAGAAGTGTTTTTACTCACATCCAAATTTGTTAGTTGATTTCCTTCACAATATAAATATTGTAAGTGGTGTGTATTTTTACTAACATCCAAATGGGATAGTTGATTAGAACGACAATTTAATTCCACAAGGGAAGTATTATTACTTACATCTAAATTTGTTAGTTGATTATTTGAACAATTTAAAATAGTTAAGGAATTATTCATACTCATATCCAAACTTGTTAGTTGATTTTCACCAAAATATAATGTAGTTAATGAGGTGTTTTTACTTATATCTAAACTGGTTAGTTGATTATCACCACAACTTAAATATGTTAAAGATGTATTATTACTAACATCTAAATTTGTCAGTTGATTTAAATCACAGTCTAAATAAGTTAAACTTACGAAGTCCTCAATACCAGTTAAATCTTTGATTTCTAAATCAAATACCATCAGTTCAACCACATCTTTAATATTACTGGTTAACACATAATCATCTAACACATCATCATATCCCAATTCTATCAATTTTTGTTCAAAATTATCATCTGGAACATAAGTCTCTTTGATTTCAGGAGGTTCAATATTTGGTTCATCATCATCAGAACAACCATTAAAAGAAACTATTAAACCGAGAAGAATAGATAAGAGAAGTAAATAGTGTTTTAAAGATTTAGTTTTCATAATGATACCCTTTTAAAACCACAATAAAGTTAGTGAATTAAAATCATATAAATTTGGTTTGTATCACTTAACTATACTTTTTAAGAGTGTAAAAGTTTTAATAAAAACAAAAAATTCAGCATCAATATAAAAATTTCACAATTGAGATTTTTAATTAATCGAAGTTGGATATAAGTTAACCAATTGCTAATTAAAACGTAAAAGAAAAATCAAATGTGTTTACAGAAAAAACTATTTGATTTTGTAAATTTTTTGAGTGATTTTTTAGCATATTATTTGGTATTAAAAAAATTCATTTACTTTTGCAATCTCAAAAAAGATTTTTTTATAAATAATTTCAAGTCTTTATTTATAAGAATTTTTTAACCAAAAATATTAAAATGGCAAAGAATTTAGTAATCGTTGAGTCACCAGCAAAAGCCAAAACTTTAGAGAAATTTTTAGGAAAAGATTATCAGGTTGAATCTAGTTTTGGACATATAGCTGATCTGCCATCTAAAGAATTAGGTGTAGATGTTGAAGGTGATTTTAAACCTAAATATATAGTTTCTCCCGATAAGAAAGCAGTTGTAAAAAAACTGAAAGAATTATCAAAAAAAGCTGATACTGTATGGTTAGCAAGTGATGAGGATAGAGAAGGAGAAGCAATTTCTTGGCATTTATTAGAACAACTTAAATTAAAAGAAGAAAATACCAAACGAATTGTATTTCATGAGATTACAAAAAAAGCCGTTTTAAATGCCATTGAAAATCCAAGAGCAATTGATTATAATTTGGTAAATGCTCAACAAGCCCGTAGGGTTCTTGATAGGTTGGTGGGTTATGAATTGTCTCCGGTATTGTGGAGAAAGATAAAAGGTGGTTTGTCTGCCGGTAGAGTACAATCCGTAGCAGTTAGGTTGATCGTTGAACGAGAGAGAGCAATTGAAAATTTTAAAGCAAAGGCATCTTTTAGAGTTGTTGCAGAATTTGTTAGTAGTAAAGGTCAAAAATTTCAAGCCAAATTATCTAAGAATTTTGATTCAATAGCAACAGCAGAACAATTTTTAGAATCCTGTAAAGATGGTATTTTTTCAATTGAAGATATCAGTATTAAACCTGCAAAAAAATCACCTGCAGCACCGTTTACAACTTCAACATTGCAACAAGAAGCTGCAAGAAAATTATCATTTCCGGTTGCCAAAACAATGATAATCGCCCAGCGATTGTATGAAGCAGGATTGATTACCTATATGAGAACTGATAGTGTGAACCTATCAGATGAAGCTACAAATGCTGCTCGTGAAAAGATCATTACATCTTATGGAGAAGCTTATAGTAAACCAAGAAATTTTGTAAACAAATCAAAAGGAGCTCAGGAAGCACACGAGGCAATTCGCCCTTCTAATATGGGTATGCAAACCGTGAATGTTGACTTTGATCAGGATAGATTGTACAAACTTATCTGGAAACGTACCATAGCTTCTCAAATGAGTGATGCACAATTAGAACGTACCAACGTTAGAATTGAAAACGATAAAAATGAAAAGATCTTTACGGCCAATGGTGAAGTGATCAAGTTTGAAGGGTTTTTAAAAGTATATATTGAAGGTTTGGATAATGAAGATGATGAGCAAGATGGTATGTTGCCAAAATTAGCTGTTGGCGAAATTTTACACAATAACTACATAACAGCAACCCAACGTTTTACCAAATCACCTTATAGATATTCGGAAGCATCATTGGTAAAACATTTAGAAGAGTTAGGTATTGGAAGACCCTCAACCTATGCGCCTACTATATCAACAATTCAAAACAGGCAATATGTTGGAAAAGGAATGGTTGAAGGTACCGATAGGAATTATACACAATTAAAATTGTATGATAACCAAATAAATTCTACTGTTTTAACAGAAAAAGTTGGTGCTGATAAAGGGAAATTAGTTCCTACAGATATTGGTAAAATAGTAAATGATTTTTTAGTTGCTAATTTTTCAAGTGTTCTGGATTATGGTTTTACAGCCAAAGTGGAGCAAGAATTTGATGATATCGCCAATGGTAAAGGTCATTGGGAACAAATGATCAAAGAATTTTATAAAGATTTTCATCATAATGTTGAAGATGTTTCTGTAAATGCCGAAAGAGCTAAAGGAGAAAGATTACTGGGTGTTGATCCTGAATCCGGTAAGAATATTTATGCAAGGTTAGGCAGGTACGGTGCTATGATTCAAATTGGCGAAACTTCAGATGAAGAAAAACCTAAGTTTGCCAGTTTACAAGGAAATCAAACCATAAGCAATATTACTTTTGAAGATGCATTGGATCTATTTCAGCTACCAAAGACCTTAGGAGAATATGAAGGAGAAGAAGTAGTGGTTTCAAACGGAAGATTTGGTCCGTTTATAAGGTTTGGCAAGATGTTTGTGTCATTAGATAAAGGAGAGAATCCAATGTCGGTTGATATGGATAGAGCAATTGATTTAATCATAGCAAAACAAAAAGCAGATGCTCCAATTGCTGAATATGAAAATTTACCTGTACAAAAAGGGGTGGGTAGATTTGGTCCATTTATTAAATGGAACAGTATGTTTATCAATGTGAGCAAAAAATATGATTTTGATAATTTAACACATAATGATATTGTTGAATTGATCGAAATCAAAAAACAAAAAGAAATTGATAAAGTTGTTCACAACTGGGAAGAAGAAGGAATCAGAGTAGAAAAAGCCCGTTGGGGAAGACATAATATATTAAAAGGGAAAACTAAAATTGAAATTCCAAAAACAATTGATGCTCCTAAATTAACTCTTGAAGAAGTAAAAGAGATCATTGCCAAAAATGCACCGAAAAAGAAAACAACAAAAAGGAAAACAAGAAAAAAATAAATGTTTTATTCTGCGTTAATTTTAACGTGGTGTTTTTGATGTAAATTTATGAGTTTAGACTTATTAGTTCCTGTTGAAGAAATCGCAGTTGCACATACTGCTTTGATTTCAGATTTATCTTTAGGTAAAAATATTAAGATCCACACAAAACAAAACGGTATCCCCGACCTTGAAAATGTTCAAATTGCAATTCTTGGTGTGTTGGAAGGAAGAAATGCTGTTGATAATCTGGGAACTGGAAAATCCTTTGAAAATATTAGAAAGTATTTGTATCAAATGTTTCCGGGCAATTGGTTTTCAAATATTGTTGATTTGGGTAATATCCCCAAAGGAGAAACAGTTGAAGATACCCTATTTGCTGTTAAAGAAATTCTTTCTCTATTGATTAAAAAAAATATTACACCTATTATTATTGGTGGTAGTCAGGATATTACTTATGCTAATTATCGCGCTTTTGATCATTTAGACAAAACGGTAAATTTAGCAGTTGTTGATAACAGATTTGATCTGGGTGAATTGGAGGATACAATTAATTCTCAAAACTATTTGCACAAGATCGTTATGGAAAAACCTAATAACTTATTCAATTTTAGCAATATTGGTTTTCAAACTTTTTTTAATGCACAGGAAGAGATTGATCTGGTAGATAAATTATTTTTTGATACTTTTAGATTAGGTGAAGTCGCCAATGATATGAGTTTGGTTGAGCCCGTTTTTAGAGACGCTGATATTGTTAGTATTGATCTGGGGGCTGTAAGAAAAAGTGATGCTCCTGCAAACAATAATGCAACTCCAAATGGTTTTTATGGCGAACAGATCTGTGCTATTGCAAGATATGCAGGTATCAGCTATAAAAATGCTTCCTTTGGAATTTACGAGTACAACGCAAAACTTGATGAAAGAGAACAAACAGCACATCTGGTGGCTCAAATGATCTGGTACTTTATTGAAGGGTTCAATTACAGAATAGAAGAAAATCCATTTTTAGATAAAGATGAATATCAAAAGTTTATAGTACTTATTGAGGATGATACTATTAACTTTTATAAAAGTGATAGGAGTGAAAGATGGTGGATGGAAATAGCATATACTCATAATAAAATAAAGAAAACTACGTTAATACCATGTGCTTACCAGGATTATTTAATAGCTAATGACCAGATATATCCTGAAAGATGGCTAAAAACTTTTAGAAAATTAAATTAAAACACACTAAAGGCTTTTTTTTATCGTTCTAAAAGTGCAAACCTATAAGATTCAATAAAATTACTAATAGAAAATTTGAGTTTTATTAAAGAAACAGTAAATAAATACAATTCCAAGTTATAGTAGATAAAAAGTAAAATTATGAAAAAGTTAACGTTATTATTGGTACTTGCAGCAACTACATTATTATTTAGTTGTAAATCGGGTAACGATCAGGGGCAATTAACAGGTGTTCAGGCAAACAAAAAGTTTTTCCCTGAAAAACCATTTGGTATGGTACTCATCCCGGGAGGTTCTTTTACAATGGGTAAAGAAGACGAAGATGTTGCTGGTTCATTTAGTGCGCCACCCAGAACTGTAACTGTTAGACCATATTATATGGATGAAACAGAAATTACCAATAGTGAATATCGCGAGTTTGTTTTTAGAGTTAGAGATTCTATTTTAAGAACAAAATTAGCAATACTGGCCGAAGAAGCTAGTATTGGTGGAAGTGCTCCTGATGAGCAACAGAAAGGAGACATGAGCGGTATTGATAAATACAGGTTTAAAGAAGCAGATAGTACTGAAAATGCTTACTATAAATATATGATGGATAATTATGGAAGTTTAGGGGATGTAAATTCACAAACTGAAGGACGTTATTTAAATTGGGATGTTGAATTGATCTGGGATCAAAATGAATTTCCTGATCAATATTATGCAGAAGCAATGGACAGTATGTATTTACCTGTAGATGAGTCGGTTAGTTTAAGAAGACAAATGGATACAAGAAAATTAAAATATACTTATGTTACTTTAGATAATGGAGCTGCAGCAAAAGGCAGAGGTTCACTAAAAGATTATTTAAAGAAAGATGTAATTCAAATATATCCTGACACAGCTGTTTGGGTAAAAGACTTTAACTATTCTTATAATGATCCTATGCATCAAGACTATTTCTGGCATCAGGCATATGACGCATATCCTGTAGTTGGTGTAAGCTGGAAACAAGCCAAAGCTTTTTGTAACTTTAGAACAGAGAAGAGAAATAATTATTTGGCAGGAAAAAAGAAAAGTTCAGGAAGAGAGCCAAGATTTAGATTGCCTACAGAAGCAGAATGGGAATATGCAGCCAGAGGAGGTTTAGAATATGCTAAATATCCTTGGGGTGGTCCTTATACAACAACAGACAAAGGTTGTTTCTTAGCCAACTTTAAACCCGAAAGAGGTAACTATGCAGCAGATGGAGCTCTTTATACAGTAGAAGCAAAATCTTATAACGCAAATGATTATGGATTATACAATATGTCAGGTAATGTTTCAGAGTGGACAAATACCGCTTACAACCCATCATCTTATTATTTAGGTTCTACTATTAATCCAAATGTTGAAGATAATCTTAACAAACGTAAAGTAATAAGAGGAGGATCTTGGAAAGATGTAGCTTATTTCTTAGAAGTTGGTACTCGTGATTATGAGTATGCTGATTCTGCAAGAAGTTATGTTGGATTCAGAACTGTACAAGATTATATGGGAACAAAAATGAAAGCAAAAAAATAAAAATAAAAATAAATAAAAAATTAATCAATAAACAACATTCAAAATTTAAAAATTATGGCACATTCAAATAGCAAAAAGAAAATGTTTAATATGGCTTATGGTCTAGGAGCCTCAGTAGTAATTTTAGGAGCACTTTTTAAAATTGCACACTGGCCTTATGGTACATTGATCTTAACTATTGGTATGATCGTTGAGGCAGCAGTATTCGCCTTATCGGCTTTTGAACCTGTAGATGATGAGTATGATTGGACAAAAGTTTATCCCGAATTAGTGGGTGAAGAAGCAGCTCAACAAGAATTGCAAGATACTGAGAGTTTACTTTCTCAAAAATTAGACGATATGCTTCAACAAGCAAATCTTGATTCTGATAAGATGGTAAGATTAGCTGAAGGTATCCAAAATTTTGCCGGAGCAGCTGAAAATATTGCTCCAGCAGCTGATTCTATTACTGCTACAAATCGTTATAGCGAACAATTAGCCGTAGCAGCTAGTCAAATGGAATCATTGAATAGTTTGTATAAAGTACAAATGGATAGCGCACAACGTCAAACGGAACTAAATGATGAAACCGTTGAAAACGCTGAACGTTTAAAAGAACAAATGGAATCATTAGCCACAAATCTATCATCATTAAATGGTGTTTATGGCGGTATGTTATCTGCTATGTCAAATAATCAAGATGCTTAATTAGTAAGTGTTTATTTAAATTAATTATTAACCCCAAAAACTAATTAAGAATGGCAGGAGGCAAATTATCACCAAGGCAGAAAATGATTAATCTGATGTACTTGGTATTCATTGCGATGTTAGCAATGAACATGTCAAAAGAAGTATTACAAGCGTTTGGTTTGATGGATCAAAAACTAGTTTCATCTAATGAAGCAGCTACCATCAGAAATAAAAATTCATACGAAAATCTATCTCTTAAGGCCGTAGAGCAAAAAGAGAAATACGCTGATGAAAAAGCAAAAGCTGATAAGATTAAAAAATTATCAAATGATTATTATAATTTTATCGAGAATTTAAAGGAAGAAATGAAAGCCACAGTTGATGATCCAACCGATTATGAAACAATGGATAAAGGTAATTTCTTAGATGATATGTTTTTTAAAGGCGATGATGGTGTTTATAAAGAAGGAGGACAATTATTTTTAGATAATATGAATAATTATAGCGCTCAAATAGGTTCAACTTTAGGTAGCGAATTTAAAAACATTGGTTCTGATGTTGCAAGTCGTTTTTCAACTGAAAAAGTTACAGATAGAGAAGGTCTAGAACGTTTTTGGTTAGATTATAACTACAAAGGATTTCCTTTAGTGGCTTCGTTAACCAAACTAACACAAATTCAGGCTGATATAAAAACAACTGAATCTGAAGTTTTATCTGCAATGCTACAAGGTCAGTTGACCAGTGATGTATCAATGAGCAATTATAACACAATATTAATACCTAAAACTTCAGCTACTATACAAGGTAGTAATTTTCAAGGAAAAATTGTTTTGGGTAGGTACGATGCAACTTTAAGACCAGAAAAAGTTATTGTTAATGGTAAAGAAATTACCAATATTAAAGATGGTGGAGCTATATTAGATTTTCCAGCCGGTAATGTGGGTGAAAATACTATAAAAGGTAAGTTTATCTTTAAAGAAGATGGTAAACTTATTGAAATTCCAATTGAAACATCTTATGCTGTTGTTGCAAAATCAAATGATGCTGTAATATCTGCTGATAAAATGAATGTTGTATATAGAGGTGTTGCAAATCCTATGACAATTTCTGTTCCCGGTGTTGCTGATAATTTAGTAAAAGCAACTGCCCCTGGATTGAAAAGTGTAAAAGGTGTTGGTAAATACTTGATGAACCCGGGAAAAGGTAGAGAAGTAAAAATTAATGTTTCTGCTAAATTACCTGATGGTACAGCAATAAATACAAATAAGATCTTTAGAATTAGAGATATTCCTGCATCGGTAGCTGCAGTAAGAGGTGAGTATGGTATGATCAAAATGCCAAAAAGTACTTTACAAAAAGCTACGATCAGTTCTGTATTACCCGATTTTGTATTTGATTTAAAGATCAATACTAACGGATTTAGTGTAAAAGTTCCAGGTCAACCAACAGTAATTGTAAAAGGAAATAAATTTAATGCTGCTGCAATTAGAGTATTGCAAAGAGCAAGAAGAGGAGATGTAGTAGTAATATTTGATCTTAAGCAAAAATTAGTAGGTAACTCAGGTTATTATCTAAAAAATGCATCGCCAGTAAATATTGAAATAACAAATTAAACAAAATAGTTATGAAATTGAAAAGTTTAATAATAGCAATCACCCTATTATCAACAGGGTATGTAAGTGCTCAAGCTAACTTGTTAAATGCAAAAATTCCTGAACAAATTGGGATGAAAACGCCAGAGCAATTAGCTGCCGACAATGATCGTCCGTTACCATATGGATATATTGATGACAGAGATATTTTGTGGTCAAAAGTAGTATGGGAATATGTTGATCTAAATGAAAAGATTAATATGCCTTATTACTATCCGGTAGATACCAGTAATATTAGTTCGGACAGACGTTCTCTTTTCGATACTTTGTTAAGAGGTATTAGAAACGGTGAAGTAATCGATGTGTATGATGATTCATATTTTGAAGATAAACTGACTTTAAAAGATATTCGTGAACGTTTATCAAGAATTGATACTTCTAATGCAGGTATTGAAAGATTAAATGCTGGTGAAGATCTAACAGATGAATATATTGACAGGAGAGATATAACTTCAGCAGATATTCAAGGTTTTAAAGTAAAAGGTGTTTGGTATTTTGACAAACGTCAAGGTGAATTGAAATACCGTTTATTAGGTGTTGCACCAGTTGCACCCGATGTTAACTTTATTGATGGTGATGGTGGAGAAGATGAGTTAGTAGATCTGTTTTGGGTATGGTACCCAGGTGCTCGCTATACAACTTTTGATATGAAAGTGTTCAACCAGAAAAATTCAGCTTATCCGTTATCATTTGATCATTTATTGAATGCACGACGTTTTAATGCCATAATTTATAGAGAGGAAAATATTTATGCGAACCGTGATGTTTCTGAATATATAAAAGGAAATTCTCTTTTTCAAGTATTAGAATCCGAGAAGCTTAAGGAAGATATCAGAAATAAAGAATTGGATATGTGGAATTATTAATCCATTCTAAATATAAAATAGAACTCCTGCTTTTTGGCAGGAGTTTTTTTTTGGAAATTTTGAAAAATTTAAAAATCAGCTGGTTTTAATCTGATGTTTTTTTGAAAATTCCCGTCAGATAATTATTATCAGAATACTATATTTTTTTAGAACAAGATAAAACATAAAAATTATTATAGATTTGCAGACTATAAATTATTAAAGCGCCTTTATGCTAAACATTCATGATTTAACGGTTTCTTTTTCGGGAGAAGAATTGTTTTCGGGTATAACATTTAAACTGAATGCCGGTAATAGAATTGGTTTGATAGGTAAAAATGGTGCTGGTAAAACTACGTTGTTAAAAATAATTTCCGGTGAACAGGAATATGACAGTGGAAGCATTGCAATTGAAAAAGATATCAGCATTGGTTTTTTAAAGCAGGATATAGATTTTGAGGAAGGCAGAACCGTTTTAGAAGAAGCCTATGAAGCTTTTAAAGAAATTAAATCTATTGAAAAAGAATTAGAGAAGATCAATATTGAGTTAGCCGAAAGAACGGATTATGAAAGTGAATATTATCACGATTTGATGCATCAATTAGATGATCTGTCACATCGCTATGAATTAATAGGCGGTTATAACTATCAGGGAGAAACCGAAAGGGTACTACAAGGCTTAGGTTTTAAGTCGAAGGATTTTAATATGCCAACCAATACATTTTCAGGAGGTTGGAGAATGAGAATTGAATTGGCCAAACTGCTTTTGCAAAATCATGATATATTATTATTGGATGAGCCAACCAATCATTTGGATATTGAATCAATTATATGGTTTGAAAATTTTTTAAAAAATTTTAATGGTGCTATAATGATGGTATCACATGATAAAATGTTTTTAGATAATGTTACCAATAGTACAATTGAAATTTCATTAGGAAAAATTTATAATTTCAAGAAACCATATTCTGAATATTTACTTCTGAGAAAAGAGATTATAGAAAAACAATTACAGTCTCAAAAAAATCAGGAAAAAGAAATAAAACAAACTGAGCAACTTATAGAAAAATTTAGGGCTAAAGCAAATAAAGCTTCGATGGCTCAATCTTTAATTAAAAAGTTAAACAGAGTAGAACGCATCGAAGTTGATGTAGAAGATAATGCTGTGATGAATGTTCGTTTTCCAGTTTCAATTGTACCCGGAAAAGTTGTTATTGAAGCCGATAATGTAGCAAAAAACTATGGGGATAATCAGGTTTTAGAAGATGTAAACCTTTTGATTGAGCGTAATAGTAAAATTGCATTTGTTGGTCAAAATGGACAAGGGAAATCTACATTAGCCAAAATGATTGTTGGTGATATAGATTTTGATGGAGAGTTAAAGCTAGGGCATAATGTTCAGATTGGATATTTTGCTCAAAATCAGGTAGATTATTTAGAAGGTAATCTTACTGTTTTGCAAACTATGGAAGATGCGGCAACTGATTCAAATCGAATTAGAGTTAGAGATATGCTTGGTTCATTTTTATTTAGAGGAGATGATGTTGAGAAGAAGGTAAAGGTACTTTCAGGAGGTGAAAGAAATCGTCTGGCTTTATGTAAAATGTTGCTGGCACCTTTTAATGTTCTAATAATGGACGAACCGACAAATCATTTAGATATAGCATCAAAAAATGTATTAAAAAAAGCTTTACAACAATTTGAAGGAACCCTGATTTTAGTATCTCATGATAGAGATTTCTTACAAAATCTAACTGAAAAAGTTTATTCATTTAAAGATGGTAATATCAGAGAGTATTTAGGTGATATTAATTATTTTCTAGAACAACATGATCTTGATGATATGCGTGAAGTAGAAAAGCGTACATTAAAAGAAAATAATATCGATAGAAAAAAGAGTTCAGGGGGTAAAAAAAATTATTTGGAGTTAAAACAAAAAAAACAATTTCAAAATAAATTAAATAAAATTGAATCTGAAATTTCAAAATTAGAAAAACTTATATTGAATGACGATGTTGAAATATATGAAAATTTTGAAAAAATTTCTTCTGATAAAGATTTTTTCAAAAAATATCAGTTAAAGAAAGATCAAGTAGATGATTTAATGGAGCAATGGGAAGAAATACATGGCAAACTTGAAGTACTATAAAGACACCTTATTTTTCTAATCCATCAATAACTGGTGGGTATTGTATCATTATTTTAGTTACGAATTCATTGATCCTTGCTTCTTTTTTTTCAATATTTTTAGTCTTTGAAAGGATTCCTGTTCCCATACCTTGCCAGGCAAGTTCTTTTTTATGAGCATCGATCAGATCAATAAAAAGCGT
>JAUWUU010000061.1 GCA_030617765.1 Flavobacteriia bacterium | reverse complement strand
ACTTCAGAAGCAAAAAATCTAATTTCAGATAAATCTTTAAACTGGATATCAGAGAAAGATGCTGTAAATTATTTAAAAACACACAAGAATACCCCCATTTATTCTAACTCTGAAAATGCAATTTACTGGATCAATAACAATCTAAATTTTACAAGTTTGCCTGATAATATTCTTTTCTTTAAGAATAAAATAAAATTTAGAGATCTTGTAAAAGATAATTTTCCGAATTATTTTTTTAAAGGAATTTACTTAGAGGAATTGGACAATTTTCCAATTGAAAAACTAAAATTCCCGCTTATTATAAAACCTGCAATAGGTTTTTTTAGTGTGGGTGTTCATAAAGTTGAAAATTCAAATGAATGGTTTCAAGCTATAAAACAAATTAAACTTGAAATTAAAGAAATTGAAGGGTTATATCCTGATGAAGTTATTGATACAAATCAATTTATTATTGAAGAATATATAGAAGGGGAAGAATATGCAGTTGACTGTTATTTTAATAAAGATGGAGAAGCAATCGTGTTGAATATATTACATCATATTTTTTCATCAGGAAAAGATGTGAGTGATCGGGTTTATTCAACTTCAAAAGAAATCATTGAAAAAAATATCAATCCTATTGAAAAATTCTTAAATACGATTGGATTAAAATTAGACTTAAAAAACTTCCCAATTCATATAGAAGTTCGTATTGATACTAAAGGGGAGATTATCCCTATTGAAGTAAATCCTTTGCGATTTGGAGGTTGGTGCACCACTGGAGACCTTTCCTGGTACGCTTATAAGATAAATTCTTACGAATATTTTATAAATGGTATTAAACCAAATTGGGATGATTTGTTAAAATCTAAAAAAGGAAAAAAATACAGTATTATTGTTTTAGATAACAATTCAGGAATTCATGAAAATGATATCGATAGTTTTAATTATGAAAAATTATTAAACGATTTTGAGAAACCTCTAATCCTAAGAGAAGTGAATTATAAGGAATATCCTGTTTTTGGATTTTTATTTACAGAGAACAACTCGGATAACGAAGAAGAATTGACCCGTATCTTAAAATCTAATCTAAGAGAGTATATCAAAATTAAATGAAAAACATTTTAAATGTTTTAACTTTTTTGTAACTTTACATGTACTTTAAAACCTTTTACTGAAATTTTCTCCATCATTCTTCTAAAGAAGGTTATAGAAGTCTTGAATAACCTCTCACTGAAGTTTTCATTTTTAAATCTTTGTACAATAGGGTTAGTCAAAACTTTCTAAGAAATTGAAATGCTTTTTGGCATTATTTTTAATTTATTTATCATAATTATTTCCGAAACCCTCATCTATGGAAAAAAAGCAAAAAATTATTCAAATTTATGCGGTTATTATATGCGTAATCGCAGTTATTACAATCCTTATTACCTTATCTAGCTTAGTGTCATCCTATATAGATAAAAGTGACCCCTTAGCAGTAACTATCTTTTCAGACAGGAACCAAGCAAGTTTGGCCTCATTCGAAAATTTTAAAATGGATATTTTAAAGTCTACTCAAAAGGATCAGGCCTATATACCTGACGACAAGACAATTCAAAAAATGTATGATGAAGCGAAAGCAGCTAAAATTAGCATGGTTGAACACAGAGCTAATCGTGATATAACTGTAAGTGCTATAATAATGATCATTGCTATTTTATTATTTGGTTCGCATATTTGGTTGATGAAAAAAATAAAGTATGTGGAAGTTCAAGAATTAAATAGCCCATAATTAATTTATAATATAAAGTTTTAGAATACTAAAATAGATAATTATGAAAATTGTTATAAAAAATTTGATTTTTATAGTAATTATTTCAATTTTTTCGTTCCAGCTTTCATCACAAACATTTATTGAGAGCTATGATTCAATTGCAATCTCAAAACAAAAAATATTTGGTAAATCTATATACAAATTTGATAATGCATTTATAAATGAAATTCATATCAAAACTAAGAGCACCAAACGAAGTAAATATCCTGCCGGACAGGTTTTAGGAGATATAGGAAGAGGAGCACTTACTGTTCTTTTTGGTCGGTTTATGAGTTTTGAAGATTCGGATATGGTAACCTGGAAATTTCAAGGAAAGCTTATTTGTAATGACGAGAATTATAATTGGGATATTAATTTGTTTTGTGATGGAGAATCCGTAAAACTTAGTGAAAGTGTTGAAAATAACGATGGAACTTCTACTCTTCAAACCTATGAAGATAAGTACTTTGATTGGGAGAATGAGGCTGCTGGTATCATCACAGAAAAAAAGGATACAATTGCTAAGTTTTTTATTATTATGGATCCGCAAAATGATAGTATCCTTAGACAGAGAACAAATGAAATTTTTTCTCAAACAGATCAAAAATATCCTAAAAATAAGGAAACTATTTCCCAAAATTTTCTTGAAAACTTGTTAGATGTTTCAATGTCAACTCCTGAATTTAATATAGATTACGGTATTATTGGAAAATTTCGTGATAAAAACTTTTCAATAATAGCAGATGGTATTAGTAAAAAAACATGGTTTTTTGAAGAAGGCAAATTCCAATGTGTATTTGAAGATGATTTAGATAAGACATCCTTTTCAGAAAATGAAAAGATAATGGCTTATTTATTGCTTGATGCAAGAATTTCTGAGAATGAAAAACCTGATTGGTTTAGATTGGTATTATTTAGTAAGTATCTATCTAAAACTTTATGCAATAGATCAAATTAATTTATTTTTTCAACAATAAGCAAAAAATCCACTTTCCTTGTAATTCCATAAATTTGGGGCAAACTTGTATTTGCTACATTTGGAATTATTGAAACAACTTCGCCTTTTAGATTGTTTAAGAATTCTTCTAATTTTCCTCTGTCTTTTCGCATTTCAATATTAAAATGATGCACCTTGTATTTCATTTTCTTTAATTTTATATTTTTTAACAGTCTAAATTGATATGGTTTAACTGATCTTTCTGATCACTTTTAATTCAAAAAGTTCATTTACAATATCGAGTATCTCTGACCCATAAATATAATCAATATTTCCTTTTTAATAACAATCAATTTAAAGTAATAAGTACTACTTAATGCATTAATAATTTGTGTAATTTTGCACTCTGTATATGCGTAAAGAAATATTTTATAGAATCACTGCTATTTTAATGTTAGTAACCATTTTGGTTCCTATTTCTTTACAGTTTATACATGCCTTTGAAGAGCATTCTTTTCAACATCAATATTCTGACGGTTTAGATCATATACAAAATGTAGGGAAAGATTGTGCAAATTTTCATCAACAGATCAATCACAATGTAATTGATTTACAATTTAATTTTGAGCTTAAATCTATTACTTTTATTAGTGAAGCTATTCAAATTTTTGTTAGCGAAACAGCTCAAAGTTACACAAACCAAAAATCTTCAAGAGCACCTCCAATTTCACTTGTTTAGAATTACTGATGATGATTGATTTTTTATAGATCAATCATTTTAAAAGGTCAAAGTTTTTCCACTTAATAACGGAACAACATACTACAATTAAAAAACAAACAAATGAAAAAATTATTTATACTAATATTTTTTACAAGCTTCATAGCTATTGGTTATACACAAAATACACTTTCGGGTAATATTACTGATGAAAACGGTACGTCATTATTTGGTGTTCAAATTTATTCTGAAAATCTTCAAAAAGGAACAACTTCTGACGAAGATGGGTTTTATGAAATAAAAAATATTCCTAACGGAAAACATACTTTTTTATTTACTTATATCGGTTTTGAAACACAACAAAAAAAAATTAATCTTTTTAATGAAAGTAACATCATTAATACTACACTATTTGAAACTGTTTTCCATATGGATGAAGTAATCGTTTCTACACCTTTTAATAAATTGCAAAGTGAGAATGTGATGAAAGTTGAACACAAAAGTGTTACTTCACTCGAAAAAAAAGGTGGAACAACTTTAGTTGAAAGCATCAGTACTATTGCAGGTGTTACAAATATGTCAACCGGAAATGGAATAGGAAAACCGGTTATCAGAGGCTTAAGCGGAAACCGTGTTTTGACCTACACACAAGGCGTAAAACTTGAAAACTATCAAAATGGCGAAAAACATGGCTTGGGTGTAAATGAATCGGGTATTGAAAGTGTTGAAGTTATCAAAGGTCCAGCTTCACTTTTATATGGATCGGATGCTTTGGGTGGTGTACTTTATTTAATTCCCGAGAAATTTGCGCATAATAACACTACACGCGGAGATGCTTCAATAAAATATTTTTCAAATACTTTAGGTTTTAATACCCAAATTGGTGCAAGAACTTCGGGTGATAAATTTAAATTTTTAGTGAGAGGGGCTTATGATACACATTCTGATTACAAAACCGGAAACAATGAAAGAGTAACAAATTCACGTTATAATGAAGCTGATTTTAAAGCTGCAATGGGTTATACAACAAATTCATTTACAGCTGATCTTAGATATAATTATAATCAATCACAAATTGGTCTTCCTAAAGAAATTGGCAAGCAGGAAACATCAAAAGAAATGATGGGATTATATCAAGATCTAAATTATCATATCATCAGTTTAAAAAATGATTTTGTTTTAAATTCTTCTTCAATAAAAACCAATCTAGGATACATAAACAACAATCGCAAATTGATGATAAATAACAATAAAACAGTTGATATGAAGCTCAATACTTTTAATTATGATGCAAAATGGTTTTTGCCTGAATTAAATAAATTTGAAACCGTTATCGGTGTACAGGGAATGATTCAAAATAACACCAACTATGGTACTCAAGTCTTTTTACCTGATGCAAATATCAATGACTTTGGAGTATTTGGTAATTTGAATTATAATTGGACAGAAAGTGCTATTCAGGCGGGAATACGTTTTGATAACAGAAAAATTGATACTGAAGAATACGGTATTCTTGGAGAAGAGCATTATATAGAAGCAATTGATAAATCACTAAATAGTTTTTCAGGATCTGTTGGGTATAAAACAAATATTAGCCAAGCTCTAATTGCACGTTTAAATTTAGCATCAGGTTTTAGAGCGCCAAATTTATCAGAGTTATCTTCAAACGGTTTACATGAAGGTAGATGGGAAATTGGAAATTCAAATCTTGAAAATGAACAAAATATACAAATTGATTTGTCTTTAGAATATAAAGCCAAGCATTTTGAGTTTTTTATCAATTCGTTTTACAACAATATTTTCGATTATATTTATATCGCTCCAACTGGGGAAGATATTGAAGATTTTGATGTTTATACCTATGTTCAAAATGATGCTTATTTATATGGGGGTGAAATGGGTTTACATTTACATCCACACCCTATAGATTGGTTACATTTAGAAAGTTCATACGAAATGGTAATTGGTAAACAAAAAAATAATGGTTACCTGCCTAGAATTCCTGCAAATAAATTTGACAATACATTAAGAGCCGAATTTGATATAAACAATTGGCTGGAATTTGGCTATGTTTTTTTGAATCTTGAAAGCACTTTTAAACAAAATAACATAAGTGATTTTGAAGACCCCTCCGATGCTTACAATTTATTAAATTTTGGAATGGGAGGAAACTTCAATTATAAAAAATTAAGAACTAATGTAAATTTTACAATAAAAAATATTTTAAATAAAGAATATATTTCACATTTATCTGTCCTCAATGAAGAAGGTATTGCAAATCCTGGTATCAATTTCATTTTTGGCATAAAATTTAATCTATAAAAATGAATAAAAAAGTATTGATATTAGGAGGTGGTTTTGCAGGGGTTGAAGCTGCCATATTTTTAAGAAGAGAGAAATTTGATGTTACTTTGATCAGTAACAGAGATTATTTATATGTTTATCCAACATCGATCTGGATACCAGTTAAAAAGATCAAATTTGAAGAAGCTTGTATTCCGATGAAATCACTCGAAAAAGCCCATGGTTTTAAATGGGTAAAAGATGAAATTATTGAAATTAAAGCCAAACAGGGAATCATTATTTGTAAAAATGAAGAATTCTCCGGATATGATCATATCATTATTGCTTTGGGAGCCGGAAAACGCAAATATAAAGGGAATGAAAATTTCTTATCAATTTGTGGCGCACCTACAGAAGCTGAACAGCTTAGAGATAAATTGGATGCTTTAATTAAAAAAGGAGGTGGTACCATTGCCATGGGTTTTGGCGGAAATCCGATAGATAAAAGTGCTGTTCGAGGAGGACCAGCTTTTGAGTTGCTTTTCAATGTAAATAACTATCTAAAGAAACATCATAAACGCAATAAATTTAAGTTAGTATTCTTCTCTCCTGTTCAAAATCCAGGCGCTAAAATGGGTAAAAAAGCACCTGAGTTTATGGATGCTTACTACCATAGATTAAAAATTGATAAGCATGTTGGAAAACCGATCAAACAATTTGTTTCAGATGGAATTGAATTTACAGATGATACAAAATTAGACAGTGACTATACCATGTATATTCCTGCTTTACAAGGTCATGATGTTTTTTATAATGCTTCAGATCTTCCATTAACAGAAGCTGGATTTATTAAGATCGATGATTACCAGAAGGTACAATTTGATAAAGGCGAAAAACTTAGCAAAACTCATATTTATGCTGTTGGTGACTCTTCAGCACTGGAAGGTCCGGGCTGGAAAGCTAAACAAGGACACATAGCTGAAGTAATGGCAAGGAATCTGGCATTTAATATTGCTGAAAAAGAAAAAGGAAGTTCAAAACGAAAAGGATATAAAGAACACTTAAATATTTTATGTGTTATGGATAGCGGTGATGGTGCCGCCTTTATCTATAGAAATCACGATAAAGAAATTATTTTTCCACTCCCTATTATCGGGCATTGGATGAAAAAAGGTTGGGGTTGGTATTTTAAAAATTCTAAATTAAAAAAGATACCAAGAATTCCAGGTATGTAAACTAAAAATTAATAGCATAAAATAACTAAAAATTTAAACAGATGAAATTATCATTTCCAACAAACGATAGAAAAACAATTGCTAAACGCACTGGAAGATGCGAAGAATTTGCAGTTTATGAAATTGAAAACGAAAAAATAATAAATATTGATTATATTAAAAACACACATGAACACCACGATCATGACCATGAACACAGAAATGGGGATGGGTATGGAAACGGTCATAAAAAGGGTGAAGGAGAAAGACAACATTCTCATTCAGATATTATGGAATTGCTCAAAGGTGTTGATGTTCTATTGGTGGGTAGAGTTGGTAAGTATATGAAAAGTGATCTTCAAACTTCAGGCTTAAAACATCAATTGACAAAAAAAATTGATATTGATGAAGCTATTGATGAATATTTAGAAGGGTCTGAATAATCTATTAACTGATTTTTTTAATTCTATAATTAGGGCTTCACTTTGAGTGAAGCTCTGATTCCTATAATTGAATAAGTGTGCTATAAAGTTGATGGCTTATAAGCAATATTGTTAGAAATCTATATTCCCCTCTCTTTTTGAATTTGTTCATAGGCTTTTTGCACATTACGGAATTTTTCTTCAGCACCTTTGATATGTTCTTTACCCAAACCGCGTAATTTATCAGGATGGTATTTTTTTACCATTTTCCGATAAGCTTTTTTAACCTCACTGTCAGTTGCTGATTTTGTTGTTTCTAAAATTTTGTATGAGCTATCAACTTCATTGTAAAACATTGCTCTGATACTATTAAAGTCGTAAACATTGATATTTAGATAACCTGAAATAGTATAAATTTTATTCATTTCCGCCTCGGTAACCGCTCCATCTGCTTTAGCAACATTAAACAAAAAATGAAGTAACTGTAGCCGTGAAGCGTGATTCATATGCTGATTTATTTGCATACAAACCTGGCGGGTATTAATATTTTTATCTTTAATGATCCCTTTAAAAAGTTTAAAAGCTCTATTGGCGCGTTCTTTACCATACATTCTAGTAAAATTAATACGAACAAATTCGAGCTCACGCTTGTCTATACCTCCATCAGTTTTAATTACAATGGCTGCCAATACCAATAAACTTATTTCAAAATCACCTGAACTTGTAGTTGCTGGTGCATTTGCCTGCCTTTGATAATCCATAAAATCACCTTGTGGAATTTCATCTATAAGACTTCCCAGAACAAAACCTAAAATACCACCAATGGGTCCGCCAAATGTCCAGCCCAAGCCTGCTCCTAACCACTTTGAAAAATTTGCCATAATTCTGATTGAAAATTAAAAACGCAAATATACGGTTATTTAGAAATTGAATCCAGATGAGAGAAATTTTATAATTTTTTAATTTTAAATCATTTATTATATTTGCGATTAACTAAAAAATCAAATAATTATGTATCCAGAAGAAATTGTTAGACCAATGAAAGAAGAATTGGTTAATGCCGGTTTTGAAGAATTAATGACTGAACAAGATGTTGATGATATAATGAAAAAAGAAGGAACTACGCTGATTGTAGTAAATTCAATCTGTGGATGTGCCGCCGGTACTGCCCGCCCAGGAGTTGTTACATCTTTGCTATTAAATAAAAAACCCGATAATTTAACAACTGTTTTTGCCGGAGTTGAAAAAGAAGCAACTGAAAAAGCAAGAGAATTCATGATCCCATTTCCTCCTTCTTCTCCATCAATAGCCTTATTTAAAGATGGGCAATTGGTGCACATGCTTGAACGTCACCATATTGAAGGAAAATCAGCTAAAATGATTGCAAAAAATTTAGCTGGAGCTTATGACGAATTTTGTTAATGAGACATAAAATTATATACTGATTTATCAAAATCCTTTTATAATTTTTAATTAATCTAATCCCGCTTCCAGCGGGATTTAGTATTTACAGACTTTTCAAAATAGAGTTTCACTGATAATTTTTATAGAGATATATTAGCTTTTCTATTTAACTTCTTCCAATAGTTTTTATAGATCATCATTGAGTGATTGTTAGTTTCTATTTTTCTTACTTCTTCAAACCATTTTTCTATCAGTTGGCTATGTCTTTTAAATGAATTCTTAGAGATTTCAAATCCATTTAGACTATCAGAATAGACCAGATCTATTAACTCATTTTCAACTTTATCTCTTTCATTTCTTAAATTTTCTTCCCTATTATGATAATCCTTTAAAACTTCTCGATGCAATAATTCATGTTTCCACCAAAAAGTTTGTTTATTAAAAATTGCCCCTGGCTCTTCTCCTAAATCAGGAATTACTTTACCTGCAAACCAAATTGGTTTAAATATTGAGATACATGGTGCAGATGTTGCCGTTATCCAGACATTAATATTTTCTTTGGTCAAATGAACGATCATCGAACCAGTTGTTTGTGAAGCATTTCTTGTAATTGAATTTCCGGCATGTGCACAAATTGTATTTCCTAATAAAGGTTTAGAAGGGTTAAAATCATCTGAATTATGATCTCTTAAATGCGCAATAGAAGATCTTACACTTATTTTATGGTAGCTTCTTTTTAAAATTTCATCTGCCCTATTCCTCCTTGATTTACAGGCAGAAAATGTTGTATATAAAAAATCTGAAAATGCCGTTGCAAAATTAAATTCTCCTTTGATATACTTTCTTTTTTGCGCAAAAGCAATAGCTTCAGGATGAATTTCATCATAATCAGAACCAATTGTTAAACCATTGCTAATGGCATAATAATCTTTCACTTTCTTAGTTACCCAAAATTTACCTGCTGTTTCTAAAACCCAGGCTTCATTTTTATCAGCAATAATAAAACTGTTATGATAAAACATCCCTTTATCTTCAAATCCACAAACTCCTCCTTGCCCATATTTTTTCAACAGATCAATTATGATCTCTTTTGCATCATTTGCAGATACAGATCTTTCAAGTGCTAATCGCAACAGATCCATTCCGGTTAAAACTCCCTCTTTTTCTACTTTTAATTTAGTAAAGACAGCTTCATTTCCAATGACTACACCATTTTTATTTAAACCCATTTCTGCTCCCCACATCCAAAAAGGGCGACTTATAATAATATCGTATGTTTTAGCTACTTGAGGAATCTCAATATAAGTGCATTTTACTTCTGAATTTGAAAGATATTTTCTTGATGGATGATATTCTACAATTTGTGCTTCATTAGCTTCTCGATCACTATTTTTAGCAAAAATTATCGAGCCATCTTGAGTTGCTTTTGGGAGCGCTATAAAAGTGTCACACATAAAATAAATTTTGTAATTCGAGAACTAAATTTGAGATTATTTATAATTCTTAAATCATAAACTAATAATTACCTTTTTATTTTTCCTGGCAAAATAAACTCGTATTGTTTATTAAAAATATTGGTTGTTAACCATCTATCCATTCGGCGTAAAGCCAAAAATAATTGCCAGATAAATTTATCATTAGCATAATATTTATCTACTTCTTTTCTGGTTATCATTCCCACATTTTCAGGCAAAAGTTTATTTGCATTTTTTATAGTTTCATCAATGAGATCTTGCCTTTTCTCCTTATACAAATTTGCAATTAGATCAATAAATACCAGACGTATATCATAATAGCGATCCATTACTTCCTGTAAAAAGAACTTTCTTATGATCCAGCGTAAAGCTTTGGGTGTACTATTCAATAATAACTCAGGATCCAATTGTTCTTTACCATTAATTTTAAACAAAGGTGTACTGGTATCAAAATACAAAAGCTCATTGTTGTTAACCAATGCCCAATTGGAAACCTGGCCATCAATTGATAATTCAATCTCTGGTTTGTTCTTCCTATTAAAATCTTCTATTTTTTTAATATTAAACAATATATTGTTCAGCATTTCTATCACTTTATCATTTGAAAGTGAATGTAATTTATTTTGACATAGATCTTCTTTTTTTAAGGCTTCCTGAGCCAGATACAAAACTACTTTTTTATCAGAAATAATAAAGATTTTATCTTTTGGGAGTCCTAAACCAGCTTGCTTTAATTTACTTGTATAAGTATTGTAATTTATTGAATAAAGATTGGCTTCCTTTTTTTTTGTAAATAATGGCAATCTTTTAATAACCCAATCATTATAGGGATTAATTTTAAAAATGGATGAAATTTCGCCAAAACCAACAATTTTAGCAGGAATTTTAGATCTTTCAGGAAATTGCGGATTCAATCCCTGTTCAAATGATTGAAGAAAATCTTCAGTAATTGGCATAAAAAATTATTTAAAAATAGATGTAATATTATCTTTTAATTTTAAGGCAGTATGTAAAACTCTGGCTTCATTAAAGGTCCTATCTAATTGTTTGACCACATGTTTTATATCTTTTTCATCCATAATCAAGGGTGGTAAAAATTGCACCACCGATGGATCATTATTGGCATAAATTATTAACAATTCATTGTCGTAAGCAGCTTTTGTCATCACTGGCCCGGCCAATTTATCTTTCAATTCCAAACCCATCATCAAACCCAATCGTCTTATTCCTTTAAAAAAACTATGGTGTCTTTCTAATAATTTTTCTAACTCTATTTGGAATAAATCTGAGAGCGTATTAACCTTTTTAAGAAAATTTTCATTTGATGTTATCTCTAATACTTTAAGTGCAACGCTACTTCCTAGTTCAGCACCACCCGAAGTGGAAATATGGATAAAAGGATTGTCATGAAAAACAGATTCCAGCTTTTTATCGATCACCGTTGCGCTAATAGGATAAATTCCCCCCGACAAACCTTTTGCCAAAACTACCATATCAGGTATTACATCAAAATGTTCAAATGCCCAAAGTTTTCCTGTTCTTCCCAAACCAGCTTGCACTTCGTCTAAGATCAATAAAGTTCCATTATTTTCACATAATTCTTTAACCTTTTTCAGATATCCTTTTTTTGGTAAAGGCATCCCTAAAGTAGCCGGAATAGTTTCTAAAATTACCGTAGCTACATCCTGATCTAAGACATTTTGCAAAGCTTCTAAATCATTAAACGGAATTTGTAAAAAATCACTTGAATCTAATAAAAAAGGTGCTTTGTATTGATCATCTCCAGTTTGAACAGACAACCCGGTATGACCATGGTAACCTCCTTCTACAGATATTATTTTTTTTCTGTTTGTAAAACTTCTTGCAATCTTTAAAGCAACATCTATAGCTTCACCTCCACTAACACCAAAAATTGTATATTCTAAATCTCCTGGCATTAATTCGGCAATTTTTCCGGCCAATTCAGCTCTTGGCTTACTTATCAAATGATGATTACCAATATCATAAAAATTGAGTTGCTCTTTTAAAAAATTAATAATTTCATTGTTACGATGACCTAAATTAAAAACTCCTCCATTAGAATGAAGATTAAATAATTTTTTCTTTCCATCAATATCATAAAGCCAATGACCATCTCTGTGACCCATTACAAAGTCCATATTGTATTTATTATAAAAATCAACTTTACCAGACGATACATGATCCTTATACAATTTAATAATTTGTTTTTTGTCTTTAGAAGATCTATCTTTTTTTAAGAACATAATTTTTTATGTTTTACTGAATAACAAATAACCCTTCAATCAACCTATCAATATTCAAGAAAATAATTATTATAATAATCAATATGATTACTAAAATAATGGCTTTTTTATAATTTGGTTTCTTACGTTTTACAAATTTTGGATCAGTCATACTTTTTAAATAACAAATTTATATAATTTTTCTAGCCCTAAGCATTTCTCGTTTTCCAGGAGGACCAGACAACCTTTCAACAACAAAACCAACACTTTGCATAGCTCTACGTACACTTCCTTTTGCAGAGTAAGTTACTAAAATTCCTTTATTTTTAAGTGAATCATACATCTTTTTAAAAATATCTTCTGTCCATAGTTCAGGCTGAACTTGTGCTCCAAACGCATCAAAATATATCAGATCAAAACTGTCAATATCATTAATGCTCTTAAAGAAGTGTTTTCTTTTCTTTAATTTAAATTTTGGATTTACTTCAATTTGTTTATCCCACGCTATCATGTGAATCTTATTAAAAATAACTTTATGATCAACCGCATTCAATTCTTTAACATAATTCAGTTGAGATATCTCATCCTCTTTAAGTGGAAATGCTTCTACCCCATCATAATCAATTTGTAAATTGCGTTTTTGTGCTTCTAAAAAAGTGATAAAACAATTTAAACCGGTACCAAAACCAATTTCAAGGATATTAATTATAGAACCATCATTAAATAGATCTAAACCATTTTTAATAAAAACGTGATAAGCTTCTTTAATTGCTCCGTGTTTAGAATGGTAATGTTCATCCCAATCCGGCAAGTAAATACTGGAAGAACCATCGCCAGTTTGAATAATAATTCTTTTCACATTATAAAATTAACAATTCCAAAGATACAAAATGATAATCCTTTATTATTTTGCTAATAAATAACTCTAAAATTTAAGCATTATTCAGTAAATTTGTACAAAATATATGTGTTATGAGTATAGATTTAACTACAAAAATAAAGATCGAAAAAACTAAAGAATCTAAAATTAAAAATGTTGATTTTGATCATTTGCCTTTTGGGCAGATTTTTACTGATCATATGTTTGTTTGTGATTATAAAGATGGTAAATGGCAACAACCACAAATTATGCCTTACCAGAATATTAGCTTAGATCCTTCTGCCAAAATCTTTCATTATGGTCAATCGGTTTTTGAAGGGATGAAAGCCTATAAAGATGATGATGATAAAGCATGGTTATTCCGTCCTTTAGAGAATCAAAAAAGAATAAATATTTCATCAAAAAGAATGGCCATTCCTGAATTTCCTGAAGAATTATTTATGGAAGGCTTAAAAAAACTTTTAAAGATTGATAATGCATGGATCCCTACAACTGATGGAAGCTCTTTATATATTCGTCCGTTTGTATTTGCTACTGGTGAAGGTGTTCACGCTTCTCCTTCTGATGAATATAAATTTATGATAGTTTGCGCTCCTTCAGGCCCTTATTTTTCAGGTAAAGTAAACGTTTTAATTGAACAACATTTTTCTCGTTCTGCCGATGGAGGCGTTGGTTTTGCTAAGGCTGGCGGAAATTATGGCGGTCAGTTTTACCCTACTCAATTGGCCATTGAAAAAGGATATCAACAAATAATTTGGACTGATGCTACCTCACACAAATATA
>JAUWUU010000087.1 GCA_030617765.1 Flavobacteriia bacterium | reverse complement strand
ACCTATTGGTTTGCCAATTTTATCATCGCCATAATCAAAAAGATCATCTTTAATTTGAAATGCAATTCCGATAAGCTCACCAAATTCACGCATTTTTTCAATTTCATTTTTATCAGCATCAACCGAAGCTGCACCAATAGCCGTGCATGCTGCAATAAGTGTGGCGGTTTTTTTACGAATGATATCAAAATAAACATCTTCAGTGATATCTAATTGTCGTGCTTTTTCGATCTGTAATAATTCACCTTCACTCATTTCACGAACGGCAACTGAAAGGTGTTTTAAAATATCAAAATCATCATTATCAATAGATAAAATTAATCCTTTTGAAAGTATATAATCACCTACTAAAACAGCAATCTTGTTTTTCCATAGGGCGTTTAGAGAGAAGAACCCTCGCCGGCGATTACTATCATCAACAACGTCATCATGCACAAGAGTGGCGGTATGTATTAACTCAATAATTGATGCCCCTCGATATGTTTTTTCTTTAAAATCGCCATTTGAAACCATTTTAGCAACCAGAAAGACAAACATGGGTCGCATTTGTTTACCTTTTCTCCTTACAATATAATGTGATATGCGATTTATTAGGGGTACATTTGAGATCATAGCAGCTTTGAATTTCACTTCAAAGAATTCCATTTCATTCTGGATTGGCTGTTTTATTTGTTCTACGATCTTCAAAACTGTATTATTTTTTTTGGTCCATCTTAGCCCATGAATCCCTTAGAGGAACAGTTCGATTAAATACTAAATGTTTAGCGGTAGAATCATCATCAACATTAAAATATCCCAAACGCTGAAATTGAAACCGGTCGCCAATTTTAGCATTTTTTAAACTTGGTTCAACAAAAGCATTATTAATAATTTTTAAAGAATCAGGATTAATAAATTCTTTAAAATATTTGTCTTTGTGTGAGTCTGGGGCTTCATCAGTAAACAAACGATCATATAATCGAACTTCAGCGGGTACAGCATGTGGTATAGAAACCCAATGAATTGTACCTTTTACTTTTCGTTTACTCGATTCTGTACCACTACCACTTTTTGAGTCTTCATCATAAGTACATTGAATTTCAGTTATGTCACCATTTTCATCTTTTACAACAGAATTGGCTTTAATGATATAAGCATTTTTTAATCGTACTTCTTTATCGAGTTTTAAACGAAAGAATTTTTTATTTGCCTGTTCTCTAAAATCTTCTCTTTCAATATAGATTTCTCGAGAAAAAGGGATTTCTCTTACACCGGCATTTTCATCTTCTGGATTATTTTCAGCAATTAGAATTTCTTTTTTCCCTTCAGGATAATTAGTAATTACCAGTTTTACTGGATTAAGAACTGCCATTACTCTTGGAGCAGTTTGGTTTAATTCATTTTTGATATGAAATTCTAAAAGAGCAATATCGGTAATATTATCTCGTTTGGCAATTCCAGCAGTTTCACTAAAATCACGAATAGATTTTGGTGTATAACCCCTTCGGCGTAAACCTGAAATGGTTGGCATCCGCGGATCATCCCATCCATTTACCAAACCATCTTTAACCAATTGCAATAATTTACGTTTACTCATTACAGTATAACTCAAATTACGACGAGCAAATTCGCGTTGTTTTGGCTTAAGACTATCTCCATCATAGACTTGTTTTAAAAACCAGTTGTATAATTCGCGATGGTGTTTAAACTCTAAAGTGCAAATAGAATGAGATACTTGTTCAATATAATCTGATTCACCATGTGTCCAATCGTACATTGGATATATATTCCAATCATTACCCGTTCGGTGATGTGATTTTTTTAAAACGCGATAAATTATTGGATCACGCATTAACATATTAGTTGCAGTCATACTGATTTTAGCACGTAAAACATGAGAGCCCTCTTCAAAATCGCCATTTTTCATTTTCTCAAAAAGCGCTAAATTTTCTTCTACGCTTCTATTTCTATACGGACTATTAACACCATCTTTTGTTGGTGTGCCTTTTTGTTCGGCTATTTGAACTGAAGTTTGGTCGTCAACATAAGCTTTATCTTTTTTAATTAGCAAAATAGCCCAATCATATAATTGTTGAAAATAATCAGATGAATATAATTCTTCCGCCCATTTAAAACCTAGCCATTGAATATCTTGTTTGATAGCATCTACATATTCCTGCTCTTCTTTGGTAGGATTGGTATCATCAAAACGCAAATTTACCGGAGCATTATAAGTTTGACCTAATCCAAAATTTAGACAAATTGAAGCTGCATGTCCAATATGTAAATAACCATTTGGTTCAGGAGGAAATCTAAAACGCAGTTTTGATCTATCCAATCCTTTTATAAGGTCTTCTTCTATGATTTGCTCTAGAAAATTGAGCGATTTTTTTTCTTCAGTCATGTTTTTAAAAAAGTAAGTTACAAAATTAATGAAAATTACCCGCTTTATTCATATGGGTATGCGTAATAATTTTAAAATTCCAGAATTACTTTAGCGATAAAGAAAAAAATAAAAATTCCGAAAATATCATTGCTGGTAGTAATAAAAGGTCCGGTTGCTACTGCAGGATCGATACCTCTTTTATCTAAAATTAACGGTACAAAAGTGCCAATTAACGAAGCAAAAATGATTACAACAATTAGCGATAAAGCAAGTGTTATACTTATTTTGATATCATAATTTTGTACCATACCAAAAATCATCACCAATAAGGATAAAACCACTCCGTTGAGTAAACTTAAACTTACTTCTTTTAGCAATCTCTTCCACATACTACCTTTAATGTTGTCATTTGCTAAACCTTGAACAATTATTGCCGAAGATTGTACACCTACATTACCTGCCATTGCGGCAATTAATGGGGTGAAAAAAAACAGGATGGGAAATTTTTGTAGTGCATTTTCAAATCCACCCATTATGGCTGCTGCAGCTAAGCCCCCAAACAAACCTAATACCAGCCATGGAAGTCGAGCCTTAGATAACTGTAAGATACTATCGTCGGCTTCAACATCATCAGTCAAACCTGCAGCCATTTGATAATCTTTTTCGGCTTCTTCTTTTATAAAATCTACAATATCATCAATAGTAATTCTACCTAATAATTGACCCTTATCATTTACAACAGGAATAGCTTCTAAATCATATTTTTGCATTAATCTGGCTACATCTTCAGCTTCATCATTTACGTTTACAGAATCTACTTTTGGGATATAAATATCTGAAACATAAGCGTCATCAGATGCGACGAGCAGATCTTTTAATGATAAACGGCCTAATAGAACATCTCTTTTATTAACAACATAAATTGAATGAACATGGGTTACCTCTTTCGCCTGTGTTCTCATTCTATTTACACAAGTTGGTATTTTCCAGGTCTCTTTAGCTTTTACTAATTCTTTGGCCATTAAACTACCTGCTGTACCTTCTTTATACTGTAATAATTCAACAATATCTTTTGCATGTTCTTCATCTTCAATTTCTGAAATAACTTCAGTTATTCTATCTTGAGGTAGTTCTCCAATAATATCAGCTGCATCATCAGTATCTAATTCGTCAATTTCATCGGCAATTTCTTCGGCAGATAGATTTTGAAGGATTTTCTCTCGATCATCTTCATCAATTTCCATTAAAGCCTCAGCTGTTTTATCACTGTCTAATAATTTAAACAAATAAGTTGCATCGTTTAAATTTAACAGATCGATAATTTCAGCAATATCAGCCGGATGTTCTTCAGCCAAAAGAGAAAATAGAGCATCATCATCTGTATTTAAGACAAGTTGCTTAATTTTTTCGATAAAATCTTTATTGATCTCTAATTCCATCGTTTTCA
This sequence comes from Flavobacteriia bacterium, assembly GCA_030617765.1. GTDB lineage: Bacteria > Bacteroidota > Bacteroidia > Flavobacteriales > Flavobacteriaceae > Namhaeicola. Next base: position 7,086 of record JAUWUU010000087.1, on the reverse strand, counting down.
ATGCTTTTTGTTAAATCAATGAATTGTTGAACAGATAATTGCTCAGGTCGCAGCGCAAAGATAGCATCTTCTCTTAATTTATCAGTTAATTGGAAACTTTTTAAACTATTTCTTAAAGTTTTTCTCCTTTGGTTAAATGCTGTTTTAACAACTCTAAAGAATAAAGACTCATCTACTTGTAGCGTGTAATTTTCTTTTCGGGTAAGCCTGATCACACCAGAATCTACTTTTGGTGGTGGACTAAAAACTGAAGGTGGTACTGTAAATAAATATTCAACATCATAAAAAGCCTGTGTTAGAACAGAAGTTATACCATAAATTTTATTTCCGGGTTTTTCTGCAATCCTTTGTGCAACCTCTTTTTGGAACATACCACAAAGTTCTGGAATTTGAGATCGGTTTTCAATAGTTTTAAAAACAATCTGTGTAGAAATATTATAAGGAAAATTACCAATTATGGCAAATTGTTCACCGTTAAAAATTGTTGAAATGTCAATTTTTAGAAAATCATCATTTATTATTCTATCTGATAGATTTAAGTAGTGAACTTTTAAAAATTCAACCGATTCAATATCAATTTCAATGACTGATGTTATAAAATTTTTATCGAGCAAATATTTGGTTAAAACACCCATTCCCGGACCGATTTCTAAAACATTATTATAGGATTTTTCGGTTAAAGAATCAGTAATTCTTTTTGCGAAATTTTCATCGTTTAAAAAATGTTGTCCTAAATGTTTTTTTGCTCTAACGGCCATTGTTTATTTAGTTGTTTCGTGCAGAGATTGATTTATTCTCTATAAAAATCATTAATTATATCAAGCTCTGTTCTAAAAGCAACAAATTTATTGGAAAAAAGTTGAAGCGCTTCTTTTTGAAATTTTTCAGCATCTTCACGATAATATTTTTCTAAAACTTCTTTTGATTTGCATGTATATTGTATCGAATATGTTAAACCTCCCATTTCTTCATTTACCATTACCTGTGTCATCAACGCTTTCATAAATTTTCCAGTTGATAACATATCAGGAATATGTTTTTCCTGTATCCATTTCAGCCATTCGTTTTGGATAGATTCTTCAATATTTATAGTAACGTTGTAGATATACATATTTAAAGCTTAATTCAATTCTTTATAATCTTTAAAAGGGGATAATTGTAAGCCCTCAGCTTTTTTTCTATAATTTATCCAATCACTTTTATAGAATTTATTGATATCTAAAATGACAGCATCAATTTTGCCATAGGCATTATTGATCAATTGTTCTTCGGTTTTACCCGGCATACTTTGCAATGATCTAACATAATAATTTGCAGTGTTTAGATATGAAATATTAGCTGGTGATTTAGAAGCTGTGATTCCTTGTCTTTTATCTTCTTTGCCCAACATATTATCAACTAATCCGTTAATTTGTTTAATGATACTATCACTTGATTTGATAAATTCTTCGTATTGTTTTTTATCAATATCTTTAGCCTGTTTCTTATAATTTTCTGCAATCTTTTTAGATTCATTTAACTGATCTACAGCTCTATAAGATAGATCAATTTTATTTTCTATTTTCTTTTGAAGATCGTAATTACTTTTTAATATTTCACTTGAAAGTGGATTTCTAGGGTCGTATTTTACAATGATCTCTGCAGAATCTTTTTGTTTTTGATATTGTAATACCAATTTGTATTTTCCAGGCAAAACAGTAGCCCCTCTAGGTTCGTTTTTGTTCTTACTGGTTTTACGAGAGGGTCTTTTTACTCCTTTTTCACCCAAACGCCAATATATACGATTTAATCCATTATCTTCAGGTATTTTATTTTTGATTGTTCGGATTAGTTCATTTTTTGAATTATAAATATTTAATGTCAAAGAATCTTTTTTGACCTTATCTTTTTTGTTAGTTTTTTTATCAGCTGCATCTTTTTTAATCTCTGGTTTATTGATCACATAACTAATCATTGCACCTCGTTTTCTGTTTTCACCATTATAAATTGCATTACCGCCAAAGCGTGTTCCGCTGGGTTGTTGAGTTTGTGTTATATATGCTGTAGGCGGTGTAAATAATTTTAAGGTTTCTAAAATTATTTCAGTGCCATTTTGAGCTATTTCCCGTAAGGGTCTTATGTCATCAAAAACATAAAAGGAACGTCCAAAAGTAGCAACATCCAAATCGTGCTCTGTTGGATGAATCACCATGTCCATTGTTGGCACACTTGGGTAATTTTCTGTCCATTTATTCCAGTTCTTTCCTTCATCAAAACTAAAATACAAACCATTTTCAGTGCCCAAGAAAACCAAATTTTTATTGATAGGATCCTGAACAAATGATAAAGTATATCCAAATGTTTCAGATACATTATTCAACAGATTTTCCCAGGTTTGTCCATAATTTCTAGTGCGGAACAAATAAGGTTTAAAATCAAAGTTTCGATAATTATTGACAATTACATAAGCTTCTCCTGCATTAAAAGTGGAAGGTTTAATTTGGGAAACCCAACCATTTTTAGGAAAATTAGAATTCTTTGGAGTTACATTTTTCCAGTTTTCACCACCATTATTAGTAATTTGTATTTTACCATCATCGGTGCCAACCCAAATAACATTTCTTTCTTTTGTACTTGGATTAATTGTTAGAATTGTACAATAATTTTCAGCTCCGGTAGCATCCATAGTCAAACCACCACTTTCGTATTGTTTTTGCTTTTCAGGATCATTGCTTGTTAGATCAGGAGAAATAATATTCCATTCAAAACCTTGGTTTGTAGATCTGTGAACAAACTGACTCCCAAAATAGATGGTATTACTATCAAAAGGATCTATTGCTATAGCAGAATTCCAATTAAATCGCAATTTAATATCAGGATTGGGATGTGTGGGTCGAATCGTTTTTGTCAAACCGGTTTTTCTGTCATATCTAGCAACAAAACCTTGTTGTGACATTGCATATCCATAACGAGAATCATTAGGATCTGGTATTACATCAAAACCATCGCCAAACATCAATTCCTGCCAATAAGAATTTCTTATACCTTGTGATTTTAATACATAAGCCGGGCCTATCCAAGTACCGTTATCTTGCATTCCACCGTACAAATTATAAGGAAATTCGTTATCAATGCTAATATGATAAAACTGCCCCACAGGAAGATTTTCTACAAATCGCCATGTTTTTCCCTTGTCTTTTGTAATATTTAAACCACCATCATTACCATCGATCATAAAATCAGGATTTTCAGGATGGATCCACCATGCATGATGATCAGGGTGAACACCCGAGTCAGAACCATAAGCAGGCATTAATTGGTTAAAACTTTTGCCACCATCAATACTGTAATTAACATAGGTAAAGACCGAATAAACTCTATTTTCATTTTTGGGATCTACAAAAATATCAGAATAATAAAACGGACGATTACCAATACCACCAGAGCCTCTTCCACTTGATTTATCATTAATTTTTTTCCATTTAAAACCCCCATCTTCTGATTTATATAAAGCATTTTTCTTAGCTTCTATCAGTGCATATATTACCTTGGGATTACTCTGTGAAATAGCCAAACCAATTCTCCCAAAATCACCTTTGGGCAAACCATCTTTGTCAGTTATTTTTTTCCAGTTTTTTCCGGCATCATGAGTAATGTATATGCCAGAGCCTTTGCCACCAGAGTTAAAAGTATATGGTTTTCTGCGGTGTTCCCACATGGAAGCAATTAATTTATTGGGGTTATTGGCATCAACAACCAGATCAGCTGCACCAGTTTTATTGTTTATAAATAAAATTTTTTCCCAGTTTTCCCCACCATCAGTACTTTTAAAAATACCGCGTTCAGGATGTTCTCCCCATGATGAACCAATAGCTGCAACATAAATAGTATTGGGATTATTTTTATCAATGATTATACGATGAATATTACGTGTTTTTTCCAGACCCATTAATTTCCAGTTTTCCCCTCCATCTAAACTTTTGTAAATTCCAAACCCTCCATTAACACTGTTTCTTGGATTACCTTCACCTGTTCCTACCCAGATAACATCAGGATTAGATTGTTGAATAGTAATAGCGCCTATGGCCTGTAAATTTTCTTTATCAAAAATGGGTTTCCAGTCAATTCCTTCACTTTCTGATTTCCAAACGCCACCCGATGCTGCGCCTACATAGATTGTATTGGGTTGATCATTAACTACATCTATTGCTGTAATTCTACCACTCATTCCGGCAGGACCTACAGAACGAGGACTCATACCTTTTAATTTTTTTACATCGATATGTTGTGCCTGTAGAATTGATGTGATAAGAAATAGGGAAAAAAATAATTTTTTCATTGTTATTTAATTTTAATTGGATATTTAAAAAGGCTTCTATTTTTTTGGTATATTGCAAGTCAATATTACGAATAAGTATTTAAAGATATGCAGCAAAAATTAATTAAATATACAAGTTTATTTATACTTCTGTTTTTTTGTTGTTTAAATCAGATTTCCGCTCAAGATTATTTGCCTGCAAAACCAAAGATTCAAACAAGTGTTTATGATTATGCAAAGATGATGAGTGGTTTTGAAGCAAAAACCTTAGAGCAAAAATTGATAAAATATAGCGATTCTACCTCCACTCAGATTGTTGTGATCACCGTTAATTCTTTGCAAGGTCAGGAGATAGCCATGTATGCAACAGAATTGGCGCATAAATGGGGTATTGGTCGGGCCGATGTTGATAATGGTATATTGATATTGGTTTCAAAAGACGATAGAAAAATTACGATTAGAACAGGTTATGGTGTTGAACACAAACTCACAGATGCACTTTCCAGAAGAATAATTGAAACTGTTATCACACCACATTTTAAGCAAGGTGATTATTTTGTAGGTTTAGATATGGGTACTACCAGGGTTTTTCAGATCATGAATGGTGAATATGAAGGAGAGCCCCAAAATGATGAAGAAGGCGAAGGGGTATCATTAGTTTTTATTATATTCTTGTTTATTATCATATTATTAATATTATCACGTAAAAATCGAGGTAAAGGAAATAAAAATGGAGGTAAAAAATCGGGAGGATTTTCTTTATTGGATGCCATTATTTTAAGTAATGCAGGAAGAGGTAGCTATGGTGGCAGCGGAGGTTTTGGTGGTAGCTCCGGTGGAGGTTTCGGCGGAGGCGGTTTTGGCGGTGGCTTCGGTGGCGGCGGCTTCGGTGGTGGTGGTGCCAGTGGTGGATGGTAAGACCATTTAAACCTAAATTTAATGCAATTTTATCAGCAAATATTTTTTCTTCATTTTAGCAAGTTTAATTTGGCACTATCATGACTACATAAATATTTGTATATCAACTAAATAAGTTGTATATTAGACAGAACAAAACCCCGAAAAGGAGCGGAATACTCAAAAATCGGGGTTTTTAATTTTCATCTATGACTAAAGTACAAAGAATTTCAGATTTACAGCACACATTTTCATTTTTTAATTCATCAGAGAATTTTGATCTTTTTTATGATCGTTTTTTAGAGACAGATCTTGGGAAGATCTATCGTTCTATTCCGTGGATAAATCTTGTTAAGGATTTTGATTTGAAGGAATCGAATAAAGGAACAAAGAATATCTTTAGTCCGAGTGGAAAAATTGCCTTGATGTTTTTAAAGCATTATGCAGCTTGTTCGGATAAGAAGCTTTTGGAACAACTCAATGGCAATATCAATTATCAGTTTTTTTTGTGATATTTATATCGGTTCTGAATATTTGAGCAATTATAAAATCATAAGCCAAATTAGATGTGACCTTGCAGAAAAGTTACAAGTAAACAAATTAGAAAAGACACTATATAATAACTGGTCTAACTTTATTAGAAACAAACACAGTATAACTACAGATGCAACTTGTTATGAGAGTGAGGTTCGTTATCCAACGGATCAGAAATTACTTTGGGAAAGTATACACTGGACGCATCATCAGATGAAAATACTTTGCAAATCATTAAAGATCAAACTTCCGAGAACAAAATATATTAAATGGAAGAAACGTTATATAGGCTATAGTAAAACACGTAGAAAAACTTATAAAAACAGAAGGAAACTTACCAGGTCCTTATTGTGGCTGTTGGAGAAGATAAACAAGGAGTTAGATTTTATAGAAAAGCAGTATGATTTTGAGATGACTGAATTGTATTACAATCGAAGAAGAATTATAAGAAAAATACAAAAACAACAGAAACAATATTTTAAGACAGCAATACCTCCTAAGGACAGGATTGTAAGCATATCAAAATCATATCTTCGCCCCATAGTAAGGGGAAAAGAAATCAAAAGAGTAGAATTTGGTGCAAAAGTCAACAAGCTTCAAATAGATGGGATTAATTTTATTGAGCATATTAGTTTTAATGCTTTTAATGAAGGGACCCGTTTTAAGAATACAATTTATAAAGCACAGGGACTTACAAAAACAAAAGTAAAAATAGCCGGAGCAGACGCTATTTATGCTACAAATAAAAATAGGGTCTTTGCGACGAGTAATAAAATACAAACTGACTTTAAACCCAAAGGGAAACCATCAAAACATCGCAAGCAACAAATCCAGTTAGCCAAGATCATTACCAAAGAAAGAGCAACCAGGTTGGAAGGTAGTTTTGGAAAAGAGAAGGAACACTATCATTTAAAGAAAATAAAAGCCAAAACAAAAAAAACAGAAATACTCTGGATCTTCTTCGGTATTCATACTGCAAATGCTTTAGAAATTGGTAGGAGAATGCAAGATCAGATTCTGGATAAAGTAGCTTAATTTTTTCAGTATAAAATAATTTTGGGATAGCTGTGTCTTGTTGAGACGTAAATCCAGTAAAATGATTTTCAATATAGGAAAAAATCAAAAAATCCAGATAATTCTATAAAAATTACCTAGATTTATCTTCGATTTTCTATCCAATCAGTTTACTTCTGAAAGTGCCTAATTTTATTGAAATATATGTATATAAAATGAAGACTAAAAAATAAAATTGATTAATGAAGCTAATAAAAAACCTGAAACGGATAATATTCCAGTCATAATTGTCCATGTTTTAAAAGTTTGTTTTTCAGTCATTCCTAAGAATTGACTTACTAACC
>JAUWUU010000039.1 GCA_030617765.1 Flavobacteriia bacterium | reverse complement strand
AAATTTTCCTCCAACAGAACAATAAATATCTAAAAATCCGTCACTATTTACATCTGCCATCGTAACACCTGTAAACCATCTATTATCTCCACTAACACCAGCTTTTTTTGAAATATCTTCAAATTTCATGTTCCCTTTGTTGAGATATAGTTTATTGGGCACCATATTTCCTGTAAAGTAAAGATCGATCAGACCATCATTATTGATATCACCAGCAGAAACACCTCCACCCATATAGATATAGCCATAGCTAAAATAATTAAGTGAATCATTTTCTATAAGATTGTTAGAAAAATCTATTCCGGTTCTTTCGGAACTAAGAGAATTAAAAATTTTGCCAGTTGTATTTGTTTTGCTACAGGAAAGTAAGGTCAACAGAATAATTATTGTAAGAAACAATCTATTCATCATATCTAAATTAAATTTTGAATTATCGGCGTAAATATAAAAAAAAACAGAGCACTTAATAATAAATGCTCTGTTTAATCTTTTTAAAGGAAACTAATTATTAGTAACCGGGATTTTGTGTTATGATCGCACCACTTAAATCAATTGCATTAAGCGGAATTGGCATAAGATTGTGTTTGTCCTGATAAGGTTTAGCTGCTATACCAAAAGGAGTTATTGTACGTGCCTCATTGGTGAAATATGCATTCATCACCTGAACACCGTTGCCCCATCTTCTGATATCAAATAAACGCTGGCCTTCCATACCAAATTCTAATCTACGTTCAAATCTTACAGCTTTAATAGCATAATCTTTGTCTGGAAAAGAATCATAAGGTTCAACACTGTAATTTGCAGCATTATCACCAGATCCATCAACATCTTTAACGTATGTCATATTTTTGGCTCTGTTTCTTACCCTATTTACATAATCTAAGGCTGTATCTGTATCACCAGTCTCAGCAGCACATTCAGCAGCCATCAATAAAACATCAGAATATCTCATAATATGATAATTGATACCAGCTCTTTGCTCGCCCCAGCCACCTGTACCCATATTGGCATCTTCACCAGCATGGTACATACTCTTTTTTCCTAAATAAGGACCAGAAATATCTGCAAAACTTGCACGTATCCAATCTTTACCTACATTTACACCCCAACCATTAAAGTCAATTCCTCTTCTTCCAAGAGTATAATCTAATCTAGGATCTAAAGGACCGGTATGCATAGTAAAAGCTTCATCACTATTGATACCATAATCATTAGCCACATCTGTTTGGTTATAAGTATCTAATAAAGGTAAACCAGCTGAAGTTTGAAAAGAATTTACCAAATCCTGTGTAGCTTGATAAAAACCACAACAAGTAGCCATCGGGCCACCACCAGGGAAATTCAATGTTCCACCACGGTTACCATTATAGGATAGACCTGCATCTGCAGCAAATTGTATTGCAAAGATAGATTCGACACTATTATCACCTGCCAGTCTAAAATTATCAACATATTCTGGCAATAAAGAATAAGGACCTAAATTAATAACAGTATTTAACAAACCTAATGCATCTGAAAATTCATGTTGATAAAGATGAACTTTACCTAAAAAAGCTGTTGCAGTCCAATTTGTTGGTCTTCCTACTTCAGATTGTGCATCTGGTAGATTTTTCACTGCAAAATCAAAATCAGCCTCAATCTGATCCCAGATAGGACCTGTATTTGGTTGGTTAAATTCAGTATTTGCATAATTTTCTTCAGAGATATAAGATACATTACCCCATATTCTTTGTAATTGAAAATTATAATAACCTCTTAAAAAACGAGCTTCAGACATTTGCTGTGTAAAATCACCTTCAGTTATTTGACTTATTAAATCAATAACAGCATTGGCTCTGTTAACTCCAGCATAAAGCGCTCTCCATCTTCCATCTATATATGGATTTGTACTTGTCCAATCATAAGTTTCTAAAAGAAACAATTCTGGTTGGTCACCATCAGTGCTGCCTTTATGAGCATCATCAGAAATCACATCAAACCACCAGTTGTCTCCGGTTTTAGACCATTCAGAACCTGGCGTAGCACTAAAGCCATCCAGTAAAGAGTATGCACCTATTAATTTTAGATCAATACCCTGTGCATTTTGAAGATTTTCATCACTCAAGGCACCGTATGCCGTTGATTCCGTAAAATCATCACTACATGCTAATACTCCTACGAGCAGTAATAATAAATATACTATTTTATTTTTCATATTTTTAGAATTTAATATTTATACCTATTGTGTAAAGTTTAGAAATTGGATACTGACCGTTATCTACTCCCAAAGTTAAGTTGTCATAAGTAACCACTTCCGGGTCAAGACCATCATAACCAGTTATAGTAAACAGGTTACTACCTTGTACATAAAGACGAATAGATTCTGATCCAATTTTACTGGCATAACCTTTATCAAAAGTATAACCCATTTGTAGGTTTCTCATTCTGAAGTAAGAGCCATCTTCTACAAAGAAAGAATTTGAATTTGCTTCGCTGTTCCTAATATTTTGACTTAATGCAGGTAAGTCGGTATTTGTATTATCAGGCCTCCATGAGTCTAAAACTCTTGTACTTCTGTTTCCATTAAAGAAAGCAGGAAAATCAGTATAAATCTTTTCATAGTTATAAATGTCATTTCCTTGTGATCCTGTAAAGAACATTGAAATATCAAATCCTTTATAACCACCCATCAAGTTGATACCATAAGTAAAATCAGGATGTGGAGAACCTATGAAAGTACGATCTTCATCACCAACAACACCATCTTCATTAACGTCTTTGTATTTGAATCTTCCTACATAACCAGCAACAGATTCAGGATCAGTAAGATCCCATCCCTGATTAGGGCTATTTCTAATCTCTTCTACATCATTAAATATTCCAGTAACTTCACGACCATAGAAAGAAGAAATTGGTTGACCAACTTGTGTTCTTGTAAATATACCAGTCCTAAAACTAGATCCAGAATAGAATTCACTGATCAGTTCTGTAACTTCATTTTTATAATGTGAAAAAGTAACATCAACACCATAGGTCCAATCAGAATTCGCTGATGTATCATGGAAACCTAAAGCAATATCAACACCAGTATTTTGTACATTTCCTAAATTCACTAAAGGAGCTGATGCATCAATAGCGGTTGTACTGATAAGGGAATTATCACGTGAGATCAAATCTTTTGTGTCAATTTGATACCATTCTGCTTCAAACATTAACTTATTTTTAAAAAATCCAAGTTCAATACCAAAATTCAAGGATTGAGACGTTTCCCATTTTAAATTTGGGTTACCTACTGAATTTAATCTTGCTCCTGTTGATATTGAGCTACCATTGATAGCATAATTGGCATATTCTTCACTTAATGAAGAAATATTGGTAGTAGGGTTATCTCCAGGGATTGTTTGGTTACCCATCTGGCCCCATGAACCTTTTAATTTAATTCTGCTAACAACAGCATCATCATTGTAAAAATCTTCCCCACTAACTAACCATCCAGCGCTAAATGAAGGAAATATCCCAGTTTTATTATCTCCTTTAAAACGAGAAGAAGTATCACTACGCACGGTAGCTGTTAAAAAATATCTATTGGCATAGTTGTAATCTATAGATCCAAAATAGGAGAATAATGAATTTTCGTATCGATAATTATATCCAACACTAGGTGTACCTGAACCATTCTCTAAATTGTAAAAATTAGGATCTTCAAATAAATAACCAGTACGGCGTATATTTTTACCATTTCCTGTATTGTAAACTGCTTCAACACCTAATAAGACATTAATATTATGTTCACCAAACGATTTACGGTAATTTAATGTATTTGACCAATTCCATCCAATACTTGTATCATCTGAAACACTTAAAGTATTGGTTGACAGAGGCTCACCATGTTCAGGGTTTAAAGGAAAAAATGATCTGTTATCCCAATTGCTCAGGCTAAAACCAAATGAACTTTTAAACTCTAAACCATCATAAAGTTTAATTGCAGCATAAACATCACCAAAAACTCTTAATGATATACCGTAATTATCCTGAGCTCTACTAAGATTTGCCAATGGATTATTTGCATTACCTAAACCAGCAGAAGCAGCGTAAGTACCCGCAAAATTACCATCATCATCATGAGTAGGAATCAAAGGGCTACTTCTTAAAGCCATTTCAAGTGCATTATTACCATTGGAGTTTGAATAAGAAACATTCATATGTTCGCCGATACGTACAATATCTTTTACTTTAAACTCAGAATTCATTCTTGTAGTAACACGTTCAAAACCTGTGTATCTCATTACACCATCTCTTTTTAAATAATTAACTGACATAAAATATTTACCAGATTCATTACCGCTTTCTAATGATAAACTAACATTTGTAGTTGGTGCTGTTTGCGTAATTTCACCAGGCCAGTAAGTTCCGCCTGAAGGAACTGTTGCAGAAACAGGTACACCTTGTAATTTATCAGGTATAACCGGAGAAGGTCCAGAGCCATATTGAGGATGCGTTAAAACTGCACCATCATTGGCCAAACTTTCCCAAATCATATCACCATGTTGTTGCGTGTTTAGAAGATCAGGTAAGTTAGAGGCTTTAGAAAAACCTGAATAAACGTCAAGTGTAAGTGTAGATTTACCTATATTGTAACCACCACTTTTGGTTGTAACAATAATTACACCGTTAGAAGCCCTTGCACCATAAATAGAAGCAGCAGCATCTTTTAATACGTTCATTTGATCAATATCAGCAGGATCAATACTATTCAATATATTGGCATCATCTGTTTGAACACCATCAATAATGTATAAAGGATTGGTATTGTTACTTGTACCAAAACCACGAATCGTAATTTTTGGTGCAGCACCCGGTGCTCCGGCATTTGTAACAGTAACACCTGTTACCCTACCTTGTAAAGCTTCGGCTGCATTTGTAACCGGTGCTTTCATTGCTTCGTCCATATCAACTGAAGCAACTGATCCGGTAATATCACCCCTTGTTTGGGTAGTATAACCAGTAACCACTACTTCTTCTAATTGATTGGCGTCTTCACTCAAAATAATATTAATGACTGATTGACCATTTACACTAATTTCTTGGTTTACATACCCAACAAAACTAAATTGTAAAATTGCGTCTGCAGCTACATCATCAATGGCGTAATTTCCATCAAAATCAGTTGTAACTCCATGACTTGTTCCTTTTACGATAACATTAGCTCCAGGTAATGGACCATTTGCATCGCTTACTGTTCCTGATACACTTTGGGCTTGTGCATAGCCAAATAGCATAAAAACTCCCAGAAATAGTAATTTTCTAATTAAATGATTTTTTTTCATAAATTAAAATTAAGTTAATAATAGTTAAAAATTGTTTGTAAGCTTTTATTTTAATACTCTCTGATAAATCGTAAACATTGATAACAGATAAATTTGATATGTTAAACCTTTATCAAAAAAAATTAAATAAATGTTAAACAAATATAAAAAAAATATTCACAATTAACTTTTTATTAATACTTTTTAACCTTTAATTAATATTACAATATATTAAGGATAATAAATGTTTAATTTTAAAATACTTAGCGGAATAAGTTTGCGTGTCAAACAGATTATCAATAAGTTATAAAGATTGAAGTAATCACTATAGAATTTGTTACTTAAGTATCATAAGTATATAATGGGATTAATACTTATTAGCTTTTGTTAACATTTTTATTTTAAAACTTGTTTTTTACTCATATATAAAGCGTGCTTATGTTAAAATAATCTAAAAAAAATTATAGATCTTTCCAGGTATTTTAATCTTTATGAGATGCAATTCTTTGTAAAACGCCAATCATTGAATCACTCCCGCCGTCAATAATTCCTAGTTAGATCATTTTATTCATGTGTTAATGATATAATGCGGTAATGAGATAATGCGGTAATGCGTTAATGTTATAAGGAGTTAATGATGGCTTTGAATTTAAGATAATCTTTTGCCGGCTTTTATTAACAGATCTCGTGTGAGTTCAATACCTTTTTCTTCGCTAACATCTGATCCTTCATACTCAATACCTACATAACCTGTATATCCTATTTCTTTTACTAATTTCATTATTCTATAATAATCGATATTAATTTCATCACCATTCGCATCAAATACATTTGATTTAGCACTAACTGCTTTGGCAAAAGGTAATAACTCTTTCATACCAAGATAACGATCATAAGAATCAACACATTTATTGTTTTCTCTTTTTATGCAAAAGTTACCAAAGTCGGGTAGTGTTCCGCAATTTTTATTTTTAACCTGAGAAAAAACACTGGTCATCCATTTTCCGTCAGAGGAAAATCCTCCATGATTTTCAACAAGGATATTGATGTTTGATCCTTTTGCAAAATCTGATAGTCTGTTTAAAGAATCTATACTGGTTTTGGTGGCTTCAGTTTTATCTTTTCCTCCTCTAAGATTAACACGTATAGCATGACATCCTAAAAAATGAGCAGCTTCTACCCACTTGTAATGGTTCTCAATACCTTTTAATCTCGCTTTATTATCGGTATCAGCAAGGTTGCCTTCACCGTCGATCATGATCAATACATTTTTTTGATTTTCGGACTTGGCTCGATTATTCATTTCTTTAAGGTAATTCATATCCTTAGCCTTATCTTTAAAAAATGAATTGACATATTCCAAACCTTCACAACCCAAATTTCTTGACTTAGCAGCAAAATCCAGATTATCCATTTTTTTATCAAACAAACTTTTATGTAAAGACCATTGCGCAAGGGAAATTTTAAAAAATAAAGAGTTGCTGGTTGTTAGATCAAAAGAAGATAGTCCAAGAGTTGATAAAAGTAATCCTGATTGTGCTGTTTTGAAAATAAAATCTCTGCGTTTCATAATATTTGTATTGAAGGTTAATTAGTATTTGGTCGGAAATACATCAAAATTTAAATCGTTTTTTTTTGCAATCTTTTCACTTTTTTAAAATCGACTGATACTATGGCATCACTTCATATAAAAAAATAAAAATCTTATCAAAAATAATTCAATTTGGAAAGATTTGTCTATTTCCGACCAAACATTAAGTAAAAGAAACTGCAAATTAAAAAATTTGAATCAAAGAACTATGTGATTTAATTAATATTTTTATTACCCCCATCATAGTAGTAACACATTTAGCGATATTAATTTGGATTCTTACTGCGCATTTGCATCATTTGTTTTTTACGAAATTCAGATAATAATTTACGATTAAACTCATGCTCAGCTCGATATAATTTCAATATTTTTTTTGGAGAAATAATATTTTTAAGATCTTCGAATAGTTCTGTTTTAGCGACAGCCAATACTTCCTCATTCTTAACTAATTTTTTTAACATTGTATTCGCTTCAGTATCTGTAAGCGCATCAATACCACCCTCATCTCTTATCTTTTTATGCTCATTTCTGATAGTCTCAAATTTTAACTGATGTACTTTTTTTTCATAATTATTGTAAACAGGCCAAAACTTTTCAGCTTCAGCAGGTGTCAACTCTAATTTTTCGGTGATAAAAGCAGTTTTATAAGCCTTTAACTTTTCCCTTCTTTCACCTTGTGCAATTAGATTGCTTAGACCAAACATTATGATGAGTAAAGTGATAAATATTTTTTTCATTTTTTTCTAATTTTCTAAAAATAATAATTCAAGATCTTTCTCTTCCAGATAGTCGAAGATTTCATCTTCAAAATATGTAGTACTGTTGCTAATATCAATATCTTCATATACTTCGGCAATATCGTATGCGTTAAAACCTATTAAACTTTCATCCATCCAGTTTTCAATTTCATTGGCGGTAAGATCATCAAATCTGATCGTTTCCTGTTTATTGCCAAAATATTTTACTCCGATAAATAGCAGAAAAGAAGCAGCAATGGCTAAACTGATAAATCTTTTGTATTGGTTTGAAAACAAGTTGATTACTTTGGTGTTGGAAGTTTTATTTACAGACTTGATCTCTAAATTTTTAAAATAGTTATTTGGTGTTGTAAAACCTGTTTGCTCAGGAATTTGTGTGACATCAATTTTAGCTAATATCTCATCACTTATTTTTTCAAAATATTGATCAGGTACAGTAAACCCGCTACTTTTTTTAATTCCAGAATTTGAAAAACCTCTCTCAAAGTTCTCAAAATAATTTTCAGGTATTTTAAATCCCAAATCTGTTGATTTTAATCCTTTTAATATGTTATTTTTATTTTTCATTAATATTTTACAATACTGTATTATTCTTTTAAATATTTTTCAATTTTCTTTCTGGCATGATGATAAGAAGCTTTTAAAGCACCTACTGAAGTATCTAATATTTCGGAAATCTCATCGTACTTCATCTCTTCAAAATATTTCATATTAAAAACCAAATGTTGCTTTTGTGGTAAAGTTGCTAATGCTTCTTGTAATTTTAGTTGAATTTCATCTCCGTCAAAATAAACATCAGATTCTAATTTATCAATCATTTGTTTTCTAATTTCATCACTGTCAATTCTATATTTTATGGCTTTTTTATTGATATGTGTTATCGATTCATTTGTTGCAATTCTGTACATCCACGAGTACAATTTACTTTTTTCATTAAATTTCCCAATATTCTTAAAAACTTTTATAAAAGTGTTCTGTAGCACATCATCAGCATCATCATGAGAGATCACAATTTTACGAATATGCCAATACAAGCGTTCCTTATAAAGATTTAATAATTCTTTAAAAGCATCGTTTTGTGTTTCTTTATTCTGTAATCGCTTTATAAAAGCTTTTTCTTCTTGCACTAATTTTTACTCTTTGGACTATAAATATATAAAAAGGTTTAAATGTTTTGAAATTTTAAAGGAAAAAGTAGAAGGAAAAAAGTATAAAGTAAAAAGGTTAAAGTTGTACGAAATAGAAATACTGACAGATTTGGTTAAAATCTCATAGCAATTTTAACATTTAAAACTCTTCCGCTAAGGTAATTAGGCACAGCTATAGATTGATTTGTAGAAATATCTTTTACCCAGGTATT
Organism: Flavobacteriia bacterium; assembly: GCA_030617765.1. Taxonomy (GTDB): domain Bacteria; phylum Bacteroidota; class Bacteroidia; order Flavobacteriales; family Flavobacteriaceae; genus Namhaeicola. Next base: position 8,000 of record JAUWUU010000039.1, on the reverse strand, counting down.
GGTAATTGAATTATTGACATCAAACATATTGAAAAGTTCAATTCCTACAGATAATTCTTTAAATCTTTTTTGCCAGTTTTTCTTTGCAGGATTTTTAAGATCTATAAAGACATAGGAAATTCCAATATCTGATCTAAAATAATCTTTTAAACGATTTTGAAATAAATATGGATCGGCATAAGATGGCGACCCTCCAGGAACGCCCGTATTATAAACCATATTTAAATACATTCTCAAGCTTGGTATATTGGGCACATAATCCTGAAAAAGCAATGCAAATTTTAAACGCTGGTCAGTTGGACGAGAAATATAACCTCTTTCATCAATATTTTCTTTGGTTACCAAATAACCAAAACTAAACCATGATTCTGTTCCGGGAACAAATTCTCCGTTAAGGCGTAGATCAAATCCTGTAGCATAAGCAGTTGCATTATTTTTAGCACGATATCTTATTCTTACATTGTCAATTGTAAATGGATTTACGTTGGTTAAATGTTTATAATAGGCTTCACTAACTAGTTTAAAAGGGCGGTCCCACATTTTAAAACTAAAATCGTTACCGATTACAAAATGTATGGCTTGTTGTGCCTTAACTTCGGGGTGTACTACACCTAAAGAATCTCTTAATTCTCGATAGAAGGGAGGCTGGTGGTAATATCCTCCAGAAACTCTGAACAACATGTCTTTATCCCAGTCAGGTTTGATAGAAAATTGCGCTCTCGGACTAAAAACGGTATGACTTTTACTTTCTAGATTTTCACCATTGATTTTCCAGTGCTGCGCTCTGATGCCTAAATTATACCATATAATATGGTCATTGATCGCTGTTTTTTTACTCCATTGCGCAAATCCGGAAATCCGGTTAGTAGAAACTTCATTGTAAGCTCTAACGTTTGTATAAGGAACAATTGGAGTGCTGTATGGGGTATAAGGTTCATCATTTTTTGGTTGTAAATAAGGTGGACGAATGCCAAAACCGGCCGAATCTATCATTTGCCATTCAATGATCTGATCTTTAATATTTTCAATTTGATATTTTGCTCCAAATTCAAATAGATTATTATTTATTTTGTACGCTGCTTTAAGTCCGATATTAGAAATATTTGCTTCCAGATTATTTCGGGCATGATCTAATTGAGAACCAATTGCCTGAATAAAAGTAACATCTCCAAATTCACTTGAAGTAAAATCAGAATTTAGATCACCAATACCGTATGCAGCTAAAATATCAAAATGTTCTTTTTCTTGAGTATTATAGGACGAGGCAGTTAGATTTAATGATAAATTATCATTAACCTTATAGATACCTTTTAAAGCGCCAAAAAGAGTTTGATATTGATCTTTTTCTTTTCCTTTATAATGCACAACGAGTGCCAGAGGATTGATAATTGAGCCAAAGTTTGTTCTTCGTGTAAAAGGTGTGAAATTATAATCGTTCAATGAAAAAGTACCTAAAAATTCAAGGACAAATTTATCACTGAATTTGTAGGATAAAAAGGTTTGTAAGTCAGTAAAACTTGGTTCAAAATTGGATTCAGTATCCTTGCTATTAACAAAAAGACTGTTATTTCTATAGCGAAATCCTGCTAAAGCAAGTAGTTTGTCTTGAAAAGCTGTTCCTTCAATTGTAGCGCTTGCACCTAATAAACTCGCTTCTAATTGTACACTAAATTCAGTGGGTTTTCGGTAATTTATATCTAAAACAGAAGATAATTTGTCACCGTATTTTGCCTGGAATCCTCCGGAAGAAAAAGCGACATTTTGCGTCATATTTGGATTTACAAAACTCAAACCTTCCTGTTGTCCTGATCTTACTAAAAACGGACGATAAACTTCAATGCCGTTAACATACACTAAATTTTCATCAAAACTACCGCCTCTTACATTGTATTGCGTACTTAATTCATTGTTAAAACTTACACCAGGCAAGGTTTTTAAAATGCTTTCAACACCTTGATTTGCAGTTGGAATATGTTGAATATCTTCAGTTTTAATTTTAGTGATACCTTCAGCTTCAGCTTTTTGGTTTTTTATGATAACCTCATTGATCTTTTCGGTTTTGATGTTCAACTTTGGCGAAAAGTTTAATGTTCTACCGGAAGGTATATTAAAGTGTTTGCTTAAATTTTGGAAGGAAATATGGCTAAATAATACTGAAACCGACTTGTTTGAAGGTATTTGTAAAAGATATTCACCCTTTTTATTTGTAGATGTTCCGGTTGTGCCATAAGAAACAGATACATTTTCAATGATTTTCCCATTTTTATCAGTGACAACTCCTTTTAATTCTGCAGTTTGCGAATGAAGAATCTGAAATAAAAAAAGAAAGATAAAAAATGTAAATAATCTTGTTCTCAATTTTTTAAAATTTACTCTTTTCTAATAAAGGTACTTGTAAAAGTAGTTGAATTATTTACATTATCAGTAACAATAACTTTTAATGTATGTTCATTTCCAATTAATTTTTTATCATTAAAGTTATAAGTTAGCGTCCCTTTTTTGGGTTTGTATTCCATTAGAATCCATTTTCCGTCAATTTCACCTCGATAAGATTTTATGCCGGAACCCTTATCAGAAATTCTCACCATTAAATAATCCTTTTTTGTAAGCAATTGATTTTCTTTAAAATTGTGTGGAAATATTTTTGGCTTTTCAAAATCTTTCACCAATGTATAATTACCTAATATTTTAGTATTTGTATAAAGCTTATGATCTTTATATTTTGTAGAATTATAATATAATCTACCCGATTTATTTTTTCTTGCAATGTACATATGCTTAATGTCATCTTTAGAATATTTTGTAACATCAAATGATAAGGTAAAATTACGATGAACAGCAACCATAGGATTATGCATTTGAGCAACACCATTTTTATACTTGAAATCAAAATAAAAATCGTTGCAAAAAATATTCTTTGGAAAATAGGCAGTAATAATGCTATCACTTATTTTATTAATTTGATCAGTTTTAAAATAATAAGGTGTTTTTTTAATTTCTTTGAAATGAAGTATGCTATCTTTTTTTCCTTGAACAGGAATTATTAATTTGGTTTGATTACCTTCATAATCACTGGCAGTTACTTGAATTTGATAATCCAGGCTGTCTTTTATTAAGAGTAAACCTTTATCAATGATATGTCTATAGATACTCAATTTGGTATTGGGGTCAATAAAACATTTTTGAATTCTTTGATTCTTTTTTATAAATCTCTCATAATCAATGAAATTATTGATGTATCTTGATTCGCTAAATGAAAATGTTTCAACTCTGTACTGGTATTTTTTTTCTCCATTTACTTCCAATTTCAAATCGTATAAACCGTTGTTATTGATTGCACCATCTAATTTGTCAATAGCATTTACACCAATTCCTATAGTGCCATAGGCATAAATTTTATTGGCTAAAAAATCACCGTTATTTTGTTGTTTGATAACCAGATCAATATAATTATTAGACTGATTTATATGAGATGTATCGTTTTTTGCATAAGCTACAGCATTTTTAAAAATTGGTTTTTTGTGATCGGGAATTTTAATTCCAAAAAGCATGGGATTGATAGGATTGGCTTTAGTATCTCTGATCTCAAAATGTAAATGTGGTCCGCCGGAACTTCCTGAATTTCCACTTAAAGCGATTATTTCACCTTTTGACACTTTAATCTCAGTGGATTTTGGGTACAATTGAATTTGGAAGCTCTCTTTTTCATATTGACGTTTTTTGATATAAGCCTCTATTTTTGGAGAGAATTTTTTTAGATGACCATAAACTGTAGTATAACCATTTGGATGTGTAACATACAAAGCTTTGCCATAACCCCAATGTGAAATCTTTATTCTCGATACAAAGCCTTCAGCTGGCGCAAAAACATTTAGTCCTTCTCGTTGTTGGGTTTTGATATCCAAACCTGCATGAAAGTGATTGCTGCGTAATTCACCAAAAGTACCTGATAAAATAAAGGGAATATCCATAGGATTTTGAAAATAATCTTTAGGATATTTTTTTTGAGAATAGATCATTCCCGATAGAAATATCAATGCAAGAAATAATGTTTTTCCCTTCATAATTCGGCTAAAGTAATAATTAGAGTTGATACAAAAAAACAGAATGTTTAAATAATTACTAATCAATTATTTGCAATAAATTATATGATATTTTACTAAAACAGTTGTATTATTGTAATGGGTGTATTAACTTTGTTGCAAATGTTAGATTCTTTGTAATAATGAATAATTTATCACAAATAGTTGATTTACTTGAAACTAATCTATCAAGTGTATTGTTGAAATACGATGATTTAAAAGAGGAAAATAAACTTTTAAAACAACGATCTGAAGAATTAGAATTACAAGTATCAAATAAACAGCAATTGATTAATGATCTAAAACAAAAAGAAGAATCATTAAAAATTGCGAATACAATTGTAGGCAGCAAAGAAGATAAGCATTTAGCAAAACTCAAAATAAATACTTTAATTCGCGATATTGATAAATGTATAATCCAGTTAAGCGAATAATACTAGAATGAATAATAATTTGAAAATAAAAGTTACCATAGGAGATAGAGTTTATCCCTTAACCATTAACAATGAAAGTGAAGAAGAGGGGATAAGAAAAGCGGTTAAAAAAATAAATGATCTCATTAAGAATTTTGAACAAAATTATGAAATAAGAGATAAGCAAGATGTTTTGGCGATGTGCGCATTACAATTTGCTTCTGCAAATGAAGTTAAGAGTATTTATAACGAGTTAGATACAAAAAATATTGAAAATAAAATACGAGATATTAATAGTATATTGGAATCTCGTTTATCATAAGTTCTTTAAATATAACAATTACTGCCTGCATTAGTTATTTGTTTCAAAAACTCAACACTATCAAATTAAAAAGGGTGAGTTTTTAATGTAAAAGCGCGCCGATTTATTCGGATACTTGACCATTAAGTTAGCCCTAAACTTGTTATAAAGGAGTTTTCTAAACCCCGACTAATGTGGGCTTTTTTTATAAATATTCAAATGGAAAATATAACAACAATAATAATCGTAGGAATAATAGCAATGGCTATAGGTTATATAATGGCCAAAGTTATTGAAAAGAATAGGGCTTCAACAACTTTAAAAACTGTTAAAAAACAAGCTGATACTGTTTTAAAAGAAGCTAAAATAGATGCTGAAGGTTTGAAAAAAGATAAAATTTTACGGGCAAAAGAAAAATTTATCGAGTTAAAAGCTGAACACGAAAAAGTTATTCTAGCAAGAGACAGGAAAATTAACGATGCAGAAAAAAGAACCAGGGATAAAGAATCGTTTGTTTCTCAAGAGTTAGATAAAACAAAAAAACTTAACAAATCACTTGAAGATAAAGCGAAAGATTCTAAATATCGTTTGGATTATCTTGAAAAGAGAAAAGTAGAAATTGATAAATTGCATAAAAGTCATGTACAGCAATTGGAAGTTATTTCAGGTTATTCAGCAAATGATGCAAAGAATGAACTGATAGAATCTTTAAAAGAAGAGGCAAAAACAGATTCAATGGCTTTCATTCAGGAATCGTTGGAGGAAGCTAAATTAACTGCACAGCAGGAGGCTAAAAAGATTGTTCTAACTACAATCCAACGTATTGGTGTTGAACAAACTATAGATAATTGTGTATCGGTTTTTAATTTAGAAAGCGATGATGTAAAAGGTAGAATTATAGGAAGAGAAGGAAGAAATATTCGGACCTTAGAATCTACAACCGGTGTTGAAATTATTGTTGATGATACTCCGGAAGCCATAATTTTATCATGCTTTGATCCGGTAAGGAGAGAAATAGCTCGTTTGTCTTTGCATAAATTGGTTACTGATGGAAGAATTCACCCTGCCAGAATTGAAGAAATAGTTGCTAAAACCCATAAAGAAATTGAACAAGAGATCGTTGAAATTGGTAAACGAACTGTTATTGATCTGGGTATTCACGGTTTACATCCAGAGTTGATCAAAACAGTAGGAAGAATGAAATACCGTTCTAGTTACGGACAAAATTTATTACAACATTCACGTGAAGTTGCCAATCTTTGTTCTGTAATGGCTGGTGAATTGGGCTTAAACCCTAAAATTGCCAAAAGAGCAGGACTGTTACATGATATTGGAAAAGTTCCCGATAAGGATACTGAATTACCACATGCTATTTTAGGTATGCAATGGGCAGAAAAATATGGCGAAAAATCAGATGTTTGTAATGCTATTGGAGCACATCATGATGAAATTGAAATGAAATCTTTATATGCGCCTATAGTTCAGGTGTGTGATGCAATTTCGGGTGCAAGACCAGGCGCAAGGAGACAAGTGATCGATTCGTATATACAAAGATTAAAAGAACTTGAGGATCTAGCATTTGGATTTAATGGTGTTCAAAAAGCCTATGCAATTCAGGCTGGTAGAGAACTGCGTGTTATTGTAGAAAGTGAAAAAGTTGATGATACTAAAGCAGCTGAATTATCTTTTAATATTACTCAAAAAATTCAAAATGATATGACCTATCCGGGTCAGGTAAAAGTTACTGTGATCAGAGAAACAAGAGTTGTAAATATAGCAAAGTAAAATTCAATTAATAAAACTAAAAATCCTCGAAGTATTTTTACTTCGAGGATTTTTCATTTAACAAGATCTTTAAAATTCTTACATTTTACTATCAATCAGTTCGATTACGGCTCTTTCTTTTTGAATTGTGGCATTGTAAATTTTTTCAGCTTTGGCTAAAATATATTCAGTAAATGCGCTGTCTTTAATATCTTTTGCGTTGATGCGAACATTGAAATAGGCTCCAAAAACTGCAGTTCTGGCACATAATATTCCCACAGCTGCATCTGAAAGGGAATTTTGCAGACCTTTTTCAAGCATAGCTTCCATCACTTCCATTGAATTAAAGGCAGTTTCCATTACCTGAAATGGAATTTCAGTTGCATATTTTGTTGCTTCTTCAATTGCTTGTTTTCGCAATGCTTTTTCTTCATCATTACTTTTTGGCATTCTAAAACCATCAATTATTCTATTAAAAGAATTGGTATCTTCATCAACAAGGAATAAGAGTTTATTTTTATAGCCTTGCCCTTTTACAGCCCAATTTGAGAATTCTTCCCAGCGATTATCCCAACCGGCTTTGTGAGCTGATAAATTAGCAACCATAGTACCTAGTGAAACGCCCAAAGCACCTACATAAGCAGATATTGAACCACCACCGGGCGCCATCGATTCACTTGCTGTTTCTTCTGCAAAATCATTAACTGTAAGATCTACAAGTTTTTTTGTTGCTTTATTTTCTAATAAGTATTCAATGATCTTTTCTTCGGGAACAAATGGTTTTAAGTCGTCTAAACCTAACGATTTTACAGTGATCTTAATTTTTTCTAATTCAGATATTCCCAGTGATCTTTCCTGTTTTATTAAGAAATAATCTGCCGCATCCAACATCGCTTGAAGCGGAATTAATCCGATCAATTCAGAACCTGTAACTCTTAATCCACGTGCTTCAGCAGACTTACATGATTCGTCAAATGCCTCATGCATTGAGGTAATGTTGATATTGGTCAAATTATAGGAGATCTGAGCAATTCCGTACTCTTCAATATACCAACCAATACCTTTTACGGCTTTTAATTTACCCGGTACGCGTACCGGAATTCCATTTTTGTCTAAAACTTTTTTACCTGTAATAGGGTTACCTTCTCTTTTTACTCTACCTGCTTCACGAATATCAAAAGCTATCGAATTGGCTCGTCGTGTAGAAGTAGTGTTCAAATTAATATTATATGCAATTAAAAAATCACGAGCAGATATTGCAGTCGCGCCTGATCTGGCAACTTTTTCATTAAATTTTGCGGGACCAAAATCAGGTTTCCAATCAGGATTAAGTAATTTTTCTTTTAAACCTTCATATTCTCCCGAACGACAACTTGCCAGATTTCTTCTTTTTTCTTCTTTGGCAGCATTTTCATAAAAATAACCAGGAATGCCAAGTTC
>JAUWUU010000147.1 GCA_030617765.1 Flavobacteriia bacterium | reverse complement strand
CTTATTTTGTACCCTATAAAGTTCAAAAGATCAAAAATATAAATGTCTATACTGATTTTAATCTATCAAATAAGAATATAAAATATAATGATTCCATTACCTATAATGGAATTACCTATTTTGCTATTGACAAATTAGATTACAGTCCTAAATATCTTTCAAATTCAATATTTATCCAGCCTGGCGAAATTTACAAAGATGAAAATAATGTATTAACACGCAATCACTTACGAAAATTACAGAATTTTAAATCGTCAATTGATATTAATTATCAAGAAAATGATGATGAAACACTTACAGCAAATATTTACTTGATTCCAATAAAAAAATATGCTTTAACTTTTAATTTAGATGCAACAACTTCAAATATTAAACCTTTTGGTATTCTGGGAAAATTTTCATTTATAGATAAAAATCTTTTTAAAGGTGCTGAAATTTTTGAACTCTCTTTTCAAGGTTCTTTTTTAAATGTTTCTAAAGATGCATCTAATAGTTCTGGTTTTTTTAATGCCTGGGAATTGATTACCAATGCATCATTAACAATTCCTCGAATATTTTTCCCAATTGATACTAAAAGTATCATTCCAAATTATATGTCACCACAAACCAGAACTGATCTTTCATTTGGTATGCAAAAAAATATTGGATTAGACAGGCAAACATTTACAACCGGTTTGGGTTATAATTGGAGAAGTTCTAAAAGATTGGGGCATAAATTTGATATTTATAATCTACAATATATTGAAAACAAGAATATTGACAATTATTTTTTAGTCTATAGTTCAGAATATGATAAACTAAATGAAGTATATATGGATCATAATTTGGGTGGTGGAGAACCACTTCCAAATAATTATGACACTATAAATGATTTTATTGAATTTTCATTAGATCCTGCAAATGATTTTGAAGATAAATATCCAGATGATTATGATACTGTATCAGATGTTAATGAACGTAGAAACATACTTATTGAAGATGTACTGGTTCCTGTTATATCCTATAGCTTTAATTACAATACAAAAGAAAACTTAAAAGATAATAACTTTTATTTTTTAACAGGTAGAATTGTTTCAGCAGGTAGTCTAACAACACAATTGGCAAGCAATAAAAATGAATATGGTCAAAAAGTTTTGTTTGGAGTTCCCATTGCACAGTATATAAAAACAGAAGTTGAATATAAAAAGTATTGGGATTTTTCAAACGATAATATTTTTGTTTTTAGAACTTTTATAGGTGCTGCCTTCCCTTTTGGAAATTCTAGCAATGTGCCTTTTAGCCGCAGTTATTTTGCAGGAGGATCTAATGATATTAGAGCCTGGAGAACATATGATCTAGGGCCGGGTGGAGAAATAAATACTTTAGAATTTAACGTAGGTACATTTAAAATGGTAACTAATTTTGAATATCGTTTTAAAGTAATGAATAGTATTTACAGTGCCTTGTTTATTGACATTGGAAATATATGGGATATTACAGACTCAAATCTTGTTTCTGAAGCAGGTAAGTTTACAGGATTTAATTCCTTAAAAAATTCGGCCATCGGTTCTGGATTTGGCATAAGATATGATTTTAGTTTTTTAGTTTTCAGATTTGATATCGGATTTAAAACTTATGAGCCTTATTTAACGGATCAAAAAAAATGGATGACCAATTATAATTTTGGAAATGCTGTTTATAATATTGGCATCAATTACCCATTTTAAGTTCATTTTATTTCTTATTTTTGTGTCTTGAAATAATTTATAAAATTAAGAAAGATGTCAAAAAAAATTAAAACAGGTGTCGTTTCAGGTAACGATGTTAAAGAAATATTTAAACTAGCTAAAGAAAAAAAATTCGCTCTTCCAGCTGTTAATGTTATTGGGTCAAGTTCAATTAATGCTATTTTAGAGACAGCAAAAGAACTAAATGCTCCGGTAATAATTCAATTTTCAAATGGAGGAGGTCACTTCAATGCAGGAAAAGGATTAAGTAACGAAAACCAAAAAGCTGCTATTGTAGGTTCAATTGCTGGAGCCAAACATATTCATACAATGGCGAAAGCTTATGACATTCCTGTTATTTTACATACAGACCACTGTGCAAAAAAATTATTGCCATGGATTGATGGTTTGTTAGATGCCGGTGAAGAATTTTATAAAGAAAATGGTATTCCACTATTTAGTTCACACATGATTGATTTATCAGAAGAACCAATTGAGGAGAATATTGAAATTTCTAAGAAATACTTAGAAAGAATGAGTAAAATTGGAATGACTTTAGAAATTGAACTAGGTATTACTGGAGGAGAAGAAGATGGTGTGGATAATACCGATGTGGACTCTTCAAAATTATACACTCAACCCGAAGAAGTTGCCTACGCATATGAAGAACTTAAGAAAATTAGTGATAATTTTACTATTGCCGCATCTTTTGGTAATGTTCATGGAGTTTATAAGCCCGGAAATGTAAAATTAACACCTAAAATTTTAGATAACTCTCAAAAATTTATTGAAAAGAAATTCAATACTGAAAAAAATCCAGTAGATTTCGTTTTTCACGGAGGTTCTGGTTCTTCATTAGAAGAAATTAGAGAAGCTATAGGATATGGTGTAATTAAAATGAATATTGATACAGATACTCAATATGCCTATATGGTTGGTGTAAGAGATTTTATGGCAGAAATGAAAGGTTATTTACAATCTCAAATTGGGAATCCTGATGGTAAAGATGCTCCAAATAAAAAATATTATGACCCTAGAAATTGGGTTAGAAAAGGAGAAATCACATTAAAAGCACGTTTAAAACAAGCTTTTGAAGATTTAAATAATATCGATACTTTATAAAACAAAAAGGGAGAATCTAAAATTAGGTTCTCCTTCTTTTTTTATTACCTTGCCAAACTGTTTTTAACACTTAAAAGTGCTTTTTTATGAGTTTATGGTTTAAACGAAAAGATAAAGGAATCCAGACATCAACTGAAGAGAAAAAAGATGTTCCAAAAGGACTATGGTATAAAACACCTAGTGGAAAAGTTATTGATTCTGATGAATTAAAAGAAAATTTATACGTTAGCCCTGAAGATGGTTATCATGTAAGAATTGGAAGTGCGGAATATTTTGAAATATTTTTTGATGATAATACATTTAAAGAATTAGATGAAAAGCTTACATCCAAAGATCCATTAGGATTTGTAGATACTAAAAAATATACTGATCGATTAAAGGAGGCTTACAAAAAAACCAATTTACATGACGCTGTCAGAACTGCTGTTGGCAAATCATTAGGTAAAGATCTGGTTATTGCGGCAATGGATTTCTCTTTTATTGGGGGTTCAATGGGAAGTGTAGTTGGCGAAAAAATTGCCCGGGCAATAAATTATTCAATAAAAAAGAAAGTCCCTTTTTTTATGATATCAAAATCAGGAGGAGCCCGAATGCAAGAAGCATCATTATCTCTAATGCAATTGGTTAAAACTTCAGCAAAGTTGGCGCAACTTGCCGAAGCAAAAATACCTTATATTTCATTGAGTACTGATCCAACAACTGGGGGTATAACGGCATCATATGCAATGTTGGGCGATATAAATATTGCAGAACCTAAAGCATTAATTGGGTTTGCTGGTCCAAGAATTGTAAAAGATACTACCGGTAAAGATCTACCTGAGGGATTTCAACGATCAGAATTTTTGTTGGAACACGGATTTTTAGATAAAATAATTGAACGAAAAGATTTAAAAAAACAAGTTAATTTATATATTGATCTGATTCAAAATATACCGATTCGGAAATAAATTTTTATATCTCTAAAAGAAAAACTCCGAAATGAATCAACATTCCGGAGTTTTTTTAATTAACCTAACCTAAATAATGATATTAACGCTTTATTTTACTTAAATGGATTTCAACTTCTTTGCCATTTATTGTAGCAATAACAAGATCATCACATTCGCCATTTCCATAATCTAACATAATACTTTTACCTCCACTTTCAATTTTAGTGTTACCACTAACAATAAATCTACATGACATCTCTCTACGCAATGGTTCAATAATTGTTGCAGTTCGGGTAATTCCATCTTTTCTGGTGATGGTTCCTTTTCCGGTAATTAAAAATACATTATCGCCCCACGCACCAGAACCTACACCTTGTATCCATTCTCTAATCCTTTCCTCATCAACAGTTACAAAGGTTTCATCTTCCCATATTATTTTGATGTTTTTATTTATGGTTGCTTCAGGATTGCCATTTTCATTAAATCTTATTCTTATCTTATTTATTGTGCCTTCAATCTTTTTTCTATTAAAATAAAAATTATCAAAAGCATAGTCTATGGATACTGATAATTCAGAAATAATGTAATTATACTCCATATTAATTTTACCACTAACAATATTTTCATTTCTTGTTACACATCCATCACCAAAATCAATAGTTATTTTTTTAGTTTTATTTGTAATTTCTTTTGTAATTATTGCACATTCGGGAATAAATTTGTTTTTATCATCTACGCCTTTTGCTGCAGTTTGATTTTCTTCATTATAATATACATCTTCAATAATAGCGACAACACTCTCTGAAATATTATCAATTTCAGCCTGTTCGGTAGCACTGGCTTCGTCTAATTGAAATCCATTCTCGTCAATATCAGTACCATCACTCTGACAACTGATTAATAAAAAAGTAGAAAGAAATATAGAGAAAATACCATTTTTAAATAATTTTAAATTTTTTGTCTTCATAATTTAAATTTTTATTTTATTAACGTATTTGTAGTTTATTTGTTATGCATCTTTGACATAAATATTCCGATAAGGTTTAACCTATAAAGTAATAAAGATAAAGTATTGCCAATCAAAATATTAATTATATCTTTGCCGCCTGATACAAAAAATAGTATCTATCGTACATAAAAATTATTAATCAAATTTAATGTTAGCATGTATTTAACAG
>JAUWUU010000041.1 GCA_030617765.1 Flavobacteriia bacterium | reverse complement strand
TGACAATTGTGTATATTCAAGAGATGAAGTTATTCGTTTGGCAAAAAAAGGTTTTGAATTGGCGATGACAAGATCAAAAAAGTTGTGTTGTGTAGATAAAGCTAATGTTTTAGAAACATCTCGCTTATGGCGTGAAACCGTACAGGCAATGGAAAAGGATTATCCTGAAGTAGAAGTTAGCTACGAATTTGTAGATGCAGTTGCTATGCGTTTGGTTCAATGGCCCAATAGTTATGATGTTTTGATCACTGAAAATTTATTTGGTGATATATTAACAGATGAAGCATCGGTAATTTCAGGTTCAATGGGATTAATGCCTTCAGCTTCTGTAGGTGAAAAGTATTCTTTATACGAACCAATTCACGGTTCATATCCTCAAGCAGCCGGAAAAGATATTGCTAATCCGTTAGCGACAGTTTTATCTGCCGCAATGATGTTTGAAGATGCTTTTGGTCTGCCGAAGGAAGCCAAATCAATTAGAGATGTAGTAAACAAATCTTTGGCTAAAGGTATTGTGACAGAGGATCTTGCAGGTGATTCTAAGGCGTATAAGACTAGTGAAGTAGGGGATTGGCTGGTAAAAAATTTATAAAATTCGGTAAAAAAGAAAATATTAGATTTTTTGCTTTATTTTACTTTAGGGAAAGACACAGTCAGTTTAGATCCGCTTTAAGCATCCTGTCATTTCCAAAAATATCTTTTCTCAGTTCAATATCTTTAAAGCCTTTTTCATTTAATAATTGAATCATTTCTTTACCAAAAGCCTGATTGATCTCAAAAAATAAAAGTCCATTTTTATGAAGATTATTTAAAGCGATATCTGAAATTATATCATAAAAAATTAAAGGTTTATGATCTTTTACAAATAAAGCTAATTGTGGTTCATTTAAAAGAACATTATTTTTCATTTTACTTTTTTCATGTTCTTCAATATACGGTGGATTGCTTATGATGATATCAAAATTTAAGGGTAATTCTTTTGTTTTTAGGATATCTTTTTTTAAAAACTGAATATTAACATTATTTAGTTTTGCATTTAGTTTTGCAATTTTTAAAGCTTTGTCCGAAATATCAAGCGCCCAAACATTGGCATAAGGTAGTTCTTTTGCTAAAGCTATTGCTATACAGCCGCTTCCGGTACCGATATCTAAAATTTTTATACTTGTTTTTTTATGATCTTTTCTTTCAACTTTATCCTTTAACCTTTTTACTTCATTTAAAACCCAGCTAACTAACTCTTCGGTCTCTGGTCTGGGAATTAAAACATTTTTATCTACTATAAATGTTAATCCATAAAATTCTGTTTCACCTATTATATATTGTATGGGTATTTCGTTTTTAAGTTTTGCTAATGCAGAAAACAATTTTTGTTTATTGCTTATATCAATTTCAAATTTTGGATCTAATGCAATATCTACTCTCTTTAAACCCATAAATGCTTCAGTAAGGAGATAAAAAAAACTATCAATTTCCTGCTTTGGGTAAATACTCAAAAGCTCATTTTGAAATATTTTTTTTAAATTGTTGATAATCATTTTTCTATTTTATTTAAGCGATGTTAGCTGCTATAGGCAACGGAATATATTTATAATTTCTTTAGCATCCATACATTACAAGAATAATGGCAAGTATTACCCAATGCGTTATCTATTATTTTGAAATCATTTTTTTTGTATAATTCAATGGCTGCAGTCATATTGGGGAAAGTTTCCAAATAACATTCTTTATATCCCGATTTTTTAGCAAAATTAAGACATTTTAAAATTAATTGTTTTCCAACTTTTTTACCTCTTGCTTTTGGGAGCATATACATTTTTTGTAATTCGCAAATATTATTTTTCCCATCTTTTAAAGGGTTGATACCGCAACCTGCTATAATTTCATCATTTAATAAAGCGACATAATAAATAGATTTTTCACTTGTATAGGCATTAAACATGGCTGTAGTTTCATTATCTGTATAAGCAGTTCCTTCAATGGCAGCTTCAAATTCTTCCAGATTTGATCTAATGATCTTAGCTATAAATGGATTATCTTCTTCCTTAATGGGTCTTATTAAAATTTCGCCGTTCATATACTTGTGTATAACTTCATTATTTTTTTCAAATTTAAACATTATCTTTTTTTATTTTAGTGAAAGAATTTTAATTTATTTATAATGCACTTTTCTACTCATGAGTTTTATATAAAGAGATGTTTACAATTAGCATCTAAGGGCTTAGGATTTACCTACCCTAATCCGATGGTAGGATGTGTAATTGTATATGATAAAAAAATAATTGGAGAAGGATGGCATCAAAAAGCAGGAGAAGCTCATGCTGAAGTTAATGCAATTAATAGTGTTAAAGATAAGAGTTTGCTTCCTGAATCAACTTTATATGTGAGTCTGGAACCTTGTTCTCACCATGGTAAAACACCACCTTGTACAGATTTGATCATAAAGATGAATATTAAAAATGTTGTTGTTGGTACAATTGATTTTAATAGCGAAGTACATGGTAAAGGAATTGAACATTTGCAAAAGAAAGGATGTAACGTAACTGTAGGCATATTAGAAAACGAAAGCAGAAAACTCAATAAACGCTTCTTTACTTTCCATCAAAAAAAACGACCATATATTATATTAAAATGGGCTGAAACGAAAGATGGTTTTATCTTTCCGGAGACAGATATTATAAATAATAAAAAACCGATCTGGATATCAAATAAATACTCATTACAACAAGTTCATAAGTGGCGTACTGAAGAACAAAGTATTTTGGTAGGAACAAAGACAGCAATTGCCGATAATCCTAAATTAGATGCCAGAAATTATTTTGGAAACAATCCCATACGATTAGTTATTGATAAAGATTTAAAAATTGATGATCATTACAATTTATTTGATGGAAGGGTAAAAACCATTGTTTTTACACATAAAAAAATTGATTCTAAATTAAATAATGTCATATTTAAATCAATTGATTTCACTAAAAATGTTGCCAAACAAATTTGTAATTATTTGTATAATATTGAAATACAATCTGTTATAATTGAAGGTGGTACAAAGACTTTGCAAAGTTTTATTGATGAAAATTTGTGGGATGAGGCAAGGGTCTTTACTGGAGATCAATTTTTTAAAAAGGGGATAAAATCACCTGTAATAATTGGAAAGCGAGTTTTTATTACTGAAATTCCTTCACCTAAAGGACAGTCAAATAAAAATATACTAACAACTTTTTCAAATGATTAAGAATATAATTTTTGACCTTGGAGATGTATTTGTAGATCTAGATCACAAAAAATTTAAGCAACAATTACATTTTTTGGGATTAGAAAACATCACAAGTAATTTAACCGGTTATAATCAATTATATGAAAAAGGCCTGGTGTCAACCGAAGATTTTTTAAATTACTATAAAGATGTTTTAAAAAGTGGAGGGTTCTCAGATGAACAACTTGTTAGATCTTGGATTTCTATACTAGGAGATTTTCCGCTTCATCGACTTTCATTTTTGGAAAATATTCCTGATAAGTATCGTTTGTTCTTGTTAAGTAATACAAATGAACTACATATTGATCATGTTAAAAAAAGATTTGGTATTGAATTTTACAATCGATTTGTAAATAGTTTTGAAAAAATATATTATTCTTTTGAGATAAACTTACGCAAACCTGATAAAGAGACCTTCCAATTGATAATTAATGAGAATCAATTATCTTACTCATTTACTTTATTTATTGATGATACGTTTGAAAATATAGTGACGGCAGAACAGTTAGGGATAAAAACTTGGCATATTGATCCGGAAAAAGAAGATATTTCTGACTTATTTAACTTAAAAAAGGATTTATTTAAATGATTAATTTTAGTTTTATTGGATAATACTGATACATATAATACAATTGAAATCCCTTCATTAGAAGCGATTTTTAAAGATAAGGGAAGCAAATTTTTGGCTTATGCTTTTCCTGTAAGTTCAGAAGAAGATGTGAATTTTCATTTGCAAGATCTAAAGGAAAAACATCGCAAGGCTAGACATTGGTGTTATGCCTGGAGAATAGGTGCTGAAAATCCAAAATTCAGGGCTAATGATGATGGAGAACCTAATAATAGCGCAGGACAACCTATTTACGGACAATTGCTATCTTATGATCTTACAAATACATTGGTTGTTGTAGTTCGTTATTTTGGTGGAACAAAATTAGGTGTTGGAGGTTTGATAAATGCTTATAAAACTGCTGCTAATTTAACTTTGCAAGGAGCCAAGATCGAACAAAAAACAATTGATTGTTTTTTTGATCTAAAATTTGATTATAAAGATATGAATAAAGTTATGCGTTTGGTAAAGGGAAAAAACATTAAAATTGAAAAACAAAGTATGAATTTGGATTGTAATTATACAATTTCGGTAAGAAAAAATGACGCAGATCAAATAAAAAGAGCTTTTGAGGAACTGAGATGTGTAAAAATAACTGAAGTTTAGATGTTACAATATATTTTATCCAATAGAAATTGAGGTGCTTTTGTAGGTTTGTTCTTTTTCATATCAATAAAAACCAAAGTAGTTTCTCCAGTTGTTAATAATTCTTTTTGATCGTTAAAAATTTGAAATTCAAATTTAATCTTAACCATAGGTTTATTGACTACATTTGTTACAATAGTCAAAAGATCATCATATTTAGCAGGCTTTAAATAATTTATATTCATATTTGTTACGGGTAGCATAATTCCTGATTCCTCTAGACTTCTATAACTAATCCCTAAGCTTCGCAACCACTCAACACGACCAACTTCAAAAAATTGTGCATAATTACCATAGTAAACATAGCCCATTTGGTCAGTTTCACTATATCTAACTCTGATTTTTATTTCATTTTTAAACATTTTTTTCGTAATTTGCAAGTGTTACAGTTTAAGAAAAAAATAATTAATAATCAATAGCAAAAGTATTTTTTTATACAAAACTTTATTCACACTTTTGTAGTATGAAATGAAGGATATAAAAATTCTTCAAAAAAAAAGAAAAAGTATAATACAAAATTACGATTTTATCAATGACACAAACCGCTGACACAGTTTGGAAAAATTGTTTACTTTTCATTAAGGATAATATCAAACCACAAGCTTATAAAACCTGGTTTGAACCTATTAAGCCTGTTAAAATATCTAAGGATATTTTAACGATTCAAGTGCCTAGTAAGTTCTTTTTCGAATGGTTAGAAGAGCATTATATAAAATTGTTAAGAGTTGCTTTGGTTAGAGAATTGGGTGAAAAAGCTAAATTAGTTTATGATGTAAAGATGGAGAATTCTTATAGCAGTAAAAAACCACATACTGTAAAATTTCCAAGTGCAAATAGAAAACCTTTTAATTCACAAGGTGTTGCAATTCCATTTGATATTGATAAAAGAGAGCTTAAAAATCCTTTTGTTATTCCCGGAATTCAAAAAGTTAAGATTGAATCTCAATTAAATCCGAATTATAATTTTGATAGTTTTATCGAAGGAGATTCTAACAGGTTAGCCCGATCAGCGGGAATGGCTGTTTCTAACAAGCCCGGAGGCACTTCCTTTAATCCTTTGCTTATCTATGGTGGTGTTGGTTTAGGTAAAACGCATTTAGCACAAGCTATTGGGGTTAGAATAAAGGATAAATATCCTGAAAAAACGGTTCTATATATTTCTTCTGAAAAATTTACACAACAATATATTGATTCTGTTAGAGGAAATACGAGAAATGATTTTATTCATTTTTATCAGATGATTGATGTTTTGATTGTTGATGATGTGCAATTTTTATCAGGTAAATCAAGTACTCAAGATGTTTTCTTTCATATTTTCAATCACTTACATCAAAATGGAAAACAGGTTATTTTGACTTCAGATAAGGCACCTGTTGATATGCAGGATATTGAGCAACGTTTACTCTCAAGGTTTAAATGGGGTTTATCAGCTGAATTAATGCCTCCTGATTATGAAACCAGAATATTAATTCTGAAAAATAAAATGTTTAGAGATGGTGTTGAGATTCCCGATGATATTGTTGAATATATTGCCAAAAATATTAAGACCAATGTTAGAGAATTAGAAGGAGTTTTAATTTCTTTGATTGCTCAGGCTTCATTTAATAGAAAAGAATTTACAATTGCACTTACCAAACAGATCGTAGATAAATTTGTAAAAAATACTAAAAAAGAAGTTTCTATTGATTATATCCAAAAAGTAGTATCAAAATACTTTGAGATGGATGTGAGTACGCTTCAGTCAAAAACCAGAAAACGTCATATTGTTCAGGCACGTCAATTAGCGATGTATTTTGCTAAACGGATGACAAAAGCTTCATTGGCAAGTATAGGTTCACAGATTGGCAGTAGAGATCATGCAACAGTTCTACATGCATGTAAAACTGTAGACAATTTAGCAGAAACTGATAAATCATTCCGAAAGTACGTTGATGAATTAACAAAAAAATTGACTTTTTAATTTTACATGATGACTAGAATATTAATGGTATGCCTGGGTAATATATGCAGGTCACCATTAGCTGAAGGAATTCTTAAATCAAAAGTTAATACTGATCAGGTTTTTATTGATTCTGCTGGAACTGGTAGTTGGCATATCGGCGAATTACCTGATAACAGGTCTGTTAAAGTAGCCAAAAAAAATAATATTAACATTACAAATCAAAGATGCAGACAGTTTGTTGTAGGTGATTTTGATGAATTTGATTTGATTTTTGTAATGGATAATTCGAATTATGATAACGTTATTTCACTAGCAAGAGATGAAAGTGATAAACAAAAAGTAAATTTGATACTAGATCAAATTTATCCCGGTGATAATTTAGATGTACCGGATCCTTATTATGATGAAATCCATGGATTTGATCAAGTTTTTGAAATGCTAAATGATGCTTGTGATAAAATTGCAGAAACTATTTAAAAATGTCACAAAATAAA
Organism: Flavobacteriia bacterium; assembly: GCA_030617765.1. Lineage (GTDB taxonomy): Bacteria > Bacteroidota > Bacteroidia > Flavobacteriales > Flavobacteriaceae > Namhaeicola. The sequence goes on along the minus strand of JAUWUU010000041.1, from coordinate 9,645 downwards.
GGAAAACTTTATCTGATACCCACAACTTTAGGTGAAAATGAACCTTTGGAGGTCTTACCTTTGTCTGTAAAAAAGATTGTAGAAGGGCTTACTTTTTTTATTGTTGAAAACGAAAAATCAGCAAGAAGATTTATTAAAAAAATCACACCACGAAAATCACAATCTTCATTAAAATTATTTTTATTGGATAAATATACTGATGATTCTGAAACAATTAAATATCTTGATCCTTGCATGCAGGGAATTAATGTAGGAATAATATCAGAAGCTGGAGTCCCTGCAATAGCAGACCCCGGGGCAAGTATGGTAATGATGGCTCATAAAAAAGATATAAAGGTTATTCCTCTAGTAGGTCCTTCATCAATAACAATGGCCATGATGAGTTCTGGAATGAATGGTCAAAATTTTGCTTTCAATGGATATTTGCCAATAGATAAGAATGATCGCAAAAGAGCCATAAAAGAACTTGAAAAACTATCAAAAGCTAAAGATCAATCACAAATATTTATAGAAACTCCCTATCGGAATGAAAAAATGTTTACTGAACTCAAGCAAAGTTTAACTCCTTCAACATTGCTTTGTATTGCTACAGATATCACTTTGAATTCAGAAGTGATCAAAACTATGACCGTGAACGATTGGAAAAATCAAACTATTGATATTCACAAACGACCAACAATTTTTATTATTCATAAATTTTAAGAAAATTACTTAAAATATTTACGAATTAAATGATAATTAATGGGTCTTTATCGGGTTTAATGAAGGAGGTGTCAAAACCAGAAAATCGTTTCATATAATGCTGTACATTAGTCCCGTAAGCATCACTGAAAATTTGTTGACCATTACTGCGTAAGTATATTTTAACACTTCCGGCACCAGCCAAATGTGCTGCTGCTAAAATTCCTGACTCAGTGATTTCAATACCATTAATTTTTCTACCTACATTATTTTTAATATAGTTTCTTAATTTATATTTATTAAGCGAAAGTAGTGCTATGAAAGCCTTTTCCTGTAATTCAGGATCTTTTAAGAATTCCTGAGTATTGTAGATCTTAAATCTCTTTAAAGTAGTTTTACCAAACTGATATTTTCCTAAATATCCTAATGAATTTGTTATGTGATACTTACCTCTGGATTCTTTAAATCCTACAGCCTCTCTAAAACCAATAAATGAATTGTTGATTGTTGGGGTATAATAGAAATCAAAAGGATAAACATCTTTTGTTACTGTAATAATAGCATTTGCTTCAGGCAAGTTATACTTTACAGTTTTAGGTAATTCGTAATTCGAAAAACCTTGCGGGGTTTGGGTGTATAATAATATAAAACTAAATATTATTATAATATTTATGTTCCTCATCTTTTTCATAAAGATTTAGTTATTACTGAACAATAATACTAAACCATTTTTTTAATTTGCGATGCAAAGATAAACCAATTTATACAATGAAAAAAACTTTAACAATTTATTAAGATTTGAAAGGCAGTGTATTAAAAATATAAAGCATGAAATTTAAAATCGCCTTTGCTTGTGTATTCAAGGGTTGGAGCAGGAATTTTGACAAAATTAAATACGTTAAACAGGGTTTTAAAAAAAGGTGATTTTGTAGGTATTTTTGTTAGATCTATATCAATACTTGTAAAGAACTGACGATATGTTTCGTATTGGACTCCAGGATAATCTAAGGGAATTACTCTTCTTTCCGGCAAGCCATCTGCTCCATAACCAATAGCCACATTAAGCCATTTAGGAATTTTACTTTCTTTAAAAAATGACCATAGATTGACAGAAAGCCAATAAGTTTGTCCGTTATAATCTTTAAAGATCTGTTGTAGCGTATTTTCTCCTAACTTATTTGGATAATATTTAGGATAGGAAGTTGTATGAAAAGAAAATTTATATTGAATCCTTTGTTCATTCCATAATAATTCTTGCCCTATCAATAGGCTGGTTCCTAGCGCATTGGCAATCATATCTCCGGTAGAAAAACCCCATTCTTCTGAAAATCCGTCAAATATTTCAATTGTGGTTACAAAAACAAAACCCAAAGTTGCACCGTACAGCAATTGATTTTTTTTAGATTCACCAGCCCAATCCAAAGCATCCATACCCATTTTTCCAATATAGTAGGAACTAAAAGCATGGCCAAATTTATCCATTTGAGACCATGCATCATTATCGTTATAAAAATGAAACCCAGAGCGAGGATAATCAGCATACCATAGTTGATTCAAGCCGATTAACGCAACTCCTGCCGATGCTGCTTCAGAAATATAAATTGCATTACGCCTTCCTTTGTTTAAAGTATCTGACTTTTGAAAAAATGAAGTTTTTGTCTGTGAGAAACTTAACAAAGAAGATGAAAGAAAGAATATAAAAAGGTATTTCTTAAACCCTACACCGATCAATCGTTTTAAAAGTAAAAAAAAACTCATCTTACCGGTTTATACCTTGTTTACTGATCCAATTTTGATATTTTCGGGCATTTATATTGTGTTGTGATAATGATGATGCAAATTCATGTTGACCAATATTTTCAGTACTGGCGCACATATAAAAGTATTTGTGTTTTGTTGGATTTAATACGGCCTCTAAAGAAGAAATGTCAGGCATTGCAATTGGGCCGGGAGGTAAACCAAAATTGGTATAAGTATTGTATGGAGAATCAATGGTGAGATCTTTGTTTAAAACTCTTTTAATATCAGTCTCCTGACCGTATTTTTGTTTTAAGGCATAAATAATTGTAGGATCTGCCTGTAAGGGCCAAAAATCTTTTAACCTGTTTAAGTATAAACCAGCAACTTTTGGACGCTCAGTAACAGTTGAAGTTTCTTTTTGTACTATTGAAGCCAATGTAACAACTTGTATAGGCGTTAAATTTTGTTTTTCAGCTTTAGCCAATCGTTCTTTATTCCAAAACTTATTATATTCAGAAAGCATTTTATCGCGGAACTGTTCTGCTGAAGTATTCCAATAGAATTCATAAGAATTTGGAATGTACATGGCCATTGCAGTTGCTTCGTTAAAATTATTTTGTTCTAAAAAGTCTTTGTCTAATATCGATTGCAAAACAGAAATAGAATCTGTCTCTAATTGGTCTGCAATTCTTCCTGCCAATTTTTGATAAGTGTCTTGATTGTTAAAAGTAAGTTTTATGGTTTCGGGTTCACCTCCCCGTAAATGATTGACCAATTTTTCATTGCTCATTCCTTTTTGAATCTTGAATTTACCTGCCCTAATTTTATTGGGATAATTTTTCTTTTCAGCAACCCAATCAAAGCTTTTCTGATCATTTAAGTAAGGATTAATAAGTTCTTGAACCTTAGTAAAATTGCTATTTGTAGGAATATAAATATAAGCATCTTGAGTAACATTATTACCCTTGATGATATTGTAATATTTATAAGCAAAGATACTTCCAATTATTAAAAATAATAATAATGCTATGTATATAATTTTTTTAAAGTTCATTTATATTTTATGATTTAATAATTTGAAAAAAAGCGGCGTCCGTATAATCTTCATCTTTTTTAATCCAATGTTTTTTGATACCTATTTGAACAAAATTTAATTTTTTAAATAAGTTGATGCTTTGGAGATTGTCAACAGGAACATTTGCATAAATTTGATGTAGATCTATAAAAGTAAATGCGTAGTTAATAAATAATCTCATTGCCTGAGTTGCATAACCTTTTTTTTGATATTTATTTAAAATTAAGATGCCAATTCCGGCTCTTTTGTGTTGAGGGTTATAGTCAAACAGATCTATCATGCCAATTGCCTCATCGTTTTCTTTTTTTACGATGAGCAACCTCAATTGTTTGGCTTCATAAATATCTAAATGAGCATTGGCTAAATACTGTTTTAATACATGTTTTGAGAAAGGTGTTTGAGTGCTACTGACTTCCCAAAAATCACTGTTATTTTCTGTTTTAAACAAAAAGTCCAGATCTTTAGGCTCCAATGCCCTTAATTTAATATTTTCATTTTTAAGTGCTTGCATATCTATATTTCAACTGATCCTTTAAAAACAAAAGTTGCTGGTCCTTTTAATGTAATATGTTTATATGAATTCTTATCATTTTGAAAACTGACCTCCAGATCACCTCCATTTGTCTGCAATTTAATATTTTTTGAATTTGATCTTTGTGAATAATCAGCAGCAATTGCAACAGCTGTAACACCTGTTCCGCAACTCAATGTCTCGTTTTCTACACCTCTTTCATAAGTTCTAACGCTATAAACATCAGGTTTAATTTGCTGTACAAAATTTACATTGGTTCCTTTTTTAAAATAGGGACTTCCATATCTTATCTCCTTTCCTTTTTTTAATACATCAAAAGTTGAAATATCGTCTACGAATTCAACATGGTGTGGTGAACCTGTATTCAAGAAAATATAATTCTTATGATCTTCAATTGAATTAACATTGCTCATTTCTAAGCTTACCTTATCATTATATATAGTTGCCTGATGAATACCATCAATTGCTTCAAAACTAGTTTCTGAGTCGATTATTTTTAACTTTTTAGCGAAAGCAACAATACACCTACCGCCATTTCCACACATACTTCCTTCATTGCCATCAGCATTGAAATATACCATTTTAAAATCAGATCCTTTGGATGCTTCAAGAAGCATTAAACCATCTGCACCTATGCCAAATTTGCGATGACACAGATTTTTAATAAGAACTGAATTATTTTTAGGGAAATAATCATTACGATTATCAAAAACAATAAAATCATTACCTGTTCCCTGATATTTAAAAAATGATTGCTTCATAGTACAAATGTAATAATTATTATGTGAAACCAGGGCTGTTAAAGTATCGTTAAAGTGTTATTTTATTAAGAATATTCTATTAATTTTGAATGTTAAAACTTAAGAAAATGAAGAAAATAATTAGTTTAATTTTAGTATCTGCATTAGGAGGTGCCTTAACTTTAGGTACTTACTTAGTATTTTTTGATAAGTCAGATGATATTCCAATTACAAATAATAATATACCTGTTGTAATTCCAACAAGCTATGATCAAAGAAATTTAGTATCTGCTAATATAGATTTTACTGACATAGCCGAAAAAACTATCCATGCTGTTGTCCATGTTAAGAATGTTTCAACGGCATCTTCAAACCCTTTATATGAATTTTTTTACGGTCAGTCTGAGCAAAAAGGTCAGATGGTTGTAGGAACTGGTTCGGGTGTGATCATTTCACCAGATGGATATATCATTACTAACAATCATGTAATCAATGGGGCCAAAAAGATTGAAGTGACCTTAAATAATAAGACAACATATGAAGCTGAGATTATTGGATTTGATAAGAGTTCAGATATTGCATTGTTAAAGATAAATGCCAATGAACTTCCATTTTTACCTTTTGGTGATTCTAACAATTTAAGAGTTGGAGAGTGGGTATTGGCTGTGGGCAATCCTTATAATTTAACATCAACGGTTACTGCCGGAATTGTAAGTGCTAAAGCTAGAGATATCAATATGTTGGGTAATTCAAATCGTATAGAATCTTTTATTCAAACTGATGCTGCTGTTAATCCGGGTAACAGTGGAGGTGCTTTGGTCAATACTCGTGGCGAATTGATTGGTATTAATACAGCAATTTCTTCACAAACAGGAAGTTATGTTGGATATTCATTTGCAGTACCTTCAAATATATCTAAAAAAGTTATTGAAGATATTTTAGAATTTGGTAATGTGCAACGCGCTTATTTAGGAATTAATTTTGATGATCTAAATAGTGAAAAGGCTGAAAAATATGGAGTTTCTTCTTCTCAAGGTGTAATTATTACACGTGTAATAGAACAGGGAGCAGCTTATGAAGCCGGACTAAAAGATAAGGATATCATCGTGAAAATTGATAATGTAGCTATAAATAAGTTTTCTGACCTTCAAGGATTTTTAGGTTCTAAACGTCCGGGAGACCAAATAAAAGTTACCATTATTAGGGATGAAGAAAATAGAGAATTTGATGTAAAATTAAAAAATCAGTTTGGTAAAGTAGCGTTTGGAAAAAGTGATTATTCAAGTTATTATTTTGGTGAATTAGCTGCAATGCCAGAAAAGGATGCCAATAAACACAATATTAATTATGGTGTAAAAATTATTAATTTAACCAATCATACTTTAAAGCAAAAATATGGTATTAAAAATGGTGATTATATTCTAGCTGTTGAAGATCAAAAAGTTAAAAATGAAGAAGAAGTAGAGAATTTACTTCGTGTATATCAAAATAAAGAATATATCAACGTACTTATTCTAAAACAAAATGGTACTTATGGTTATATAAGATTGACAGAGTAATAATAATATGACATTTTTAAGATTTTACTATTAAATTTTTGGTATAATTATCGATTTTTTAACAATGATTTAATGCTACAACGATTTTATGCTTAACCTTTATTATAGCATTTAAGCATTGTAGCATTTAAAATTTCTCATTAAATCAGTAGTTATACCATCAACTTTATTGTAGAATAAATAAAAATACTATAAAGAAGGTAACTCATAACCTTTTCTATACGCTCTATGCATATATAGATCTGCTTGTAAGTCGTCTACAAATTCTTCAGTTAAAGGGTTCCATTTTATAGGTCTTCCTAAATCGTAAGAAATATTTCCCAATGTACAAACAGTACAAGATCGATGGCCAATTTCTACAGGAACAACAGGATCTTTTCTGTTTCTAACAGCCTCAATAAAATTGATTTGATGAGGAATTTTAGTTTCATAAGGTCCCGATTCTTTCTTGAAGTTAGGTTTTAATGAATCTTTTGATGCTTTAAAATTTCCTCTGGAAACCTCTATCCATCCATCTTTGCCTTTAAATTTTACACCTTTAGTTTTAGCTTTGTCAAAGGTCTCTTCAGTCATTACTACACCATTTTTATATTTGTATGTAAGGAATTTATGATCTTTATAACCAGCTGGAATTATTTCTATTGGTCCACTTTTATCCATGCCGAGTCCCCATTGTGCAATATCAAACATATGTGCTCCCCAATCGGTTGTAAAACCTCCTCCCATTTCTTTATACCATCTCCAGCCTCCCCAGATCTTTTCATTTACTTCGGGGTTAATTGAAATTGGTGGATTTAATTCAGGGTTATAATGTACATAAGGATTTGGACCTAACCATAAATCCCAATTAAGACCTTCTGGTAAGATCTCTCTCGGAAGATTATAAGGTGTTGGTGGACCTCCAACATGAACAAATACTTTTTCAATTTCTCCTAACTTACCACCTTGAACAAGCTTAACTGCATGTTGAAAATTAGGATCAGATCTTTGTTGGCTTCCAACACCCAAAATTCTATTGTGTTTTCTTACAGCTTCTCTAAGTGCTTTACCTTCAAGAATGGTAAATGTTAGTGGTTTTTCAATGTAAACATCTTTACCTGCCTTTATCGCATCTATGGCAATCAAGGCATGCCAATGATCAGGAACCGCTATTACTACAGCGTCAATATCTTTTCTAGCCAATAGATCTTGATAATTTTCATAGGTTTTTACATCTACACTTGTTCCTTTTTTATTATAATGATCTGTAACTCTTTGTTTAAATCTTTTATTTTTAACTTCATAAACATCAGCAGATGCAAGTACTTTAACACCGTCAATATTTATAAAACCATCTAATAAAAACATAGCCTGACGTCCCACACCAATAAAACCAAGGTTAATATTTTCGTTGGGTTTGAAAACATTGAAACCGGGTAAAATTGTTAAGCCAGCAGCACCTAGTAAAGAGGTTTGTACAAATGATCTTCGCGAAAATTTGTTAGATTCTTTTTGTTTCATGGAAAATGATTTTTAATTTAAAATTATTATGCTAGTAAATGTAATAAATTTAAATGAAAACATTTTAACTCATATAAAGAATCAAGGTTTACTAGGTTCAAACAATAAGTGCAACAGTTAACAAATATCGGAAAGTTAACTTTCCGATATTTTATTATCATTAGTAATGATAATAACCCAATTGATTTTTTAATAAATTCTTAAAAATGAATACTTTTTGTATGATTAATGTTTTATGAAAACATTATTTTTGCTATTAAATAATTTTAATCCCTAAAATTCACAAAATGTCACCAATAAAAAATTTTGAAACCGAACTCTCTTTACAAGTTGAAAAACGTAGAGCAACTGTTAAACTTATAAAGATCATTAGTGATCTTTGGTATGATAAAACGGTTGAATTAATTATGTTTAGAAATCAGATGATCGATAGAAATGTAAGTGAAATCCTGAATTTAATTAGTTATGCTAAAAAATTTGTTGGAAAACCCATTTCAGTTTTTGATGCTTTACAAATTGCAAAAGCTATTACAAAGATGGATCTACCCCCTTCTAAAATTGATATTGGAAAATTAGCTTATGAATATTACAATGAAGGTGATGGTGAATATTTTAGCTTTGTTAGCAATAAGTTAAAAGACGCCAATAATGCAATTTCTTTTAAACCGAAAGAAGTAGTGCTATACGGATTTGGTAGAATTGGTCGATTATTGGCCCGTGAATTGACTTCAAAAACAGGTAAAGGAAAACAATTAAGGTTAAGGGCTATAGTAACAAGGGGTGAAATTACGCCTATGATCTTAGAAAAAAGAGCTGATTTATTAAGAAATGATTCTATTCATGGACAATTTCCGGGAGTAATAATTGCTGATCATGATAAAAAAGCGCTGGTAATTAATGGAATTACTGTTTATATTATTTCAGCGGATAAACCTGAAGAAATTGATTATACCAAATATGGTATTCATGATGCATTGGTGATTGATAATACGGGAGCTTTTAGAACAAAAGAAGCTTTAAGTCGCCATTTAAATGCAAAAGGTGTAGATAAAGTGATGTTAACAGCTCCGGGAAAAGGAGGTGTTCCAAATATTGTTTATGGTGTTAATCATAACGACTTTGATCCTGATCAATATGATGTTTTTTCTGCAGCTTCATGTACTACAAATGCAATTGCTCCGGTTTTACAGGCCATTGATGAAGAATTTGGAATAGAAAAAGGGCACCTTGAAACAATACATGCCTATACGAATGATCAAAATTTAGTAGATAATATGCATAAAAAATATCGTAGAGGTAGGGCAGCAGCTATAAATATGGTGATTACAGAAACAGGAGCAGGTAGTGCAGTTGGAAAAGCAGTACCAAGTTTATTAGGTAAATTAACATCAAATGCAATTAGAGTTCCTGTGCCAAACGGGTCTTTGGCAATTTTGAATTTAAAGATCAATAAAAAAACTGATATAGAAGGAGCGAATGAAATTATAAAAAAATATGCATTGGAAGGTCATTTAGTTGAGCAAATAAAATATGCTATAAGTAATGAGCTGGTATCTTCAGATATAGTAGGAACATCAGCACCTGCAATTTATGATAGTGAAGCAACTATAGTAGATAAAGATGGGAATAATATTATTTTATACGTTTGGTATGATAATGAATATGGTTATAGCCATCAGGTAATTCGATTGGCTAGATATATTGCAAAAGTTAGAAGGTTTACTTATTATTAATGATAAGTATCTAAAAAAAACTAAACATTTTGTTTAGTTTTTTTTATTTTTATAAATTAATTAAGAATTTAAATACAATTCAATG
>JAUWUU010000067.1 GCA_030617765.1 Flavobacteriia bacterium | reverse complement strand
ATCCTAATAGTATAGATTTTAGCCAATATTCAAGTGGTAACTTTCCATTTATCATTCGGCAAACTGCTGGACCTTGGAATGCTTTAGGACAAGTAAAATTTATATTTCCCAACAAGCATTCGGTATATTTACATGATACTCCTTCTCGTAGTTTATTTGAGAAAAAAGGAGATAGAGCCTTTAGTCATGGATGTATTAGATTGCAAAAAAAATGGGAGTTATTGACGGGTTTAATGGGAGATCCATGGGATATGAATAAAATTAATAAAGTTTTAGATTCGGGTGAAACTACAAGAATTAATTTAAAAGAACCTATAGATATTTACTTGCTTTACGGAACTGTTAGCTATGGGAAAGGCGGTGAAATGTATATAGATAAAGATATTTATAAACGAGATCCAGCTGTTTTAAAGGCTTTAAATAAACCTGTTAATTATTAAAATATAATACTGAATTGAAAAAAATAGGCTACCTAATTTAAGTAGTCTATTTTAGTATAATTCAATAAATTATTCTTTAACACCGGTTTCAATTTTTCCTGTTTCATTATTTAATTCAGAGCCTCCCATGGAGTGAGGAATCATATACATGGCAAAGAGTACGAGCATGGCAATAATTGGCCATAATCTATTTTTTGGATTTTTACGAAGTACAAAAAAAGCTACTACCCAAAAAAGCCATGCAAAAAGGGTTTTATTATCGGTCCAGTCACCACCAAAAGGCCATCCGGTCCACAATTCTCCAAAGGCATATTTTTGTACAATAGGACCTAATATTAAACCACCAATACCAAATACAATAAGCGTTACCCGTACGAATTTGAAAGTATTATCTCCTCCAAAGATAGCCTCAGTACCAGCACGTGTACCAACAAAAAGCGCTATGATCATTAACAATACATGAGGAATTAGTACAGATCTTGGAACAAATCCTTTAAAACGTAATACCACTGGTTCTTCAGCAGCAATGGATATTTTTTTATCACCTTTATAAAGGTCGATATGATATTCCACTTTCCCTGCTGAAGGTTGTTCGGGAAGTGTGGCAGAGAGTACTTCGATTTCTTTGCCTTCTCCAAAAAAAGCTTTTTTATGAGAAGATTTACGTTGCATTTTCACTTCTTGCCAAGGTTCATCAACCTTAAAACGCTTATAAAAAATAGTAGCTCCTACTTCTTTATCTTCAACCTCTAGATTAATATCACAGGATGTGCCAATTTCATTTGAACGCAATAAACCAAAATTATATTCTTGTCCGTCAAGTACAATTGCTACTTTTTTTGGATAAGTAGGCCCGGTCATTCGTTGATAAAACATAGCACTTACTGTAATTATTACAGTGATAGTCCAAAGTAAAAAGGAATTTGATTTAAACATATTATTTTTTAATTTATCGAAGTTTATGGTTTTTTACAAGTCTGCAAATTTACATTTTGTTCTGAAAATACAGATATTATTAGCGAATAATTTTTTTAAGTGATTGTTGAAAAATGTTAAAGTCAAAGGATGAATAATTTCAGCTCTGTAAAAGTTCACCAGGTGATTATTTTAATTCAAATTTACTTTAAGGTTTAGCAGCTATAGTTTCCCTAAATATAAATTTTTGATAATACCATCTGAAAGTCCGATCTTAGGCACGTAGATCTGGTTGGATTTGCTCCATTTCATGGCAGAAAGATAGATCTTTGATGCAGGAATGATCACATCAGCCCTGTCTGGATTTAGATCTAATTCGCTAATACGTTCATTATAGGTCATTTCTTTTAAAAACTTATAGTAAGAATTCAAATAAATAAATGAAAGTGGACTGCCCGGAGCTTTGCCAGATAATTTGAATATCTTATTGATATTACCTCCTGATCCGATCAATGATATACCTTGTAATTCCTTACTTATTCTTTTGATCCACTGTTTAGCATCTTTCCAGATTGTCTCCTCAACTTTATTATCCAAAAGCCTTACAGTTCCTAAAGGGAATGATTTTGATTCGATTAAATTACCTTTATTAAAAAAAGTAAATTCGGTACTACCGCCACCAACATCAACATACAAATAAGGTTTGTCACTTTGGATGAGCTGTTTAAGGTCTGTAGATGAAATAATTTGAGCTTCTTCTTTTCCGTTGATAATATCAATTTTAACACCGGTTTTTTTAAAGATATTATTAATGATTGCCTTATTATTTTTAGCTTCACGCATTGCCGAAGTAGCACAAGCTTTATATTTTTCAACACCATAAACTTTCATGATCAATTGATAAGCTTGCATGGCATCACACAATCTGTTTTTATTATTTTCAGAAATTTCTCCTGTAGTAAAAACATCTTCCCCTAAACGTATTGGAACACGTACCAAAGAAGATTTTACGAATTTTGTTTCTTTCTTTTTGAATTCTATTACATTAGAAATTAACAGCCTTACTCCGTTAGAACCAATATCAATTGCAGCAAATCTATGAAGTTTCATGGTGAAAATATTTTTATGATTTTTTTATATCAGTGTATAATTACATCATTATCTCATTAAATTTCAAAAACTATTTATGATATTTAGGAAATTCTGTAAATAGAGTTTTGCCGTTTTTGATGTTTTTCCAGTGATTAGTTTTAAATTCAATGGCAACCACACCACAGGTTGGAACATGATCAATATTTTTATGACCGTAATTATTTACAAAATCACTTATACCGTGATCATGACTAAAAATTATTGCTGAGTCAAAACCGTCATCCAAAGCTTTCACAGTTTTGATAAGGTAACCATCACTAAAACTGTATAATGATTTACTAATTTTTATATTGGCCAAGGGAAAATTAAAAGAATAGCTAAAAATCATAGCGGTATGTAGGGCTCTATTGGCACAGCTGGAAACAAAAACAGAAGGTCTTTCAATCTTTTTATGTAGAACGGTTGAAATTAAATAGGCATCATTAATACCTCTTTTTTTTAAAGGCCGATCAATATCTTTAATTCTTTCATATTCCCAAGAAGATTTGGCATGGCGGACAATGTAAAGGGTTTTCATTTATTTTATTTGGGTTTAAAATAGATAAATCAAATATATAAAACTTTTTAGTTTTTCCTTTATACTTTATACGTTAAACCTGATTAGGGCTCTAATCTTTCAATTTTCCAGTTGTAATCTTCTTGAAGCGCATATCTTATTCTGTCGTGCATTCTATTGGGTCTTCCTTGCCAAAACTCTATTGAATAGGGTTTTACAATGTAACCACCCCAGTTTGTTGGACGAGGAATTTCGCTATCGGTGAATTTTTCATCATACATTTTTAACTTTTTATCTAAAGCTTCTCTCGATTCGATAACTGCGCTTTGATTTGATGCCCAGGCTCCTAACTTACTACCATGGGGGCGGGATTCAAAGTAACCATCGGAAAGATTTTCCGCAATTTTTTCAGCTTTACCATTGATGATTATCTGGTGTTCTAAACTATGCCAGAAAAAAGAAATACAAACATTAGGATTTTTTTCAATTGCTTTTCCTTTCTCACTGTTGTAATTGGTATAAAAAATAAAACCTTCCCAAGTAAAACGTTTTAATAAAACAATACGGTTTTTAGGTAAATTATCCAAACCAATAGTTGCAATATTCATAATATTGGCTTCTTCTATGCCATTAGATTCATCGGCCTGATAGAACCATTTTTGAAATAATTCCATAGGATTTTCGGGAATATTTTCCTTTAGCAAAGCATCTTTTTCGTAAGATTTTCTATAATTGCTTAGATCTTTTTCCATGTGTTCAAAAATAGCTAATTTTTTGAGAAAATATGTGTATTTATTATTTTATCGGACTAGAAATACTATCAAATATATCTGAAAAACTTGTATCGAAACTATACAATACATTTTCCGAACTTCTTGTTCTTTTTATAGAATTTCCACTTAAAATATAATGTTCAAGAGTGCCACGTGTAGTATTTGTTTTCATGCCGTTATAATAGCGTGTTTCAGTAAAATCGGAAAAATTAATGTTTTTAACAGATACTCTGAAGGCATCATTAAAAATATCAATTACTAAAAAAGCATCATACTCGTGTTGTGCGTACTGAGGCAAACCACTTCCGGATATTATATGATTTTTAATGATCGCTGATGTTTCATAACCCAATATATCTAGTTCCGAAGTAAAACTTATATTTTTTAATTGCTGATCTAATTCATTAATGTCATCCAATTGATAATATTTTTGCCAGACCAGTTTGTTTTTGATCACATAAAAATTTCCAAGCGAATCCGTTTTGCTAAATTGAGCAAAGCTGGTGGAAGTGATTAGAATTAGTAAAGTTGTTAATTGTAGAAGCTCTTTTTTTACATTCATTTTAAGTTCCATATTTTTAAATAGATCATTTTTTCTTGATCAAATATAATCCAATAAAAGTAAAAATTCCGTTAAGGATTAATATTTCATAACTAAAAACAAAACCGTTAAACCAATGCACTGCATTCTTATTTAAAATATAGGTAAATATTAAAGAGAGAATTGCAATTATCCACACCCATTTATCCTTAATTTGATATGTGGTAAAAATTCCGAATGAAAATAAACCTAATAGTGGGCCATAGGTAAAAGTTGAAACCTGCAATAAGCTATTAATAATATTTTCTTTTAGTATATGTCTAAATGATATGATTACCAAGATCAATAATATTGAGATACCAATATGAACTGTTTTTCGAAGTTTTATCTGATGACTTTTTTTTCTATTTTCTATATTCAAAAAATCTATGCTAAATGATGTAGTCAATGAAGTTAAAGCACTGTCAGCACTTGAATAAGCAGCAGCGATCAAACCTAAAATAAAAATAATTGCTATAGGAATGCCAAGGTTGCCATTTAAGGCAATTTCAGGAAATAAAAGATCAGTTTTAACATCTCCACCAATTGTTGGAATGGAAATATTGAATTTATCTGCGTAAATAAATAATAATGCACCTAAAAATAAAAAAACGAGGTTAACCAGAATTAAAACAAAACCTAGCGAAATTACATTCCATTTAGCTTCTTTGGCATTTTTACAAGTTAGGTTTTTCTGCATATTATCCTGATCGAGACCTGTCATAGCAATCGTAATGAACATTCCACCTAAAACCGATTTCAGAAAATATTTTTTATCGTAAAAATCTTCAGTAAATAATACTTTACTGTATTGTTTATAACCATCGGATTGTAATATTTCAGAAAAAGTAAGGTCTAATTTACTTAAGATAATATAGATCGTTGCAAATACAGCAAAAAGCATTAAAAAAGTTTGTAAAGTATCTGTCCAGACTAAGATTTTGATACCACTTCTAAATGTATAGGCCCAAATAAGTAAAACAGAGAAAATAACGGTAATTTCAAATGGAATATTCCATGCATCAAAAATAAAGTATTGTAAAACGGAGGTGACCAAAAACAATCGAAAGGAAGCAATTAACATTCGTGAAATAAAAAAGAAAAATGCTCCAGTTATATGGCTAGTTTCACCAAAACGCTGTTTTAAATATTCATAAATAGAAGTTATATTTAGCTTGTAGTAAAGCGGAATCAAAATAAAAGCGATAACAATATATCCTAAAAAGTATCCAAAAACAATTTGCATATAGCTAAACTGCGTACTTTGGACCCAACCGGGAACAGAAATAAAAGTAACTCCTGACAGCGAAGCGCCAATCATTCCAAAAGCAACAACATACCAGGGAGAACTTTTATTAGCCCTAAAAAATACTGTGTTACTATCGTCTTTTCCTGTAAGAATGGAAATTACAATCAAAATGCCAAAATAAATTAATATAATGAACAGTAAAAGAGCAGGTTTCATTTTTAATTGAGTTAATGTAGCAAATAAACAAAAATTTATATAGATTTATACTTTTAATATTTATAAAACTTCATTTATAACAAATAATTATATGAGTTCAACACAACGAATTTTATCTGTTGATATTTTTAGAGGAGCAACCATAGCTGCGATGATCCTGGTTAATAATCCCGGAAGCTGGAGTGAAGTATATGCACCATTCTTACATGCTGAATGGCATAGTTTAACACCAACCGATCTGATATTTCCTTTTTTCTTATTTATTGTAGGCATGTCAATCACCTTTGCTTATATAAAAAAGAAAGCCGTAGGTATAACTGGTGATGTCTATAAAAAAATAATTTCCCGAACGATAAAATTAATTGCCTTGGGCTTGATCTTAGCCGGATTTTTAATTGCTCCACCTTTTTTTAAAGATCTTTCTACATTGCGATTGCCGGGAGTTTTACAACGAATTGGTGTAGTATTTTTTATAGCTTCCATACTATTTTTACATCTTAATTGGAAAGCTTTATTAAGTTTGTTTGTTATTATTTTAGTGGGTTATTTTTTGATAATGACTCAAATACCTATGAATGGTGAATTACCTGTATTAACTAGAGGATATGATTGGGCTTCTGTTATTGATATAAAAGTGTTAACCAGTTCACATACATATAAGCCAGATTATGATCCCGAGGGAATTTTAAGCACTTTACCTTCAATTGCAACAACTATTTTTGGTATGTTTTTGGGAATGATACTTTTAAACAAAGAAAAAACGCAACAAGAAAAATTAAAATATTTTGTTATTATTGGAATTGTAGCACTAATAATAGGTTATGCCTGGAGTACAGTTTTTCCTTTGAATAAGGCATTATGGACAAGTAGTTTTGTTTTAGTTACTGGCGGATTGGCGACTTTAGTTTATGCGGCAATTTATTATGTTGCAGATATATTAGATCATAATGATTGGGGTAGACCTGCAATAATTTTTGGTTCAAATGCGATCACTGTTTATTTTTTATCGAGTTTTATGGCAAAAATATTTGGTAGGATCAAGCTGCCTAGCGGACAATCATTACACGGATATTTATATGAGATATTGTCTTCAATTATTACCATTCCAAAATTGAGTTCATTAATTTACGCTATCCTAATTATTTTATTCTACTACTTTATAGCGCTTGTTTTATATAGAAAGAAGATTTTTATAAAAGTGTAAAAAGATTACATTTGCAAAATGGAATTTTCTTCTAAATTATTAGAAAACGCGGTAAATGAAATGTCGCAATTACCGGGAATTGGCAAACGTACTGCATTGCGTTTGGTTTTGCATTTGTTGAGGCAGCCTAAAGAACATACTGGATATTTGGCAGATGCTTTAAAAGTTTTTAGAAATGATATAAAACTCTGTAAGAATTGTCACAATATTTCTGATGTTGATCTATGTGAAATCTGTGCAAATGAAAAAAGAAATAGTGAAATAATTTGTGTTGTAGAAGATATTAGAGATGTTATGGCAATTGAAAATACGGCACAATTCAAAGGTCATTACCATGTTTTAGGTGGTAAAATTTCACCAATTGAAGGTATTGGCCCTCATAACTTAATGATTGATAGTTTGGTTGAAAAAGTTAAAAACGGACATGTTAAGGAACTTATTTTTGCATTGAGCTCTACAATGGAAGGTGATACAACTAATTTTTATATCTACAAACAATTACAAGATCTTGATATCAGGTTATCAACTATAGCCAGAGGTATTTCAGTTGGTGATGAACTAGAATATACTGACGAAGTTACGCTGGGTAGAAGTATAATTAACAGAGTACCTTTTGAAAATAGTTTGAGAGGATAATTTTTAATTTTCCCACTAATTACAACAATTTTTATAGCAATTATGAAAAGAGGTGTGTTACTTCACACTAGAATAACTAAATCATAAAGTAAGAGTGAATAAAATGAATGTACAGTCAAGAATTGAGCATTTGAATCAAAAGAAATTAATTGGAAAAAGATTGCGAATGTCATTGGCTGATGATAAAACTTTTCAACTCTGGAAATCATTTATGCCAAGACGAAAAGAAATTACAAATAACTTGAATGCAGATATGCTTTCAATGCAAGTTTATAAAGAACCTTTAAGAAAAGGAGATTTTAATCAAGAATTTGAAAAGTGGGCAGTATTAGAAGTATCCGATTTTGAAACTGTACCTAAAGAAATGAAAACATTCATTCTAAAAAGCGGAACATATGCAGTTTTTAATTACAAAGGTCTAAGTACAGATAAAAGAATCTTTATTTATATTTTCGAGAATTGGCTACCTAATTCAGATTATTTGTTAGACAACAGGCCCCATTTTGAAATATTGGGTGAAAATTATAAAAATGGAGATTCAAATTCAGAAGAAGAAATATGGATACCTATTAAACAAAAATGAAGAGCTTTGTAATGTCCTGCTCTTAATGCCCAACTCGATTAGATGAACTTAAGTCAAAAAGAGTTAAAAATTATAAAATTTAATGAAATGTTGTAATTTTATAAAGATTTCTCTAATTTTTTAAAATATCATCAATTGTATTTAATTCTTCATTTGTAAACCCAAGTTTAGATTGAATGCCAACAGCTTCTTCAATATGTGATATATTACTGGCACCAATAATAACAGAAGTAACTCTTTGATCTCTTAAAACCCATGATAAAGCCATTTGCGACATTTTTTGTCCTCTCTCAATAGCAATAGTATTTAATTTTTCAATTTTTGAAATTTTTTCTGGTGTTATTGCCGATGACTGTAAAAAACCGTGAGCCTTTGCAGCTCTTGAATCATTCGGAATTCCCTTGAGATATTTATCAGTGAGTAAACCTTGAAATAATGGGCTAAAAACTACAGATCCTACGCCATTTTCTTCTAGAACATCAAGTAATTCATCTTCTATCCATTTGTCAAACATATTGTAATTAGGTTGATGTACTATACAAGGTGTGCCTAATGCATTTAAAATATCAAAGGCTTTTTGAGATTGTTTTGCTGAATAATTTGATATACCTACATACAATGCTTTTCCTGACCTTACGATTTGATCTAATGCCATCATGGTTTCTTCAAGTGGCGTATCAGGATCAGGTCGGTGACTGTAAAAAATATCTACATAATCTAATCCCAAACGTTTCAAACTTTGGTCACAACTAGAAATTAAATATTTTCTGGATCCCCATTCACCATAAGGACCATCCCACATATTATATCCGGCTTTTGAAGTTATGACCATTTCATCGCGATAACTTTTTAGCTCGGTTTTTAATATTTTACCAAAAGTTGCTTCAGCAGAACCTGGTGGAGGTCCGTAATTATTGGCAAGATCAAAATGAGTTATACCCAGATCAAAGGCTTTGAAAATCATTTTCTTTGAATTTTCATGGGTATCAACTCCACCAAAATTATGCCATAGACCTAGTGATATAATAGGTAAAAGCAAACCACTTTTCCCACAACGATTGTATTTCATTTTATCGTATCTGTTTGTATCTGCAGAATAGCTCATCGATTGATTTTTTTGAGATTATTCTTTAAAGATAATAAAAATGATAATGAAATCTATAATGATAAAAATTAAATATTATTTTTACATAAAACCAATTTCAATTGATAAAACTTTCTGTCATAATCATCAATTACAACGTTCGTTTCTTTTTAGAACAATGTTTGTTAAGTGTGATAAAAGCCTGTGAAAATATTTCTTATGAAATTATTGTCATAGATAATAATTCTATTGATGGAAGCAGGGAAATGATCAAAGACAGCTACTCTCAGGTAAAGTTAATTTCTAATCCAGAAAATATTGGATTTAGCAAGGCAAATAATATTGGTGTTTCAAAAGCAAATGGTAAATATTTACTTATTTTAAATCCAGATACCGTAATTGCGGAAGATACTTTACAAAAGACTATTGATTTTGCAGAAAAGCAAGAAAATTTAGGGGTTTTAGGAGTAAAAATGATTGATGGTTCAGGAAGTTTTTTACCTGAAAGCAAACGCAATATTCCAACAATTAAGATTGCCACTAAGAAAATTATTGGTAACTCTGAAAATTATTATGCCAACTATATTTCTGAAAATGAGGTTTCTGAAGTGGAGATCCTGACAGGGGCTTTTATGCTTCTGAAGCGAAAAATTTATCTTGAGGTTGGAGGCTTTGATGAAGATTATTTTATGTTTGGAGAGGATATAGATCTGTGTTACAAAATACTTAATAAAGGTTATCAGAATATCTATTTTGGTAAAAGCTCAATTATTCATTACAAAGGAGAAAGTACAATTAAAGATGCTTCTTATCTCAAAAATTTTTATGGTGCCATGCAAATTTTTTTTAAGAAACATTATAGAGAAAATGTATTGTTAAATTTTATTTCTGATGTTGCTTTAAGATCAATGGTTTTATTAAAGTCAACTTCCAAATCAAAGAATATTCAGGAGAAAAATATTATTCAAAACTTGTTGATTGTTAGTGTTAACAAAGAGAAAATTAAAAAAGTTAAGAACAAACTTAAGCCTCAATCAACCATAGTAAGAGATGTATTACCAGAAAATTGTACGCAATTTGATATGATAGTATTTGACAATACTCATATAACAAATAAGAAAATTATTGAAAATATTTCAAAATTGAGATTATCGAAAATTTCAAAAAGAATAATACCCAAAAACACTTCTTTCTTGATAGGGAGTGATTCTTCAACTGATAGAGGTAAAGTAGTACAATTTTGAAACTAAATCTTTAGGCTTGTGTTTTCAAAATATTTATTTTTCTATTTTAATCCTAACGTCAACTGCAACAATTCCTTTTTCAGTTGCCAAAAGAGGGTTGATGTCTAATTCAGCAATTTCAGGAGATATTTGTAATAAAGTGGAAAGTTTAGCAATGGTTTCAGCAAAAGCTTCTATGTTTATTCCTTTTTGTCCTCTAACCCCTTTTAAGATTGGATAGCCTTTTAATTTTTCTATCATTTTCAATGATACTTGTTTTGTAACAGGAACCATTGCTGATTGTATATCCTTTAAAACTTCTACAAAAATGCCTCCTAAACCAGCCATAATTATATGTGGGAAATCACCTTCTTTTTTAGCACCGATAAAAACTTCAATACCCGAGATCATAGGCTGTATCAAAATTGATGTAACCTCTTCAATTTGCATTAACTTATTAAAATTTTCAACTAATTCTATTTCGTTTTTTACATTTAAAATAACACCGCCAACATCTGATTTATGCAATGGACCAACCACTTTCTGAACAACGGGATAATTTAATGATTTTGCTGTTTCTAACAGTTCATGTTCATTTTTCACTTCGTATTCTTTAACAAAATCAATACCCGTTAATGTCAATAGCTTTGCAGCTTTTTCAGGACTTAGATAACCACTTTTAGAAGCTCTGATTATTTTTCTGATGCTTTTAAGATCAGTACCTTTACTTGCAATCCTTTCAAAAATTGGAGGTGGTAGATTATATACTTTTGCCAAGGCATTTCCGAATAAAACTTCATCATTAAATGCAATATTCTCTTTAGAAATAAATTCTGCAATTTCATTTTTTACATTTACTACAGAAGGGAGAATTGCATAAATAGGTTTTTTACATGTTTTAATTTTTTTGTCTAAAACTAAATAAGCATCATAAACAGTTGTTAACCCGGGACTTCCAAAAATAACAACCATTGCATCAATATTGTCAAATTTATTTTCACAATAATCAATAATAGTTTCTAATTGTTCAGCAGTGCCGGTTGCTAAAAAATCAATAGGATTTGCAACTGATGATCCGTTAAACAATTCATTTAATAGCTCTGTACTTTGTTTACCTTCAATAACCGGAATTTTAAGTCCGTTTTTTGACAAAACATCAGTGAGCATTACGGCTGGCCCCCCGGCATGTGTAATGATGGCAATATTTTTCCCTTTGGCTTCTTTTTGCATTAAAATTCCGGCAACGGTTATCAATTCATTTCTACCGTAACAACGGATAATTCCGGCTTTTTTAAAGAGTGTTTCTACAAAAACATCCGAACTTGCTAAAGCACCGGTATGAGATGATGCTGCACGGTTTCCTTATTCTGAACTTCCTGCTTTAATCGCTGCAATTTTACACCCTTTTTTTATAAGTGAGCTTGTGTGTTTTAAAAATTTTGCTGGGTTTTTAATGCTTTCGATATATAATAATTTAACTTTTGAACTTTCTCCATCTTTGTATTTGGTATCGAAATATTCTAATACTTCTTCAACACCATTCTGCGCACTATTTCCTACGGTATAAACACTTGAGAAAGTCAGACCGGTGCTTTTTGCAGCCTCTATAATAAAAACAGCAGTTGCTCCTGAACCCGAAATAAAATCAACTCCATTTTTATTGAGTTTTGGAATTGGCGTTGTAAAAACACCTGCATAATTACTGTTGATCAAACCAATATTATTGGGTCCTAATAAACTACCTCCAGCCTTTTTTATAAGATTGACTATTTCAAATTCTAATACAGCACCTTCCAGATCTTTTTCGCTAAATCCTGCCGAGAATATGATAAACCCTTTTGTTTTTTTTTGTTGACCAAGTATTTTTACCGTTTTCGGTATGAATTTAGCCGCAATTGCAATAATGGCCAGATCTACATTGGGAATATCAATAACATTATGAAAGGTTTTTACATCTTGGACATTGTCTTTTTTAGGGTTTACTACAAATAATTTTCCCTTGAAATTATGATCAATAATATTTTTTAATACCCTACCACCCGGACTTTGTAGATTATCAGAATCACCAATAATGACAATGCTTTTTGGGTTAATTAATTTTTTATGAAGCATAATATTTAATATTAAAAGTTATAACCAATGCCAAATTTTAATCCTATTTCATTTAAAAGCTGATTGTAATTCTCTTTTTCAAAGGGAATTATTGCATGACTTCTATAAAAAGGATTTATGAAAACTGTCAGATCATGAAAATCATATTTTCCTCCAATTCCTATTCCAAAACCAATCCCTGATTGATTATCAGTAGAAGCATATTCTTCTCGGTTCAAT
>JAUWUU010000120.1 GCA_030617765.1 Flavobacteriia bacterium | reverse complement strand
TCGCCTTTCAACACCATCAATTATTAGAATATCAGAAATAGATTGACTCGGTATTGCAGCAAGGGGAGTAGATAGATCGGAAGCACCGTCATTATTGATAGCTTCAACTTTAAAATAGGTAACTTCACCTTGAATTAAATTTTCAATCGTTATGGATGTATTTGAAGATTCAGTAATTTTTTGATAAGTAAGGTTATCAGTACTTTTATGAATTCCATATTTTGTAGCATTAGCCACTGTTTTAATTCTTATTTCAACACTTATGTTGCTTTTTCTGATTACACTAAATGAATTCGGTACTTTAGGAGCATTAGCATTTGATATATAGCAAGGATAGTTAGCAACCTTATTTCTAATGGTTTGAAGTTTGTCATGAAGATTTGTACCCGGACAAGCAGTTGCGGTACAACCGGAACCTGGATATTGATCATGCCCATCTTTATGCCCTGAAATAGTTTCAATATTACCGCCTAATGCAGCAACATAAGCTGTTGTTTTTACGTCTATTGCCTTGTCAGTTGCATCCCAGGCAATCAAATCTTTTAAAGATTGCATGCCCAAAGCTGACGGTTGAGTAGCATCTTCATAATTGCCAATAAAACACATGCCTGTTGAAATGGCGTTCATACAAGGAGAGTGTGCTCCTCTAACACGATCACCTCTACCTTCATAAACAACCCCGTTTGGATCGATCAACCAGTTATAACCAATATCAGCCCAGCCACGATCGTTTACATGGTAATTCCAATAACTTCTCACTACTGCTGCATAATCTGAACTAACAGTATTGCCTGCTGAGTGATGGACAACAATGTGCGTTGGGTTTATAATTGATGGACTTGTTTGTTTTGGACAATCACCTGAAGGGCACCAATCTGACCTACCTTGAAAAGTAGGTTGGGCACATCCAAAAGCTAATTGTTTATTTGCCGTTTTTGTGCTTGTATTCTTTGTTATATTTTTTGTGAATTCAGGAAAAAATAAGCGAAAAACTATTTTAGAATTTGTTGGTGTAAGCGTTTTGAATTGTATATCCTCAAATGCTTGTTCAATGAAAGCTACACCTAGGGCAACCCTACCAATATCTTCTCCCTCATGGGGATCTGGAAGGGTTTTCCATTCTCCCCAATTGTTTTGTGTTTTTAATCTGTAAAGTATAGTATTATTATAAGACAGGTCTTTTGTATGTCCACTCAACATTACAAAAGGAGAAGTGTTTTTATAGTCAATTTTAGAAACTTTAATCTTAGCATAATTTTCAATAGAGAACTGTTGAACGATCTCAATGTTTTTATCTTGAGAAAAAACAAAAAATGAATTTAATAAGAAGATAAAAAATAATAAGTAATTAAATGGATTGTTGAGCGTAGTTTTATGCATAAGCCTGCTTTTTTAACTTTTTTATTAAAATTCGTCGAGTACCATCTAGCGTTTTGGGTTTCTGTTTTTGGTTTTGCCAAATCCTTTGTTGGATTGATCGGCAAATACTATTAATTAATACTCCTCTAATCTTTCAAAAAAGCTAAACATATTGCTTCCATATTTTTTTACCTGTATGAAATTAGGATTTTGAGATAAGTCGGTATTATTTGAATGTTCGATGATTAACATTCCATCTTTATTTAAAAGTTCTTTTTCAAAAACCAATTCTAGTATTCTTTGAAATTTATCATCGGTAAAATCATAAGGCGGGTCAGCAAAGATCACATCAAACTTTTGATTGGTTCGTTCTAAAAATGTATAAACATTACTTTTAATTATTATAAGTTTAGCGTCAAGCTCCTTATTTATTTCATGAATAAACTTAATACAACCCTTGTGTTTATCAACAGTTAAGATCTTTTGAGTACCTCGCGAAGCAAATTCAAAACTTATACTGCCAATACCTGCAAACAGGTCTAAAACCGAAATTTTATCAAAATAGTAATTATTATTTAAAATATTAAATAAAGCCTCTTTGGCCATATCGGTAGTAGGTCGTACGGGTAAATTATTTGGCGCATTTATGCGTTTGCTTTTGTATTTTCCTGAAATAATACGCATTAGTATTGGTGTAAAAGGGTAAAGTATTGGCGCTGAATGTCTTCAGTAAATTCTTTGTGTAAAGTGTATTTATGTCTGTTTTCCAAGAAACTTATATTACGCACATATTTATAAGTTATATCAAAAATCTCATCATCTTCAATAGTTTCTCCTAAAAATATCAACTCAAAATAATTGGTGTTAAAATGCAATTGTTCAGCTGTAAATAAAACATAATAAATAAAATCTTCTTTGCTTTTGTATGAAAATGAGTTGTACAATTGAAAGCTATTATTTGCTATAGCTACAATTTCAAAATGTGTTTTATTAACCATTACAAACATACGAGGTCTTTCACTAAATTTATAAATATTTAATAAATTTTTGATCAGGATCGTTGAAAAATGTTTGTATTCAAAACTGCCAAATTTATCGATTAAGAAATTATTAATATTTACAAAAGGGACATAGACATTTACCAGTTCATGATTATTGATCATATCATAAACAATATAATCGTTTTTAAAGATCTTATGTCCAAATTTTAGATAATCGGCGAGGTTTTGTTCATTAAACAAGGCCTTAGGTACAAATGATGATAAGCTGTTTATATGTGAAACATTAATCGAATCATATTTTCTTTGAAGTAAAGGTTCTTTTTCAAAAACATCCTTTACATTTTGTAAATGTTTTTGAGGTGTTGGTGAGTTATTTGAAAAATGATAATGATCTAATGAAGATATTTCATTAGTTATTTTGTTTATGATACAAAAAGAAAATCCATCCAAACTGATTTGGATGGATAAATGATTATCAACAGGATTATATAATTCTGTTGAATTATTTTTTATCTGAAACTTCTTTTTTAGCATCATAAAATGGAGGCCAGTTACCGTTAGAATTTACTTCATTTAATGAACCTACAGAAAGATATTCACCAGGTATATTTATACCACCCAGTTGTTCTTTCTCAACATTTATTAAATCTTTATCCATTCCCTTCAAAACAATTTCTTTAGCAACTTTAGCTTCAAAAACAGATGTTTTTACGCCTTGCACTTTTTCAATTACATCAGATTTTAATTCAAACTCGGCATCTGTTCCCGGAACTTTAAACATATTTTTATAATCTCTTCCTTCAAAAGATTTTTTAACAGGTTCAAAACCTGTTGTATCAACGACTCTTTTTTCAACATCAACGGTAATTCTACCTCTCTTTTCAGTTACAACAATGTTTTTCACCTCGGTAATTGCAAACTGAGCTGTATCAATAAACGCAATAAGACCATTTTTATCACTTGTAAATGTTCTATTTACTTCTCCATAAGCTAATTCAGCATCACGAATAATCTTTAAATTGCTAATAACTTTAGCATATTTAACTTTTTTGTTTTTGTTAAAGTTAATAGGTTTCATAATTGAAGAATAAACATTGTACCCCAAATACCCAATTACTACCCATAAGAGAATGGATACTACGGGTTTTAATTTACTTGGAATAACATTTACAATTAAATAGGCTAATAAACCAGCTACAATAAGTGCTACTATAATAATTAAAAGTGAAATCATTTTTTATTTTATTTAATAATGGATAATCGCAAATCTACAAAATTTTTTTAATCACAAAAGAAATAATTCAGGAATAAAGTTTGAATTTATAAACAAATATAAAAATAATATATAAACTAACTTTAATAACCTATCATGTGATAGGTTATTAATCTTTTTTTAAAGGCAAAAAACAGTTCGTTAATAAAACTTTGAATTTTCTGAAGTACATACTGAATATTCTATTTAAGTTTGTTCTGAGATAACTTTTGAATAAAATGATAAAAACTGCTTCTGTTTTTTATACCGAACTTTTAAATAATTTTAGACATAATCCTACAGCCATACAAAATGAGCTTTTTATTAAGTTATCTGATTTTATATTTGATAAAAATGAGAAAGGTTTATTCTTACTTAAAGGATATGCCGGTACTGGTAAGACTACTATTTTAAGTAGTTTGGTAAATAATTTATGGAAAGCTGGTATGAAATCTGTTTTATTGGCACCAACCGGTAGGGCAGCAAAAGTAATGGCCAATTATTCAAATAAACAAGCTTTTACGATTCATAAAAAAATATATTTTCCTAAAAAAACAAATGGAGGAGGTGTTAGTTTTACTTTACAAAAGAACAAACACACCAATACAATTTTTATTATTGATGAAGCATCAATGATACCCGACACAAATGTAGATGGTAAATTATTTGAAAATAATTCTTTGCTGGATGATCTTATCAATTATGTTTATTCAGGAAAGCGATGTAAAATGATCTTAATTGGTGACACTGCTCAATTACCACCTGTAAGATTAGAATTAAGTCCGGCTTTAGACAGTTCAATTATAGAATACAATTATGAAAGAGATGTTTATGAAATTGAATTGGATGAAGTGATGCGGCAACATCATGATTCGGGTATCTTGGCAAATGCAACAGCATTGCGGGAAATAATTCAAGATGGTTTCTT
This sequence comes from Flavobacteriia bacterium, assembly GCA_030617765.1. GTDB lineage: Bacteria > Bacteroidota > Bacteroidia > Flavobacteriales > Flavobacteriaceae > Namhaeicola. Next base: position 2,549 of record JAUWUU010000120.1, on the reverse strand, counting down.
TAATACATTTAAATTTCAATCAAATTACAATGATATTTTTCGTTTGATAGATGGTGATGAAATTTTAGATGCGTTTTATACTGCATATGATCAAAATAGTATTGAAAATACGGTTTTAATTGTAAGGTCTAATAAAAGAGCAAATTTATACAATCAACAAATTAGAAATAGAATTTTAGATCGTGATAATGAAATAACAACAGGGGATTTTATAATGATCGTTAAAAACAATTATTATTGGTTAAAGGATTCCAAAGATGTTGGGTTTATTGCTAACGGTGATATTTGTGAAATTTTAGAGATCTATAAATTTATTGATTTATACGGTTTCCATTTTGTTGAAGTGAAACTCAGGATGGTGGATTATCCTGATCAAAATCCTTTTGATACTGTTTTGTTGTTAGATACATTACACAGTGAATCTCCATCACTTACATTTGAAGAATCTAATAAATTGTATCATGAAATTGCTAAAGATTTTAGTGATTTAAGATCAAAATATAGAATAATGCTCGCTATTAAAAATAATAAGTATTTTAATTCTTTGCAAGTAAAATTCTCATATGCAATGACTTGCCATAAGTCTCAAGGCGGGCAATGGGAAAATGTATTTATTGAACAACCCTATTTACCCGATGGTCAGGATATTTCTTATCTTCGTTGGTTATATACGGCAGTTACACGAGCTCAAAAAAAATTATATTTAATTGGTTTTAAAGATGAATATTTTGAAGAGTAAATTGGTTTTAAAATTAATATTGTCCATAATAAGCTTAGTGGTTTTAAATTCATGTGCTTCACATAATATTGAAAAAGATCTAAATAAACAAAATGGTACCAATAATTATTTTAGGGGTCTGGTAGTTTATAACACCAAAAAAGGAAAGGAAATTATTAATTATAATGGTGATAAATATTTTACACCTGCTTCTAATACCAAACTTTTTACTTTTTATACTGCTTACAAAACCTTTAAAGATTCAGTAATTGGTTTGCAATATTTCAAAAATTCTGATTCATTGATAATCAAAGGAACAGCAGATCCTTCTTTATTATATTGTTTTGATGAAAATAAAATTGTTGATTTTTTAAAGAATACTGATCAGAATATCTATTTAGTAGATGAAAATATTGAAGAACCGGTTTATGGATTGGGTTGGGCATGGGATGATTACACCTATTATTATATGCCAGAGAAAAGTCAGTTTCCCATTTATGGGAATATTATTGAACTGACTAAAAATTCTGATAGTATTAGGGTATTACCAGATTTTTTCTCAAAATATGTTGAAATTAATAATGAAAAGAATATTAGAAGAGATTACGATTCTAATCAATTTTATGTAAGATCTACTGATAGTTTTGAAGAACGATTAATACCATTTCAGACTTCTAATCAATTGCTTGCCGATCTACTTGGAAATGAAATTGGAAAGAAAATCGTTGTGATAAAACCAAAAAAGGATATTTTTTTAAAACCTTTTTATAGTGTTCATTATGATTCTTTATACAAACAAATGTTAGTTATTAGCGATAATTTTATTGCAGAACAATTAATGTTACAGGTTGGAAATGAAGTTGATAGTGCCTTTAGTGTTAAAAAAGCGATTGAATATTCATTAGAGAATTATTTAAAGGATATCCCCCAAAAACCACGTTGGGTTGATGGATCAGGATTATCGAGATACAATTTATTCACACCTGAAAGTTTGGTGTATTTACTTAAAAAAATGTATCGTGAAATTCCTCATAAAAAGTTGTTATCTTATTTTCCTGTAGGAGGTAAATCAGGAACTCTAGAAAATTATTACGGAAATGATAAACCTTTTATTTATGCCAAATCAGGGACTTTATCAAACAATTATAATTTAAGTGGTTATTTGATTACAAAAAAAGGAACAGTTTTGATTTTTAGTTATATGAATAATCATTACCAAGGAAACTCTTCAGAAAGGAAAAAAGAAATGGAGGAAATATTTCTTAAATTATACAATACTTTATAAGTTATTAGAAGAATATGCTAATTTTTATTATTGAAATCAAAGTTTGTTAGCTTTCATATAATTATTGATATATTCAAATACTTCTAGTACATCTTCCTGATAATCAAACCATTTTATTTCATGATCTTTTTTAAACCATGTGTTTTGCCTTTTTGCAAAACGACGGGTATTTTTTTTGATTTCTTGAATAGAGAAATCCAAAGTATATTCTTCATCAAAATATTTAAATAATTCTTTATAACCTACAGTTTGTAAGGAATTCAGGTCTTTATAAGGAAATAATTTTTTAGCTTCATCTATCAGCCCGTTAGCTATCATCATATCAACGCGATGGTTAATGCGATTGTATATAATTTCTCTGGGAGCAGTAATACCAATTTTAATTGGAATGAAGTTTCTTTTATTTTTTTTCTGGCTTAAAAATGAAGCATATGGTTTACCAGTGCCCAAACTAATTTCTAATGCCCTTATTAATCTTTGATGATTATCGATATCAATTTTTTGAAAGGTTTCAGGATCTAATTTGAGTAACTTTTTTTGTAAATA
>JAUWUU010000132.1 GCA_030617765.1 Flavobacteriia bacterium | reverse complement strand
AATATTAGATATGGCTTGGCTGACGATGGTAAAAACTCATGGGAATTTCGCAAGGAATTTCTTACTTCTCAAATTAATTTTTACAATCCTGATTTTTTAGGAACTCAAGAAAGTTTGCCTTTTCAATTAACTTATATTGATTCACAATTACCAGAGCACAGTTATATTGGAAAAAGTAGAGATGCTGTTGGTAAAGGTGATTATTCAGCTATTTTTTATAATCATGATAAATTTCAATTAATAAAAGAACATACGTTCTGGCTTTCAAAAACCCCTGATAAACCTTCAAAAGACTGGGATGCTGCCTATACAAGGATTTGCACTTATGGCTTGTTTAAAGATAAGGAAACAAATAAGAAATTTTGGGTTTTTAATACGCATTTCGATCACATTGGTAAAATTGCAAGAGAGCAAAGTGTTTTTTTGATTTTAAAAAAGATAAAGGAAATCAATACAAAAAATTACCCACTCATTTTGATGGGTGATCTAAATGCAGAACCTGAAAGTGATCCTATTTTAAAATTGAAATCTGAGTTAAATGATTCGAAAGAAGTTTCTATTGAAAAACCCTTCGGACCTTCAGGCACCTTTAATGCTTTTAAATTTAACAAACCTGTTAATAAAAGAATTGATTATATCTTTATTTCAAAAACTAATAATATTAAAGTTCAAAAACATGCTGTTCTAAGTGATTCAAAAAATCTGAAATACCCTTCTGATCATTTGCCTGTATATATAGACCTTTCTTTTTAAAAACCAAGTCATGAAAAACCTTACTACATTTATTATATTATTATCCGCTTTTTTAATCCATACAAATTGCAAAAGTCAACAAGTAAATATGGTTAACAAAACAATAAATAAAACCATTGAACATAAAGTTGAACCCGGAGATTTTAATGTTTGGATTGGTGGTGATTCTAATGCTCCTTTAAAAATATCTTTCACTGTTGTTGAATAGAATTTTAGTAATATTTGAATTATCTATTTGCGTTTTTATTTATAATGTAAGATAAACGTATCTTTGCAAAAATATTGATTAGAACTGAAATGGGAAATATTGTTGCAATTGTTGGAAGACCAAATGTTGGAAAATCAACGCTTTTTAATCGTTTGATACAAAGAAGAGAGGCCATAGTCGACGCTGTTAGCGGTGTAACAAGAGATAGGCATTATGGTAAAACAGACTGGAACGGCGTAGAATTTTCTATGATCGATACCGGTGGGTATGTTGTAGGAAGTGATGATATCTTTGAAAGTGAAATTGACAAACAAGTAGAACTTGCCATTGATGAAGCCGATTCAATTATTTTTATGGTAGATGTAGAGTCTGGTGTTACCGGAATGGATTCAGAAATTGCCCACATTTTACGTCAGGTTAAAAAGCCCATCTTTTTAGTGGTCAATAAAGTAGATTCTTCAAAAAGAGAAAATGATGCTGTTGAGTTTTATTCACTTGGATTGGGAGAATATTTCACCATCGCTAGTATCAATGGTAGTGGCACCGGTGATCTATTAGATGCGATTGTTGAAGCACTTCCTGAAGTAGAAGAAAATTTTGAAGATGATCTTCCCCGGTTTGCCGTTGTTGGAAGACCAAATGCTGGCAAATCATCTTTTATCAATGCATTGATTGGTGAAGACAGGTACATTGTAACTGACATAGCCGGTACGACTCGCGATTCAATTGATACAAAATACAATCGTTTTGGTTTTGAATTTAATTTAGTAGATACTGCTGGTATTCGTAAAAAATCTAAAGTAAGAGAAGATCTTGAATTTTACTCGGTTATGCGTTCTGTTAGAGCAATCGAACACAGTGATGTTTGTATTTTGCTAATCGATGCAACCAGAGGTTTTGAAGGACAGGATCAAAACATATTTTGGTTGGCCGAAAAGAATAAAAAAGGTATCGTAATATTAGTCAATAAATGGGATCTTGTTGAAAAAGACACCCATACAACCAAACAATTTGAAGAAAAAATTCGTCGTGAAATCGCTCCGTTTACTGATGTTCCTATAATTTTTATGTCAGCATTGACAAAACAAAGAATTTTTAAAGCTATTGAAACTGCTGTTGAAGTTTTTAAAAATAGAAAACGCCGAATTTCAACCAGTAAACTTAATGACACAATGTTGGAAATTGTAAAGCATAATCCTCCACCGGCCAACAAAGGAAAATATATTAAAATTAAGTATTGCATGCAATTACCAACTCCTACACCCCAGTTTGCATTTTTTGCCAATCTACCGCAATATGTAAAAGACCCTTATAAAAGGTATGTTGAAAATAAAATGCGAGAAATATTTGATTTTACAGGAGTGCCAATAATAATTTATTTCAGGAAGAAATAGACCCTCTGCACTAAGAGCATTTTCCAAAAGAGTTAAAATATATTTTTATCAATAACGCAACTGTTATTACCTAAGATAAATTGCTATATTTATAGTTTTATCATCAACAAATGAAAACTAAACGACCACTAGTAATCTTTATCATTGGAGTTTCTGGAGTAGGTAAATCTACTATTGGTAATTTATTGTCTAAACAACTTTCAATACCTTTTTTTGATGGAGATGACTTTCATCCTAAAAAAAATAAAACTAAAATGGCTACTGGTCAACCATTAAATGATGAAGATCGTTATGAATGGTTAATTAGATTAAATAATTTGGCCAAAGAAAATCTTCAATACAATTCTTGTATCATTGCGAGTTCAGCTTTAAAAGAAAGCTATAGGATTATTCTCAAAAAAGATATTGAAACAAATGTAAAATGGATTTTATTAAATGGAAGCTTTGTTCAAGTTTTAGATAGAATTAATAAACGAAAAAATCATTTTATGCCAACTTCGCTTCTTAATTCACAATTTGAATCTTTAGAAGTCCCATTAGAAGCTTTACAGATTGACATAACAAACTCTCCAAAAAAAATAGTCACTATTATAGAGGATGAACTACTAAAAAAATCTGAGTTTGGTATTATAGGTCTTGGAGTTATGGGTAAGAGTTTAAGTAGAAATTTTGCTTCAAAAGGCTTTGTAATTTCGATTTATAACAGACATGCTAAAGGTTTAGAAGAAAATGTTGCTCTTAGCTTTAAAAAGGAATTTTCAGAGCTCTCCAACTCAATGCCTTTTGATAAGTTACAGGATTTTGTAAATTCATTACAACAACCACGAAAAATTATGCTCATGGTAAATGCCGGAGAAACCGTTGATATTGTTATTGAACAATTGGTTCATTATTTATCAGAAAACGATACTGTAATTGATGGTGGTAATTCACATTATAATGACACACAAAGAAGAGTGAATTTTTTAAAGAAAAAAAATATTCATTTTATTGGTGCTGGAATATCCGGTGGTGAAGAAGGTGCTTTAAAAGGCCCATCAATAATGCCTGGAGGCAATGAAAAAGCATACAAAATAGTGCAGCCTTATTTAGAAGTTATCGCTGCAAAAGATGATAAAGGAAACCCTTGTTGTAATTATATTGGTAAAAATGGGAGCGGGCATTTTATAAAGATCATCCATAACGGAATAGAATATGTTGAAATGCAATTGTTGGCAGAAGTATATCAGATTTTAAGAACTATAGATAATAACCCTGAGCAAATAGCAAACATATTATCTTCCTGGAAAAGTGAAGTTGACAGTTACTTATTAGAAATTACAATTGATATTCTTAAGAAAAAGGAAGGTGAAAAATGGCTTATTGATGAAATTCTTGATAAAGCAGGAAATAAAGGCACAGGTAACTGGGCAACTATTACAACTACTGAGCTGGGAATACCGAGTACTATGATTGGTTCAGCTTTATTTGCCCGATATTTATCTTCTTTTAAAGAAGAACGTATTGCCTTAAAAAATAATTTAATTAATAACATCAAAAAAAAATCAAATGTTAATATTGAAGATCTATTAAAAGCCTATCAACTGGCAAGATTGATTAATCATCATCAAGGTTTTAAATTAATTTTTGAAGCATCAAAATCTAACTCATGGGAGTTAAACTTAAGTGAAATTGCAAGAATTTGGACAAATGGTTGCATTATAAGATCACCCCTAATGAATGAATTGAGTGAAACATTTAAAGAAACAGATAATATTTTCTTCAGTAAAAAAATGATTGCTCAAATTAAAAAATTAAGACCTTCTCTAAACAATATTGTTTCTCAAAGTATTTTGAATCAAATCCCAATTCCTAGTTTGAGCGAGGCTGTTAACTTTTTAAACGGATACTCAGAAGCCAATTCATCGGCCAATTTAATACAAGCTCAACGTGATTATTTTGGAGCGCATACCTATCAGCGAATTAATGACCCTACAGGTGAGTATTATCATACTAATTGGAAAAGTAAATCTTATGATTGAATATAAATTATTGCTTGCTGTACTTTTTGGTATTGCTGTATTATTATTCTTAATATTAAAATTAAAACTCCATGCTTTTATATCACTATTGATCGCTAGTATTTCGGTTGGTGTAATTTCAGGAATGCCCCCTTTAGAAATAATGAATACGGTTAAAGAAGGTATGGGCGGGACACTTGGATTTGTTGCTACTGTAATTGGTTTAGGAGCTATGTTTGGTGCCATCTTAGAGCATTCTGGTGGCGCTAAAGTTATTGCCAACTTTTTAATAAATAAACTAGGTATAGAAAGAGCCCCATCGGCAATGGCTCTAGCAGGATTTATAGTTGCAATTCCGGTTTTTTTTGAAGTTGCTTTTATCTTGTTAGTACCTGTTATTTATGCACTCCAAAAACAAACTAAAAAATCATTACTCATTTATGCCTTACCATTATTAGCGGGTTTAGCGGTTACTCATGCTTTTATTCCTCCAACACCCGGGCCAATCGCTGTAGCTGAAATAATTGGAGTTGATTTAGGCTGGGTTATTTTAATAGGTGCAATGGTTGGCTTACCAACTGCAATTATTGGAGGTATCTTTTATGGTAAATATATTGGTAATAAAATTTATATCGAAGCCCCTTTTCAGGAAAATAATTTAACAGTTATTGAAGAAGATAAAAATCCAGATATTAAAATTATACTTAGCATAATTGCTATTCCAATTGTTTTAATTCTCTTAAGCACTTTTGTGAGTAGTGGTATATTAAATATTCAAAATAACCAAATATTAAATATAATTAATCTAATAGGACATCCTTTCTCAGCATTAATTATAGCCAACATGATTGCTTGGTATGTTTTAGGGATCAAACAAGGTTTTACAAAAAAACAGCTATTAGATATTACCACTAAATCTATGGGGCCGGCAGGTATGATTATTTTAATAACCGGTGCAGGAGGAGTTTTTAAACAAGTGTTGGTAAATACCGGTGCTGGAAAAATGATAGCAGAATCATTAGTTGATGTTGGTTTCCCTGTTTTATTATTTTCATTTATTGTTGCTGTATTGGTTAGGTTAATTCAAGGTTCTGCAACTGTTGCAATGATTACAGCAGCAGGTTTAGTATCACCCCTTATATCTGGTATTGATTATGACAATTTTAATCTTGCATGTATTGTTATTTCAATTGCAGCAGGATCAACTTTTATGTCGCATGTTAACGATAGCGGATTTTGGTTAGTAAGTCAATTCTTAGGAATGACTGAAAAACAAACTTTTAAAACATGGACAATTATGACTGGAATATTATCCGTTTCAGGTTTTTTATTAGCTTCATTAATCAATTTTATTTTTTAGTCTTCATTTTATATACATCTATTTCAATAAAATTAAACTTGCTAAAATGAAGAAAAAATATTTGCTGATAAAATTGCATTAAATTAAGGTTTAAATGGTCTTACCATCCACCACTGGCACCACCACCACCGAAGCCGCCGCCACCGAAGCCACCGCCAAAACCGCCTCCGCCAAAACCTCCACCGGAGCTACCACCAAAACCTCCGCTGCCACCATAGCTACCTCTTCCTGCATTACTTAAAATAATGGCATCCAATAAAGAAAATCCTCCCGATTTTTTACCTCCATTTTTATCTCCTTTACCTCGATTTTTACGTGATAATATTAACAATATGATAATAAACAAGAATATAATAAAAACTAATGATACCCCTTCGCCTTCTTCATCATTTTGGGGCTCTCCTTCATATTCACCATTCATGATCTG
>JAUWUU010000065.1 GCA_030617765.1 Flavobacteriia bacterium | reverse complement strand
TGAACGTTTTGTTGCAGTCAATAATTTAGATGATTTGATCTAGTATAATTTATTCTTCTTTAGCTCTTTCTAATAAAGAACCAGGAATCGCTTTTTTGGTTTTAGCACCTAATTTCTTCAAATTTTCTACACGAGATATTAAATTACCTTTACCGTCAGTAAGTTTGTTCATAGCATTTTTATAATTTTCTTGTGAAGCATTTATTTGTTTTCCAATTTTTAAAAGGTCTTGAACTAAACCCTCAAATTTGTCATAAAGCGCACCGGCCTGTCGCGCAATTTCTAATACATTGCGTTTTTGATCTTCTTGTTTCCAGATAGATGCAACAGTTGATAATGTTGCCAGTAGGGTAGTGGTAGAAACCAATACTACATTTTTATCTAAAGCTTCAAGATAAATACTGTTATCACTTTGTAAAGCCAGCATTAAAGCAGGTTCAATGGGGACAAACATTAAAACGTAATCCGGACTGTTTATGCTATACAATTCGGTATAATTTTTACTGCTTAGATCTTTAATGTGTTTTTTTATACTCAGTAAGTGTTTTTTTAAACCAAGCGTTTCATCACTTTCAGTTTCTGAATTGAAAAATTTTTCATATCCTATTAGTGAAACTTTTGAATCAATAATTAGATGTTTATTATCAGGCAAATTGATAATAAAGTCAGGTTTTTTTAATTGATCACTTTCATCTCTATAACCACCCTGAGTTGAATAATGAATATCTTTTTGTAAACCTGATTTTTCAAGAATTGTTTCCAATTGAAATTCACCCCAATCACCTTGTTTTTTCGACTCACCTTTTAATGCTTTGGTTAAATTAACAGCATCTTTACTCATTTGTTCATTGAGTTCTTTTAATCCTTTGATCTGTTCCCTTAAAGCAGACTGTTTTTCAATACTTTCTTTATGGGTATCTTCAACTTTTTTCTCAAATGACTGGATCTTTTCTTGTAACGGATTTAATATCTGAGCAATATTTTCTTTATTTTTTATTGTAAATTTTGTTGATTTTTCCTCTAATATCTTATTGGCCAAAATTTCAAAATCTTTGGCAAATTTTGCTTGTAGATTTTCTACATCTTCTTTTTGTTCTGATAGTTTAGTTTGTAAATTAGAAATTTCGGATACCTTTTTGGTTAGTTCAATATTTGTAAGTTCTTTATCACTTCTAATTGATTCTATATTCAATTTTAGATCAGAAATTGATCGTTCTTTAATTTCTTTATCATTAACAAAAGCATTGATCCTCTCGGTTAAAGCCGAAGTTACTTTTTCAAATTTCAGTTTAGTAAAAAAGTAGGCTAAAACTATGCCAATAACCAAAGCGATAACTGGTAAAATATATATTAAATTTTCATTCATATTTTTTAGTTAAAAGTGATTAATTGAAAACCTTTAGTTTGGTAATATACTAACGCTGTTAGTGCAGAAAGCGACATTTCAACATTTTTTGATAGATCTTTTTTGTCAAATCCCTGATATGTTAATGACTGTGCGCAAACATAAGTCTTTACATCTGCCTTTTTTAAAGCGGCAAGCAGTTTTGAATTTGGATTTTCTAATTGATATTTTTTCTTAAAAGAAGCATTATTTAAAGCATTTTTAATTGCATCACCATGTAATACCAAAACGATTTCCATATTTTTTAGTTTGATACCGTTTTGAGCATGCATATTCATAAAACGGGCTACAGTATTGATATTTGGATTGATCTCTTTTAAAATATCCCCATCGGTATAAACATCAAAAATAATTTTATAAACTTTATTCTTTTCTAATAATAGATCAGGATTTTTAATTTTATAAACATTACCAAAATTTTTGAAGATTGGGCCTTTAGAAGTATTTTCTTGAGAAAATCCTGGAAAAGTTATGATAAAAATACAAATAATTAAGCCTATATTTTTCATAAAAATAGTTTAAGTTTTAAATTACTATATTACAAAAAAAAATATAATTAGATTTACCAAACTGAGTAAAAACATGAAATATTTATCAAAGTTTATTTTAAACACATTATTGGGCTGGAAGATCGTAGGGGGGTATCCCAAAGATCTTAAGAAATTCATTATTATGGGCGCTCCTCATACTACAAATATGGATTTTGTACTGGGTGCATTAATGAAATTTTCATTGGAATTACCTATTAATTTTATTGGAAAAAAATCTTTATTTAAACCTCCTTATGGTTTTATTTTTAAAGCTTTAGGTGGTATTCCTGTTGACAGGAGCAAAAGTGATAATATGGTACAAGCAATTATTGATGTTTTTAATGAAAGAGAAGAATTTATTCTGGCAATTTCGCCTGAAGGAACTAGACAAAAAACAGATAAATGGAAAACAGGGTTTTACTATATAGCAAAAGGAGCTAATATTCCGATTGTAATGAATACTTTTGATTTTGGAAATAAAGAATATATTATTTCAAAACCTTATTATCTTACAGGAAATAAAGAAAAAGATTTTAATTTTTTTTATAATTATTATAAAGATATTAAAGGGAAATTTCCCGAGAAATATAATCCGGATTTTATAAAAAATTTATAATTAATTATATCAAATATCCTATCCTTTATAAAAAGGTAATTTAACTATAGTTGCCAGTACAGGTTTATTCCGAATTTGAATAAATATCTTTGTACCTAATTTAGTGTTACCGGTATAAACATAGCCCATTCCAATTCCTTTTTTTAAACTAGGACTCATAGTTCCTGAAGTAACAAAACCAATTTTTGTTCCATCCTCGTTAACAATATCATAACCATGTCGTGGAATTCCCCTTTCATCTAATTCAAAGGCTTTTAATCTGCGGGTAACACCTTCTTCTTTTTGTCTTTTAAATTCTTCTGAATTGATGAATTCTTTGGTGAATTTAGTAATCCAACCCAATCCTGCTTCAATAGGTGATGTCGTATCATCAATATCATTTCCGTATAAACAATAGCCCATTTCCAATCGTAAAGTATCTCTTGCTGCTAATCCAATAGGTTTGATACCGTAATCTTTACCGGCTTCAAAAACCTTATTCCAAATTTGTTCTACTTCATCATTTTTACAATAGATTTCAAAACCACCACTGCCAGTATAACCGGTTGCTGAAATAATTACATGTTCGATTCCGGCAAAATAAGCTACTTTAAATTTGTAAAAAGGAATCGTAGCCAGATCTATAGAAGTTAAACTCTGCATTGCATTAATGGCTTTTGGACCCTGAATGGCTAACAAAGAATAAGCTTCTGAAAGATCTCTCATTTCAGCACCAAAACTGTTATGAGAAGAGATCCAATTCCAGTCTTTTTCAATATTTGAAGCATTTACAACTAATAAATATGTATTTTCCTTAATGCGATAAACAATAAGATCATCTACAATTCCTCCTTTATCATTTGGCATACAGCTGTATTGAGCATCATCAATCTGCAACTTTGAAGCATCATTTGAGGTAACTTTCTGAATTAGATCCAAGGCATTTTCTCCTTCAATTAAAAATTCTCCCATATGAGAAACATCAAAAACACCTACACCATTTCTAACGGTTTCGTGTTCAATGTTGATACCTTCATATTGTACAGGCATATTGTATCCTGCAAAGGGAACGAGTTTAGCGCCTAAAGATTTGTGTATGTGGGTTAATGCTGTATCTTTCATTTTATTATTTATTTAATTGAATATACAAAATTATTAATTTTAACCGAAACTAATAGAAAATATCAGGTTAAAATATTAATTGGATTGAAATTGGCCAATCAATTTCTTCCCTTCTCGATATCCAATTTCATATAATTCATTTAATTTTTTATAGTCAAGCGTTCCATAATGTTTTTCTAAAAAAGGTTCGATCACATAATCACATTTTGCAAGATTAGGTTTAACATTGTGTTTTAGGATATTGGCAAAAACTTTTTCAGCAACAGCATAGGTATCATTCTTGTTGGAATGTTTATAATTATCAGCGTGTACACCTATAATATTTTTATAGCCTTTTTCAATTAATGGTTGAATTGGTAAATTATTAAAAAGTCCACCGTCAACATATAGTTTATCATCGATCTTTGCTGGTTTAAAAACTATGGGAATAGAAGCAGAAGCGATCACAGAATTATGCAAATTACCTGTGCTAAAAATTTTATACTCTCCTGAATCTAGATTTGTTGCACAGCAGTAAAAAGGAATTTTTAATTGACTAAAATCATTGTGTGGAATATGTTTTTCAAAGATACTTTTAATTCTTTGCATACTTAAAAAGCCACCTTTATCCCAATTGTATTTAAAAAGATTAAAAAAAGAGTTCTTTGTTAGTATTTTTAAAATATCATCTGCTTTTAATCCTTGGCAATATAAAACGCCAATAATTGCACCCATACTGGTGCCTGAAATGGCATCAATTTTAATATGATGCTCTTCTAAGGCTTTTAGCACACCTAAATGCATTGCACCTCTAACGCCACCACCACTTAAAACCAGTGACACATTCTTAGGAAATTTTAAACTTTTATTCATTATTATAACATATTACAATCGGCAAGTAAAACAAGAATAATACTATCAATTAAATTTTCTTGACTAATAATTGATTTAGATATTTATATTTTTAATTGGGTAATTGTTTCAAAAGCAGTCATAGTTCAAAATATTATTTAAGCTAAAATAAAAAAAAGCTGCCAAATGACAGCTTTTTAACAAAAAATAGGTTTGGGTTATAAGTTTAGTTACGAGCACCACCACTAGTTTGCATACTTTGAAGTACTTTATCAATACCTAAAGCATCACCACTTCTAGGTGGGAAATCTTTAAAAGTTCCTAAAAATTTTGATACATAAGTTTGAGCAGGTACCATCATCCACATTTGATCTGCATAGTCTCTAATGTAAAGACCGGCATCCATGGAAACTTCAAACGGATCATTTCTCAAATTTAAAATGATTGGCCAGCTTGGAGTTTTTCTGTAAGCTTCATTAATTGAACCTTCCATAATTGAAAAATGTACTTTCCAGTCATCATAACGTAAAGCATTTAAATTTCCAGCTGCATCAAAATATATAATTTCATGACGTGGGCCTTCTCCTTTTGCAACTTTTCCAGTTAATAGTGGAAGTTGATTATATCCATCTAAATGTGCCTTAAATTTTTTACCAGCATAAGATTTACCTTTTAATAAGTCTGCTTTTACATTAGTATTTCCCGCAGCAGCCAAAAGTGTAGGCAACCAGTCTTCTTGTGAAAATATGTCATTAATTACGGTACCAGGTTTGATATGACCAGGCCATCTCACCATTTGAGGTATTCTAAAACCACCTTCCCAGGTTGTTCCTTTTTCACCTCTAAATGGAATTGTTCCACCGTCAGGGAATGAAAATTTTTCACCACCGTTATCGGTTGAAAATACAATTATAGTATTATCAGCTATACCTAATTTGTCTAACTCATCTAATACTCTACCAACTCCATGATCCAATTCCATCATACCATCTGCATATAATCCATATCCTGAAGATCCTTCCCATTTTGGATCCAAATGTGTCCAAACGTGTGTTCTGGTTGAATTCAACCAAATAAAGAAAGGTTTGTTACTTTTTGCAGCAGTGTTCATAAACTTTAATGCAGCATCAATAAACTCTGTGTCAGCATTTTTCATACGTTCAATAGTTAAAGGTCCGGTATCCTCTATTTTTTGACCACCTTTACCATCAGCATAACTATGTAACACACCTCTTGGGCCAAATTTTTCGTGGAATTCTTTACTTTTAGGGTAATAATAAGATTCAGGTTCTTCTTCAGCGTTTAAATGGTAAAGATTTCCGTAAAATTCATCAAAACCGTGAGCCGTAGGTAGATGTTGATCTTGATCACCTAGGTGATTCTTACCAAATTGACCTGTAGCATATCCCATTGGTTTTAGTAATTCTGCTATGGTTGGATCAGCGGGATTGATACCTGCTTTAGCACCTGGCATACCAATGGTTAGTAAGCCGGTTCTGAATGGATGTTGCCCCATAATAAAAGAAGCTCGTCCAGCAGTACAACTTTGTTGCGCATAGGCGTCTGTAAACAGAACACCTTCGTCTGCGATACGGTCAATATTAGGGGTAGTACCACCCATCATACCGTTATGATATGCACTAATATTCCACATACCTACATCATCACCCCAAAATACAAGGATGTTTGGTTTTTTTTGTGCAAATATCGAGGAGACAATAAATAACGCCACCAGAATACTTAAAAAGTTTGTTTTTTTCATTTAAATTAAAAGTTTAGGTTAATAAAAAATATAATTACAAAAATAGGAAGATATAATATATAAAAAAATATCATTTGATACCTTTTCCTATTTTTTTTTTTAATTCTAATCAAGGTTATTGGTAATATTCCTATAAAACCAGCAAAATGAATTAGTTAGTGGCTGTAAGAAAACACCAATCTCTTCGCTAAACTTGATTTGTTAAACCGTCATTTACAAAAGTAAGCTCCTGATTACCAAACCTTCGTTTATCTCGACCTTGAAGTTTTTATACGCCATTGAGAAAAACAGTTAGTTTTCTAAGAGACACTAGTTACAAAATATTAAAACTTTTTAAAGAAAAATGTATAGCCTAAAAGTAATCCAATTGAGTTGTAATTTGCATCTGTTATGGTGGTTACACCTTCTATAAAGGACAAATCATCAGGATTGGTATTGCCATTTTGTTCATATTTACTTGTTTTTCCGGTACTGTAAAGTAAGCCTAAACTTAAACTACTTTGAATCGTTTTAAAAGTTACTCCAGAGGCAAAATGATAAATATCCCAACTGCTTATGGTTGTTCTTATACCTCGAGTATCAGTTAAATCATTATCGTAATAAGACATATCATTTCGGGCACTAAAATAAAGGGTTACATTTTCTTTTAAAAGATATTCGTAACCAATTGCAACATTGATAACAGATTTTGCAGCTGCTCTAACATTCATAAATTCATCACTTCCTATTTGAGGTGCAAGATCAGCGGGTCTTACAAAGGTAGATGGTTGAACATCCATAATATCATACATGCCAATAGAAGCATAGTATTGAACAGCAATGCCATATCTAGAACGATCACCATCATAATTTAATCCTGCAGAAATAGAAAGTGGTGATTTAAACTTGGTTTTTAGTTCGGATTGTCTGTCAGTAGCAACAGCAGTAACCCGATTATCATCTATAAGTTTCAAATTATAAGCCGAAATATTAGCAGCAACAGTACCAACCCCCATAATGTTGATAGAAGGAGTTGTTACGGTAAGTCCTGCTCTCCATTTGTCCTTTTTATAAGCTAATCCAATTTTAGCTGCATATCGAACATTATAATAATCTACATTTTGAGTTAATTGAGCATTTATCATTGTGCTTTCCGCGTTGTTTAAAAAGGCATAAGTAGAAAAATTTCTAAGATAGGAATTTGACCTGACCGTAAACAAATTTGATAAACCAACCGACCAGTTTTCATTAAGTTGTCTGGCCACACCCAGTACAATTAAAATTTCGGAAAGTTTTGAACTGATACCTGATTCTCCAACAAATTCTTCTTCACCAGGGCTTTCTATATCATCTACAAGATCAAAATAGCCATCTTTTCTTGCTATACCTTTAAAATTAAATTGAACCGGAGACATAAAACTATAACCAATTTTCCATCGTTTATCTTTAATATTGATCATACCTCCAGTTAAAAGTGGTACAGAGCCAAGTTGTGAACTTTTAAAGTCGGCTTTTTCACCTAAGGCATTTTCAATTTTAATATTTTCTATTCGGTAAGCATTGGCATTAACAGAAATAGAAGAATTATCTAAAAATCCTAAAGCACCGGGATTATAATAAATCATGGTATTGTCATTATTACCTCCTACAACAGCTCCGGAAAGGAGTGCTGATTCGGTTCCAAATTGTTGCGTCCAATAATGGGTGTCTTGTGCTTGTGATTTTGTAATACTCAAAATGAGTAAGAAATAAATAGATAAAATAAATGGATTTGATTTCATAAAAAGGGATATTTAAAATTAAGGTTCAAATATCATTTGATATCTTCTCTTATGCTTTTTTTAATTCTAATCAAGGTTACAGGAGTAATTCCTATAAAACTAGCAATATGTTTATCGAAAGTGGATTTTAAATATAAAGGATCCATTTCAATTAAACTTAAATACCGTTCTTTAGGAGTTAGGGCTACAAAGCTGTTGATACGATAAGAAAATGTTTTAATTATCTCCTTAAGAAGATTCAAATAAAACACCATAATCTTAGGGTTTTTAAAACCTAATTTTTCGAGTTCATCAATACTAAATTTTAATATATGCGTCTCACATAATGCTTGAATATTCATTTTTTGGATTTCATCAGTAAAAACAGCTGGTTCACCAAATAAGTAACCATCTGATCTTAAATGATTATTAATTTCTACACCATTATTGTTAGTTTGATAAACTCTTGCAGCACCTTTCAATACAATAAACACGTATTTATCGAACCTTCCTTTTTTAAAAATAATTTTTTTATTCTTTACAATGGAATATTCAGTAAGAGATAAAAATTCATCAATTTCTCGATCCTCTAAATAGGGGTAAAATTTTAAAATTAATTCTTCTATTTCTTTTTTTGAAAACTTCATTAATATTGAATGATTTACTATGCTATGTTCTGTTTAAATTACCAAAATAATAACCACTTTTAAAACGTCAGATTTTTATTAAAGAAAAATAATACGCTCTTCTTTGGAAAAATAATTATATAATTTGAAAAGTTATAAAAAATTTATTCTCTATAACTGCTAACAAGTTTTTTTGATTTTTTCATTTCTTTGGTGCCTTTGGATTCATCAACTTGCTTTAAGGTTACCCTTCCGTCATTTGTTAATCCAAAACGCTGATCTTGACGTATATAATAGGTCTCGTTAGGTTTTACATCAATTTCAATTATAGGATTACTTTCTTTAGTATAACAAGAAAAAGTATATACACCCGGTTCCAATTTCCATTCAAAATAACTGTTATTTCCAATACCACCAGCATCACGACCATTGACTTTGATCTGTGTTTTTACCACAGCACCAACTGCTCTTCCAGTACGATACAAAAAAACTGTACCTATTTGAGGAATTTTAATGGTGTCATTTATGGTATTTGTTTGAACAATATTTTGATCTGATATTAACGTATATCCAAAAAGAAATGGAATTATTAAAAGAAATGGTGCAATTAAATTGGCTTTCGTTTTCATTTACCAATGGTTTAAAAATATTTTTTTACAAAAAAATTAATTTGGCTTAATTAAGTTCAAAAGGATAGATCAATTTCCAATCGTTTTTCATATCAATAACTGTCCAACCATCTTTAATTGCCTGGTCTAAACCTTTGTCTAATTTACCAACATGTGATTTTCTATCATAAGCCCACTCACGTTCTGCATCAGTATGGTGTAGATACAGCATAAAACTTTTGTGACTAGAGGAAGCTGTCCATTGTAACATTTGAAGATCTCCATCGGAGTTACCGCCTGCAAAAACAGGTTTTTTACCGATTATAGCTTGAATATTTACAGCTTTTCCTTCTTTATCATCGTTAAAATCAAGTCCGGCCAAGCGTTTGATATGAGGGTTTCCATTATTGTACACATATTCTGTTTTTAAACGGGTACCTATGATTTGTTCTTCTGGAATTCCGTAAATTTCGGTAAGGAAGACTCTCATAAATTCTACTTCTCCACCAGAAACGATATAGGTTTTAAAATCGTGATCTCTTAGATAATTGAGCAGTTCCAGCATTGGCTGATAAACCATTTCAGAATATAATTTATTCATTTTGGGGTGTTTGGCCGTTTTACTCCATTCTAAAACAGATTCTTTGAAGCTCTTAACAGAAATCCCTGAGTGTGTAGCCATAATAATCTGTATTAATCCTTTTTCCCCTGATTTTTCAAGGGCTTCCATATCGTTTTCAAGAACAGCTTTAAAGGGTTGTTTATTCTTCCATTCGGGATGGTCTTTAGCCATAGATTTTACACGGTCCATAGCATACAGGATAAAGAAATAAATAGGTTTTTCACTCCATAGTGTACCATCATTATCAAAAACGGAAATTCTGTCAGCAATGGGAATAAAATTTGCTCCGTTTTTATCCGTTACAGCATCAACATAGGAAATTATTGCTTTTTTAGAATTTACATCATTCCATGAGGGGAGTGGATCAGTAATTACTGTTTTCGTTTCAACAGCAGATTTGGTTTTAACTTGAGGTTCTTGTTTACAACTTGTAAGTAAAACGAAGAAGATTAAAAAAGTAGCAGAAAACTTAATCAGATTTTTCATAATATTTGGTTTAGAAGTTAATTATTCAAAAGTAGAAAAATAAACTAAGTAAAAAAACATCAATTGATATTTTTTTACTCGTTAACATATTTATACATTTAACCATTTTTAAAAAAAAACTAACCAATTATGTTAAAAAATACCATTTTATTAATACTATTATTTTCAGTTCCATTTCAAATTTTTGCACAAGGAGATGGTCCCAGAACATTTCAGTTGATACCAAAAGACATGAATGTTGTGTCAGTTTTTGGTCTTTTTATCAATAGTAATCAAGCTTTTAATTCTGATTTTAAAGTTCCAGGATCAGAAGTTTCCAGTAATATAGTTGTACTTACTTATGTGCGGGTTTTTGATCTAAACGGACAGTTAAGTTCTCTTTCTGTTTTGGTTCCTTTTGGAAAAATTGATGGTGAATTATTCCCAGATTTACCTAATCCTATACCCATTGGAAGCAGTGGTCTTGGAGATGCTTTTATAAATTTTACTTATGGAATTACAGGTTTACCTGCACAAACTAAAGAGGAATTTTTTGAAGGGAATAATACAGGTTTTGGCTTAGGAGCAATTGTTGGTTTGTATTTTCCTACAGGGGCTTATGACAAAAATGAACTTGTAAATTTGAGTACAAATAGATTTGTTTTTAGAGTTGGAGCACTATTATCTTATTCGTTAGGTTCAAGAATTTCTGGAAAATTAACTTCGTTTGAGCTTGCTCCTTCTTTATTTTTCTACACTGACAATAATGATATAAAAGATGGTAATTTGTTTAAACAAGACATGACGTTTAAGTTAGAAAGTCATATAACAAGAGATTTATCTCAAATGTTTTGGGTATCTTTAGATTCTTATTATTTTGGAGGAGGAGAAACTGCTATTGATGATATTAAAAATAATAATAACCAATCTTCTTTTTCATTGGGAGGAACTCTGGGTATAAATTTACCAAAATCTTTTTCCGGTTCACTTTCTTATGGAGGTACGGTTGCTCATAATGATTATGGAATGGATGGTACTTTATTTAGATTTACATTAGGGAAAGCCTTTTAAATTTTGAATTAGATACCATTTTAAAGAAACTCTAGAAATTATTCTTATATATTAAAAGACCGGGATACTACCCGGTCTTTTAATAAATAAATAAATTTATTTATTTATTGGTGTTGTTAATTTCTCCATCGTATCTCCCAAGTTAAAACTTGCCGCTTTCATACGTGGTGGATAGTCTTTAAAAGTTGCAATAAAATTACCTACATATTCAGATGATGGTAATAATAAAAATACATGATCTAAATACCAGTCCCAATAAGTATTGGAAGTTGTAGTAGCAAACTCATACGGATCTCTTCTTAAATTATAAATCCAAGGAATTCTCATTGTTTCCATAGGTTGTGACCAGGTTGCCATAGTTCCAGTTGCATTTTGTTTCATAAATACAACTTTCCAGTCATTATAACGCAATGCCATTAATTCACCATCATCAGAAAAATAAAATAATTCTTCTCTTGGTCCTTTCTTTTCTTTTCCTGTTAAAAAAGGTAAAAAGTTATAACCATCTAAATGAACCTTAAATCCTTTGTAACCGGTTAAAAGATCTTTTTTAATATTTGGATTACCAGCAGCAGCAAGATAAGTAGGCATCCAGTCCATACCCGACATAATTTCGTTTGATATAGATCCTGCTTTTATATGCCCAGGCCATCTAACCATAGAAGGGGTTCTCCAACCACCTTCCCAGTTGGTATTTTTTTCTCCTCTAAAAGGATTAACACCTGCATCTGGCCAAGTATTTTTATGAGGTCCGTTATCGGTACCATATTGTACTATAGTGTTATCAGCAATACCTAATTCATCTAATAAATCTAGTAATTTACCAACATGCATGTCATGTTCAACCATACCATCACCATATTCATTTTGTCCTGAAATACCTTTGTGTTCAGCTTTTACATGCGTTCTAAAGTGCATTCTTGTTCCATTCCACCATACAAAAAATGGTTTTCCTGATTTTACAGATTTTCTAATAAAAGCAATTGCAGCATCAGAAGTTTCATCATCAACAGTTTCCATTCTTTTTTTGGTTAAAGGTCCGGTATCTTCAATTTTACCACCCGCATAAGAATGAATTACACCTCTAGGCCCATACTTTTTTCTAAAATCTGGTAATTTTTTAGGGTCTGGGTAATCTGGTAATTCTGGTTCTTCTTCTGCATTTAAATGGTATAAATTACCAAAAAACTCATCAAAACCATGATTGGATGGTAGCATTTCATCTCTGTCTCCCAAGTGGTTTTTACCGAATTGACCTGTGGCATAACCCAGTGGTTTTAATAATTCTGCAATGGTAGGATCTTTTTTACTAATACCTCCTTCGGCTCCAGGCATACCTACTTTACTTAAGCCAGTACGTAAAACACTTTGGCCTAAGATAAATGATGAACGACCTGCAGTACATGATTGTTCAGAATAATAATCGGTAAACATCATACCTTCATTAGCAACACGATCAATATTAGGAGTTTGGTATCCTACTAAACCATGTGTGTAGGCACTTACATTAGACTGGCCTATGTCATCTCCCCAAATAACTAATATATTTGGTTTTTTCTGTGCAAATACTGAAGTAACCATTAGTATGGCTATCAGTAAGCTTAATAAATTTGTTTTTTTCATAAAAAAGGTTTAAAATTTAGTTTAGAATAATTAATCACTTTTCATTGTCATTTGTTCTATTTGTTTTTCCAGTTTAGAGAGACTCCAATCTCCAGCTGTTTGACTTGGTGGGTAATCTTTAAATGTACTTAAAAAGTTAAAAGCATACCCTTGAATAGCGATTAAAATATATGCCCTATCTATATACCAATCATAGTATGTATTTGAGCCCTTTAGTGCTTTTTCAAATGGGTCTCTTCTAAGATTAAAAAGGTACGGTGCTCTTAATTCAATAAACGGTTCTAACCAAATTTGTAATTGATCTGCTCTATTAACTTGAAACATTGCTTTCCAATCTCCATATCGGAGTGCGGCAATCTGCCCCGCATCATTTACATAAATAAATCCTTCTCTTTGAGAGTCTTTAACAGTACCTTTTAAATAATCTAGTTGGTTTACACCATCGATGTGATTTTTATAAGATCTTCCACCCAATTTTACTCCTTTTTTAGCTTTAGCGACAATATTAGGTTCACCTGCAATTGCTGCAAAAGTTGGTAACCAATCTTCATGTGCTACAATTCCATTTAAAGTTTTACCTGCAGGAAAATGACCTGGCCATTTTACAAATGCCGGAACGCGGTAAGC
>JAUWUU010000085.1 GCA_030617765.1 Flavobacteriia bacterium | reverse complement strand
TCTCATGATATTGTAAAAAGTGTTGAAAAGACAAATCGCTTAATGGTGATCGATGAGGATGTTCCCGGAGGTGCTTCAGCATATATATTAAATGAAGTGTTGACGATCCAAAATGCATATCAATATTTAGATAGTAAGCCCGTTACTTTATGCTCTGAAGAGCACAGACCCGCTTATGGAACTGATGGAGATTATTTTTCTAACCGCAATACCGAGGATGTTTTTGAAGCTATATATAAAATTATGCATGAAACAAATCCTCAACAGTATAAAACATTGATTTAATTTTTATTATTTTTAAGAAATCAATAAAAATTAAACCTTTAAACTATGTAAAATTTTCAATAATATATAAATATAATGATTTTAATCATTTTTTAATAAAAAAATAGTTTTTAATTTCGCTGAGCGAAAAGCCCATATACTAATCTAAAAATACCATTCTATGCCAAAAGTAAGAGGTGCCGTTGTAATAGATATCGAAGCTTGTAAAGGTTGTGATTTATGTGTTGTTGCCTGTCCTTTTGATGTATTAAAACTTGATACACAAGTAAATGCAAAAGGTTATAATCCAGCCATTCCTTTCAATCATGATGCCTGTACCGGTTGTAAAATTTGCGCATTGGTTTGTCCTGATATCTGTATTACTGTGTATCAATACAAGCCTGAAAAGGTATAATTAACACTCTTTTAAAAAAGTCTTATTCATATGGAAGAAGTAAAATTAATGAAAGGTAATGAAGCAATGGCTGAGGCAGCTATTAGAGCTGGTGTTGATGCCTATTTTGGTTACCCAATAACGCCACAGTCTGAAGTTATTGAATATTTAATGCATGAAGAACCTTTTAAAAGAACGGGGATGGTTGTTCTACAAGCCGAAAGCGAATTAGCCGCAATTAATATGGTATATGGTGCAGCTGCCTGTGGAAAAAAAGCAATGACTTCATCATCAAGCCCTGGAATCAGCCTGAAATTAGAAGGAATTTCATATATGGCAGGAGCTGAGTTGCCCTGTTTAATTGCAAATGTTATGCGTGGCGGACCAGGATTAGGTACTATTCAACCAGGACAATCAGACTATTTTCAAGCTGTAAAAGGAGGTGGTCATGGTGATTATAATTTAATAGTTTTAGCTCCTTCAACTGTACAGGAAATGGCTGATTTTGTCGATCTCGGTTTTGATCTTGCTTTTAAGTATAGAAATCCGGTTATGATCTTATCCGATGGAGCTATAGGTCAAATGATGGAAAAAGTAATTTTACCCGAACAAAAAGAACGCCTCTCAAATGAAGAGATCATCAAACATTATGGTAATTGGGCAACTACAGGAAAACCAGAATCCAGAGAGAGTAATATCATTACATCATTAGATCTTAAACCAGAATTACAAGAAATTCATAACCAGCATTTGCAGAATAAATTTAAAACTGCTGAAAAAAATGAAGTGAGGTATGAACAAATTCAATGTGAAGATGCTGATTATATTTTGGTAGCTTATGGCACAAGTGCTCGTATAAGTCAAAAAGTAGTACAATTAGGACGTGAAAAAGGTTTAAAAATAGGTTTATTAAGACCCATCACCTTGTGGCCTTTCCCAAAAAAAATAATCTCAGAACTTGCCGATCATGCCAAAGGATTTTTATCGGTTGAAATGAGTGCCGGACAGATGGTAGAAGATGTTCTATTAGCCGTTGAAGGTAAAGTGCCTGTAGCTCATTTTGGCAGAATGGGTGGAATGATAGCTTCCCCAAGTGAAGTTCTAGATGCAGTAGAAAAAGAAATTAACAAAATTTAGAAGAATGACAACAGAAGTTATAACACCAGAAGAAATAATTAAGAAAGGTAAAATTGTTTTTGAAAAGACCAAGCTCATGACTGATTGCACACTGAGTTATTGCCCCGGCTGTGGCCATGGAGTTGCTCATAGGTTAGTAATGGAAGTCGTTGATGAAATGGGTATCGGAGACAATACAATAGGTGTTGCTCCAGTTGGTTGTTCAGTTTTGGCATATGAATTTATGAATATTGATATACAACAGGCGGCTCATGGTAGAGCACCGGCTGTAGCAACAGGCATTAAAAGAGTATTTCCAGAAAAATACGTTTTCACATATCAAGGTGATGGTGATTTAGCGGCTATTGGCACCTCCGAAACAATTCACGCCTGTAATCGTGGTGAAAATATTGTAATTATTTTTATTAACAATGGTATCTACGGAATGACTGGTGGACAAATGGCTCCCACAACTTTACCAGGAATGAAATCATCTACTTCTCCTTATGGTCGTGTGGTAGAATCCATGGGATATCCCTTAAAAATTACAGAAATGGTGGCTACACTTCCAGGTGTCGCTTATGCCACAAGACAAGCTGTTCATACCGCCAAATTAGTAACGAAAACAAAAAAAGCAATAATTAAAGCTTTTCAAAATCAAAAAGATAAAAAAGGGACTTCAATTATTGAAATTGTAGCTAACTGTAATTCAGGCTGGAAAATGACACCTGTTGAATCAAATAAATGGTTGGATGAAAATATGCTAGCTTATTTTCCCCTTGGTGATATAAAAAAATAGTTGTGAGATCAAAATACTAATATTGAATAAATAATAAAATAAATAAAATGACCGAAGAAATTATCATTGCAGGATTTGGCGGACAAGGTGTATTATCATTGGGAAAAATTTTAGCATATTCAGGTATAATGCAAGACCAGGAGGTTAGCTGGATGCCTTCTTATGGTCCTGAAATGAGAGGTGGTACAGCAAACGTTACTGTCATTTTAAGTGATGACCGTATAAATTCACCTGTTTTGAATGAATTTGATACTGCAATTATATTAAACCAACAATCAATGGATAAATTTGAAAGTATGGTAAAACCAGGTGGTTTATTAATTTACGATCCTAATGGCATTTCACATCACCCAGAACGAAAAGATATAAAAATTGCTACAATTGAAGGTGCAAAAGAGGCTTCAGAATTAAATAATAAAAAAACTTTTAATATGGTCATCATGGGTGCGTTTTTAAAAATTCATCCTATAGTTTTAATGGAAAATGTACATAAAGGACTAGAAAAATCATTACCTCAGCGCCACCATCATATGATTCCTTTGAATGAAAAAGCTATAAAAGTAGGTATGAAAAAAGTAAAGGTTATTCACGATTATAAAAAATTAGTAGCTGAAGAATAATTTTTAATTTACATTTTTAAATGCAATTTATAATAAGAGAAGAAATTCCTGCCGATTACAAAAAAATTAGTTTAATTAATGATTTGGCTTTTAAACAGACCGATGAGAGTAAGTTAATTACGAAATTAAGAAATAGTAATTCATTTATCCCAAAATTATCTTTGATAGCTGAAATTGATAATGAAATTGTAGGGCATATTCTTTTTACAAAAATTCAAATTATTAGTAATGAAATTTATGATAGTCTGGCTCTTGCCCCAATGGCTGTTCTGCCTGAATTTCAAAATCGTCGAATAGGTTCTGCTTTGGTTAGAGCAGGTTTAAAAAAAGCAAAAGATTTAAAATTCAAATCAGTAATTGTATTAGGACATAAAAATTATTACCCTCAATTTGGATTTCAAAAAGCTTCAAATTGGCAAATAAAATGTCCATTTGAGGTGCCAGATGAAGCCTTTATGGCAATCGAATTGATAAAAAATAGTTTGGATAATATTTCTGGAATAGTTCAATATCCAAAGGCTTTTTATTAAAAAAATATTTGTCATTTGCAATAAAATAGTAATTTTGCAGTTAATATTTTTAAATTACCCCTCATATAAATTATTATAATATAATTTACAGTACATTGTAATTGATATTTTTTATTTTAAAAGAATTATGAATAGGGTAGTTATTTTTTTATTTTTTGGAATAATCACATTTGGAATTTCAAGTTTCAATAATATTGATAAATCTCCTGATTTACCAATTGACCCTCCTTCATTAGTTTTTGACGATTATTCCGTTGCATTATATAACCAAATAAATGATCCCAGTTTGAAGTTTGAAGCTTTTGAAACTGCTTTAAAAGGTTTTATTAAGCTGCAAACCAAAAAAAAGATAGGTAATTCAAAATATCTTACTATTATTGATATGAGTTTATCAGCTAATGAAGATCGTTTTTTTCTCATTGACATGGAATCAAAAAAATTGATCCTCAAAAACAAAGTAGCTCATGGCAGAAATTCTGGTAATGAATTTGCAAAAACATTTTCTAATAAGATCGGCTCTTATCAAAGCAGTATAGGTTTTTATAAAACTGCAGAAACTTATAGCGGTAAACATGGTTTATCCTTGCGTTTAGACGGATTGGAATTTTCAAATAGCAATGCCAGAGACAGAGCTATCGTTATACATTCTGCCGATTATGTGAGTGATAATTTCATTTTTAAAAACGGAAGATTAGGCCGTAGTTTAGGCTGCCCTGCCCTTCCTGAAAAAGGATTTTCAGAAATAATTAAAAAAATTAAAGAAGGAAGTATCTTATATATCTATTATCCCAATAAAACCTATTTTGAAAGATCAAATTTAGCTAAAAGTAAAATCGAACAACTTTTTGCAAGCTAAAACAACATCTCTTTAACTAATTGATCATCAAATAATAAACTTATCACATCATCATCTTTTTTATAAATATCCCGATAAAAAATAATCGTATTCTCTTTATCAGTATCGCAAACAATATATTGCATATATACAGGCAGTTTTTTAGTCAACATCATTTTTTTCTCATTGCGCTTCTCAACATAAGAATAAACACTGTCAATCGTAAATAAATTCTCATCAAATCTCAGAACATTATCAGCTAATTGCATGGCATCCTGAACTCTAATACAACCATGGCTAAAAGCTCTTATTTCTCTATTATAATGATATTTTGTTGGCGTATCATGCAAATAGATTGAATATTTATTATAGAAAATAAATTTTACTAAGCCCAAAGCATTTGAACTTCCTCCCCTTTGACGGAAATAAAAATTAAAATTAGATCTATTGACGGTATCCCAATTAACTTGTTGAATTGATACTGGTTCCAATTTTTTAGTGAAAACCTCATAATTATTTCTCACCATATAATTTGAGTCTTTTTTTTGCTTAACCAGTACCTCATTAACCGAAATACTTGTAGGCACATGCCAGTATGGATACGCCACGATATAACTCAATTTACTATAAACTTCGGGTGTTTTATTCCTTAATTTTCCTACAACAACATTATGCTCAATTTTTAAAGTATCGCCTAAGCTAATCCACAAACGATATGCTGGTATATTTACATAAATATAATCTTTTCCCCATGATGGTTTCCAACGCCATCTTTCAAGACTTGCTGCAGCACTCTGGTAATATTCATAAGGACTTTTAGAAAGAGCATAAGCCGTATTAGTACCAATAATACCATCGGGTTTTAAACCGTGCTCATATTGAAATTTTCGCAACCCTCTTATAAAAATAGTATCAGTTGAATTTTCAGGAATATAACTGTGTAAAACCAAAGCTTTTTTTGATTGAGCTATTGCTTTTAGCGAATCTAGCTTATAACTATCCACCTTAACGCTTTCCTTTGATAGTGTGGAACTTTGTAAAAATTTTACCATTCCTTTTTGAAGTTTTTTATAACCTTCCTGACTTGGTTGTAGAGCTAATAAATAATAAATAATACTATCTTTTTTATAGGCCTTTAACAAATACTCTGGCATTTCAATCACAAACTCTTTTCTAGATAAAATCGTTAATGTATCTACGCTTTCAATAAGGCCATAATTAAGATGTTTCCCAAAAATAAAATAGTTTTTAGTTAGTAATTCTCCCAAAAGGCTTGCTGACTCTTTTCTATTTTTAGTTGCCTTTGATTCTTTAATTTTGTGATAAATACTTTGAATCTTATCAACTGAATATCGCTTTGGATCTAATCCATATTGATTTGCATTGGAAAGTATATTTATAAAATCTTCTCCGGTTTTATTCAATAAAAGTGAATCATCAAACCATATTGATTCAACAGTAGTTGCAGTATAAAAAGTATCTAAGGTTTTTAAGTTTTTTGGAAGAATTGTTGTATCGTAAGCTTTAGAGGTAAACGCATACTCAATTACCAAATTTCTAGCAGAAATTGATTGGTCTAACGATTGCTTATTATTCGTACAAGAATTAAAGCAGACAATAAACAACATGAAATAGAGGGGCAATTTCATATAATTTTTAAAATTTAAAAATAATTAAAAACCTTCATGAATAAAGATAACTAAAAAATTATAATGCTTTGTTAATTCTCTTCACCAATCCGGGACCTTCATAAATAAAACCAGTATATAATTGTATCAGATCGGCTCCTGCAGCTAATTTTTCTTTAGCATCCTCAGCAGAATGGATACCCCCTACCCCAATGATTGGAAAAGCTTTATTTGATTTTTCGGAAAGAAACCGAATTACTTCAGTAGATCTATTTGTTAAAGGTTTTCCACTTAATCCACCGGTTTCATTTTGTTTTTCAGATTTCAGTTCTTCTCTTAAAATCGTTGTATTAGTAGCTACTACACCTGCAATTTTAGTAATTTTTACAATATCTATGATATCCAATAATTGCTCATTTGTTAGATCAGGTGCAATTTTTAAAAGAATTGGTTTTTGTTTTGCTTTGGTTTTATTTTCGGCTTGAAGCGTATTTAATAAATTGGTAAGCGGTTTTTTATCTTGTAACTCCCTTAAATTAGGTGTATTTGGCGAACTCACATTTACCACAAAATAATCTACAACATCAAATAACTCATTAAAACAAATTATATAATCATCAACAGCATTTTTATTTAGAGTAACTTTATTTTTACCAATATTGCCGCCAATTATAATATCACTTTTTCTCTTACGAAGTCTTTCAGTAACTACTTTTACGCCATCATTATTAAAACCCATCCTATTGATAATCGCTTCATCATCAATTAAACGGAATATTCGCTTTTTAGGGTTTCCGGGTTGCGATTTAGGGGTAACTGTTCCGATTTCTACAAATCCAAATCCAAAATTATTAAATTCATCAAAAAGTTCAGCATTCTTATCAAATCCTGCAGCCAAACCAATAGGATTTTTAAAGGTTAAACCAAATAATTTACGCTCCAATTTTTTATCATTTACCTGAAAGAGATGCTTTGAAATATTATCTGAAAAAGGAAATTTAAAAAATGTTTTTAACATTGAAAAAGTAAAATGATGCACATCTTCAGGATCAAATTTAAAAAGTGTTTTACGAATTATAGATTTGTACATAATTTAAGTTTTTACAAAGATAGGAGAAATTTAAAATTTAAGTAATACTGATAATAAGTCAAAATGTGAATATATCAATTATAATAATATTCACCTTTTAACAAAAAATCCTGTTTTAATCTTATCTCAACTCTGCTCCAAACTGTTTTGTAAAAGCATCTTGTAATTTCTGCATGATCTTATCTATTTGCTTATCGGTTAAGGTTTTATTTTTATCTTGTAAAACAAAACTTAAAGCATAAGATTTTTTCCCTTTTGGTAATTTGTCACCGGTATAAACATCAAAAAGATCTACATTTTTCAACAATTTCTTTTCACTTTGGAAAGCAGCATTATAGAGATTAGAAAATTTTATTTCATCATCTAAAAGCAAAGCCAGATCACGTTTCACTTCAGGGTATTTTGATAGAGCTTTTACTTTCATATCCTTTTTACCGGTATGCTCCATAATATTATCCCAATTAAAATCAGCAAAGATTACTTCTTGTTTGATACCAAATTCTTTTAAAATACTTTGTTTTACAGTACCAAATTCAACCAATTTAATCTTCTCAAAACTCAAAGAAATTGCTTCAGAAAACACATTATTTTTTGAGTCAGAAGTTTTTAAATGATCAAATCCCAATCTTGATAACAATAGAGTAACAACTCCTTTAACGAAAAAGAAATCAGAAAATTTATTACCTGCATTCCATGTATCTTGAGTTCTTTTTCCACTTATAATTAGCGATAAGTGTTTTGGTTCGGAATATCCGCTTTCAAATCTGTGATAGGTTTTTCCAAACTCAAATAATTTGATAGAATTATTTTTTCGGTTGATATTATATGCAACAGATTCTAATCCTCCAAATAATAATGATTGACGCATTGCTTCCAGGTCACTGCTCAAAGCATTTAGCATAATAACACTATGATCTTCCTTTAAATTATCTGATAATGAAACATACTCCGGTTTGGTTAAAGAATTTGCCATAGATTCATTAAAACCTTTAGCGGTTAAAATATTTGCTATAATATTCTCTACTTTTTCATTACTCAACTTATCAGAAAATGAGATTGAAGTATTTAATTTAGCTGAAGTATCAATATTATTATAACCATAAACACGTAAGATCTCTTCTACTATATCAGCTTCTCGTGTTACATCAACCCGATATGAAGGAATGGTCAATCCTAAACCAGATTCGGTTTGGTTATTTATTTTAATATCCAATGAAGCTAATATATTTTTTATTGTATCAGTTGGAATCTCTTCACCAATCAATTTATACGCTCTATCATATGATAGGTGCACTTGATAATCTTCGATTTTTTCAGGATAAATATCAATCACATCTGATACTATTTTTCCTTTTGCAATATCTTTAATCAAGATTGCTGCGTATTTTAAGGCATAAGCAACAGTATCTGGATTAATCCCTCTTTCAAATCTAAATGATGCATCCGTGTTCAATGCATGACGTTTTGCTGTTTTACGAATTGAAACCGGATTAAAATAAGCACTTTCTAAAAATATTTTGGTCGTATTATTGGTAACACCAGAAGTTTCTCCACCAAATACTCCACCAATACACAATGGATTATCTTCTCCATCACAGATCATGATATCATCTTCGTGTAATTCTCTTTCAACACCGTCAAGTGTAGTGAATTTTGTACCGGTAGGTAAATTTTTAACCACAATTTTATCATCTCTAATTTTACCGGCATCAAACGCATGCAGTGGTTGCCCTAATCCGTGTAAAACAAAATTGGTAACATCAACTACATTATTAATAGGTTTTAGTCCTATAGAAAGTAATCTGTCTTGCAACCATTTTGGTGACTCTTCAATTGTTAGATCAACTATGGTAATTCCTGCATATCTAGGTACTAACTTATTATCTTCAACTTCAATGTTAATTTTAAAAGTGCGCTCATCAACATGAAAATCACTGACAGATGGTGTTAACAATTCTTTTTTAATACTTTTTTGTTGTAATAATCCGGCACGCAGATCTCTTGCCACACCTAAATGGCTCATTCCATCAGCGCGATTTGGAGTTAAACCAATTTCAAAAATTTTATCAGATTCTATTTCAAAAATTTCAGCTGCAACGGTGCCTGATCTTATTTCTTTATCTAAAACCATAATTCCATCATGACTTTTTCCCAAACCCAATTCATCTTCGGCACAGATCATTCCATGACTAAATTCACCCCGAATTTTACCTTTTTTAATTTTAAAACTTTCACCACTATCAGAAAATAAGATTGTGCCAATTGTTGCTACAGGAACTTTTTGACCAACGGCAACATTAGGAGCACCACAAACAATCTGTACAGGATCTCCATTTCCCAGATCAACAGATGTCACTTTTAGCCTATCAGCGTTTGGATGTTGCTCACAAGTTAAAACTTCACCTACAACAATACCTTTTAAACTGCCTTTTACAGTTTCAAACGTTTCTATCCCTTCAACTTCTAAACCTAGATCTGTAAGAATTTCACCAACTATTTCAGTATCAAGATCTACTTTTAAAAATTGTTGTAACCAATTGTATGATATTTTCATTTTTTGTTTTTAATTAAATTTCGATTTTTCGAAGTGCAAAGATAAACATTTGAATTGAGTAGCGTTTAATTCAAATCTAAGTTTTTATTCAAAAAAACTTTTTATAATTCAACCAAATTAATTATTTTGCAATAAAATAAATATTATGGCAATAGAAATAAAACGTCTCTTTGATTTTCCTTACTATCAACTCGAAAAATTTAATCTTGAAAAATCATTGGTAACCAAAGTCAATGGTGAATGGATTGCAACCTCAAGTCAAGAATTTGTAAACAAAGCCAACGCTATTAGTAGAGGTTTATTGAAGTTGGGAGTTAAACCAAAAGATAAAATTGCTATAATTTCTACAACAAATCGTACTGAGTGGAATATTTTAGATATTGGCATCCTACAATTGGGAGCTATTAATGTTCCCATCTATCCTACTATCAGTCAAGATGATTACAAATATATTTTTAATCATGCTGAGGTAACACATTGCTTTCTTTCGGATGAAGT
Organism: Flavobacteriia bacterium; assembly: GCA_030617765.1. GTDB lineage: Bacteria > Bacteroidota > Bacteroidia > Flavobacteriales > Flavobacteriaceae > Namhaeicola. The sequence goes on along the minus strand of JAUWUU010000085.1, from coordinate 697 downwards.
ATTATTTGAAAAAGCAAATGCTATTAAAAATGAAGTACCTACTCTAAAAGAGATCTATTCATTTGAAGATATCCCTGGCTGTAAAAACTGGCAAGAAGTTTTAGATCTTGGTAATGATGAAAGCAACCAAGACAAAGTTGAAAAACATAAAGATAATGTACAACCTTCTGATCTGGCTACAATAATTTACACTTCTGGTACTACAGGTGTGCCAAAAGGAGTTATGCTTTCTCACAACAATATCGTAAGTAATGTACTAGGCAGCAAACCTCGGTTACCAATTATAGAAGGAAAAACCAAAGTTCTAAGTTTTTTACCGGTTTGTCATATTTTTGAGAGATTGTTGCATTATTTATACATGCAAAGTGGAATTTCAATTTATTATGCAGAAAGTATTGAAAAAATATCGGATAATTTAAAAGAGATCAAACCTCATTTTATGAGTGTTGTTCCGCGATTACTCGAAAAAATCTATGACAGTATTATAGCAAAAGGTGCTGATCTTACCGGAATAAAAAAACGTCTTTTCTTTTGGGCTGTTGAACTTGGATTAAAATATGAACCCTACGGAGCAAATGGGTGGTGGTACGAAAAACAATTAGAGCTTGCCAATAAACTTATTTTCAGCAAATGGAGAGAAGCTTTAGGTGGTCAATTGCATACCATGGTTTCTGGTAGTGCTGCTTTACAACCCAGA